>CABSYW010000004.1 GCA_902482035.1 uncultured Collinsella sp. | reverse complement strand
TTCGTCGGCAGCGTCAGATGTGTATAAGAGACAGGGGGAAAGGTGTTGAAAAATGGGGCGGTTCCCCATATTATTGATGACGTCGACAGGCGGGGTGGTTCCCCGCGTACGTGCCATCTGAGTAACCGAGGGGAGGGCGCACATGGGAATGACTGGTGCATACGAGCGCAATCTCGATGCAAAAGGTCGTCTGTCCCTGCCTGCACCCCTTCGCGAGGAGCTTGGAGAGCACGTTCGCGTGTTCAAAGCCCTGGATGTCGATGCTCTGTACGTGTTCTCTGCCGAGGCCTTCGATAAGTGGGTCGAAGGACTCTTCGCGGGTCGTGAGGGCCACGAGGGTTTTAACCCGCGTGACATTAATGACCAGAAGCTCATGAGGGCGATCAACAAGCGCACCACGTCGATGGACGTGGACAGCGCCGGTCGTATCGGTCTTTCCGAGTCTCTCCGCAAGCAGGCGAACCTCGACCGCGAGGTCACGGTTGTGGGCAACTACGACCACCTTGAGGTTTGGGATCGCGCCGCGGCCGATGAGGACGATGACGATGAGGCCCTGCTGGACCTCTTCTTCTCGTAAGGGCAAGGCACGGGTAACGGATGGAGCGTGGGATCTTGACACAAGAATATCGGCATGAACCTGTCATGCTCGGCGAAGTGCTTGAGTCGCTGCGGCTAAAGAGCGGCTCCGTTGTCTGCGATTGCACCCTTGGCGGTGCCGGCCATTCGGTAAAGATGGCCGCGCAGGTGGGGGAGACGGGCCTTTTGCTCGGCGTCGATCAGGACGACATGGCCCTCGAGGCCGCTGGCGCCCGTCTGGACCGCGAGGTTCCCGGCGTTCCGCACCAGCTGCTGAAGGGCAACTTCGGCGACTTGGACGAGCTGCTTTGCTCGGCCGAGGTGCCCGGGGTCGATGGCTTCCTGTTCGATTTGGGCGTTTCGTCGCCGCAACTCGATATCCCTGGCAGGGGCTTTTCGTATAACGAGGACGCCCCATTGGACATGCGGATGGATCCGGGTAATAACACCTTAAACGCAGCTGAGGTCATCAACACCTATAACGAACACGACCTCGCCCGGATTCTACGCGTCTACGGCGAAGAGAAGTTCGCCTCGCAGATCGCGCGCGAGATCGTGCGCCGCCGCGAGCAAGAACCGATCGAAACCACCGGCCAATTTGTCGAGATCATCAAGGCGGGTATCCCGGCTGCCGCTCGTCGGCATGGCGGACACCCGGCCAAGAAAAGTTTCCAGGCCATTCGCATCGAGGTCAATCACGAGCTCGATGTGCTCGAACGAGGGCTTGATGCCGCCACCAGGTGGCTCAACCCGGGCGGACGTATCTGCGTCATCTCGTATCACTCGCTCGAGGACCGTATCGTAAAGAACCACTTTAAGGAGATGAGCCAGGGGTGCACGTGTCCGCCGGAGATTCCGGTGTGCGTGTGCGGCAACGTGCCGATACTCAAGGTCATCACCCGCAAACCCTTGGTTGCCCAGCCTGATGAGGTTGAGCGCAACCCTCGGGCGAGATCAGCCAAAATCCGCGTGGCGCAGCGTCTGTAGGCGCGACCGCGCGATATTGGACCTCCCGCTCGCACCATAAACGAAGCTTAAACACACTACCAACGTACTCGGGATGGGAGGCGGCATATCATGGGCTACAACACTTCAAGCGCAGCACTCGCCTATGATATGAACGCCATGCCCGCCTATCGTGAGACGCCGCAGGCCCCCGTTGCTCCCCGTGAGCAGCGCACGCCGCGCTTTGATGTCTACACGGGCGCGGGCCGTCAGGCAAACCAGGCGGTAAGCCCGGTTTTCATGAGCGTTCTTAAAACGTTTTGCATCATTTCGGCTATCTTCATGACGATCGGCGTCGCCCGCGTGGCGCTCGCCGGCGTTACGGCCCAGGTGCTCAACAGCAACGCCGAGCTTACCAACACGCTCGAAAAAGCGACCGATGAGAGCTCCGACCTGGAGGTCATGCATTCGGTCTATGGCGCCGACACGCGCATTCGCGACCTTGCGGGCGCTTATGGCATGGTGGAGCCCAGCGAGAGCGTTACACTTGACTTTTCGCAGGATGCAGCCGCGGGCGCCAACGCGACCGCGACCGCTCAGTAGCAAGACGGTAGCTGAGTATGACAAATGACTATCGCCGCGGGTCCGATGGGGGCCGCGGTTCTGGACGTCCCTCGTCGCGGGGACGTTCTGGTTATCAAGGAACGGGTCGGCAATCTTACAACGCCGGGCAGTCCCGTGGCAATGACCCGGCGTCGCGACTTCGCGGCTCGGGCGGCCCTCAAGTGCATAACACCAGGTCGCGCAAGAGTTCGTCGACCGAATGGCTCACAGGCGCGCCTCTGCCTCGCCGCAAAGCCGTCATGGGCTTCATCGGGCTTGGCTTGGGCTTGGGCGTCTTTCGCCTTGCCGACTATCAAATTGTCGAAGCCGATAAACTGCGCGAGCGTGCCGATGCGCGCCGCCTGCTTGCGCAGACCCTCTATGCCAAACGTGGCACCGTCTACGACCGCAATGGTAACGTGCTGGCGTCGTCGGTCGAATGTCGCAACATCGCCGTGAACCCGCAACTTGTCGAGGATGTTGACAAGACGGTGTCGGCGCTGGTCAAGGCAACTGGAATCGATAAAAAGACCTGCCGCAAGCTCGTTGAGTCCGATGGCACCTGGGTGTATATCAAGCGCCAGGTGGACGAAGACGATGCTGCGGCGCTGGAGAAGAAGAACCTGCCCGGCGTGCTTTTTGAGCAGGCCATGAAGCGCGTATATCCATACGGCAATCTGGCATCGCAGGTGCTGGGCGTAGTGAATGTGGACAACGACGGCTTGACGGGTCTCGAAAAGCAATACAACAAGCTTCTGACCGGTACGAATGGTTCTCTCGTACGCGAGCGCGCGAGGGACGGCAGCTATATCGCGGGCGGTGCCTATAAAAAGGTGGCTGCGGTCGACGGCGTTGATATCGTGACGACGCTCGACGTCAATATCCAGCGTGCGGCCGAGGATGCCCTGGCAGAGGCAGTTGAGAAGACTAAGGCCAAGAACGGCTCGGCGCTGGTCACCGATCCTACGACAGGCGAGATCTTGGCAGCCTGCTCGTACCCGACCTACGACCAGACCGATCTGGAGAACGCCAAGACCGAGGATATGAACTTGCGCCTGGTCACCGACGCCTACGAGCCCGGCTCGGTCTTTAAGACGCTCGTGGCGGGCGCCGGCTTCGACTTGGGCGTCGTGCGATCGAGTACGTCGTTTGAGGTGCCGGCGAGCATCAAGGTGGGCGACGATACCGTCACCGATGCTGACAAGCGCGACTACGCCATGACCATGGATGTGCGCGAGATGATGCGCCGTTCGTCCAACGTGGGCTTTGTCCTGGTGGGGCGCAAGATCGGTGCCGACGACTTTGCCGCCTATGTGGACAAGTGGGGCATCGGTCATAGCTCCGGTGTAGATTTTCCGGGCGAGAGCCTGGGTATCGTCAAGGAGCGTGACCAGTATGACGGCGCCACGCTGGGCTCGATGAGCTTTGGACAGGCACTGTCCGTCTCGCCGATTGAGATCGCACGTGCCGTGGGCGGCATCGCCAACGGCGGTGTGATGATGACACCGCACTTCTATAAGTCCAGCAAAGGCGACGAGAAGGACTGGGGTGAAGGCGAGCGCGCGATTTCGGAGGACGCCGCATCCCAGGTGACATCGTGCATGCAGACGGTCGTGTCCGAGGGAACGGGCGTTGGCGGCGCGGTTGACGGCTATGACGTGGCGGGTAAGACCGGTACGGCCGAACGTGCCGACGAGAACGGCGGCTACCTCAAGGAGAACTACATGTCGTCCTTTATGGGCTTTGCACCGGCACAATCGCCCAAGGTGCTGTGCTATATCACGCTCGACGGAACGCCGAGCGGCTCAGATGCCGCTGCGGTGCCGTTCCAGTCCATTATGGCCAACGCGCTCGACGTGCTGGGTATCCCGCACACGAAGTAGGGGGTTACAATCTTTGGGGCGTGGTTTGTTGTCCCATATGAGGGTGTTCACATGCCCTGCACCACGCATGTGCGGCGCTGGGATACAATACGCCGATAGCATTATTAGGTTTACAGGGGAGCTGCAATGATAGAGATCGCCGTCAACAACCTCGCGGCCGCAACAGGGGCCCGAACCGTGACGGGAGAAGCCGATCGGGTATGCCGCGGGTGCGTTATCGACTCGCGCCAGGTCGAGGAGGGGACGATTTTCGTCGCCTTTCCCGGTGAGAACGTCGACGGCAATGACTTTGCTTCCCGTGCCGTCCAGTCGGGTGCCGGCGCCGTCGTGATGACGCGTGAGCCCGAGGCCGAGCTGGTCTCGATGGCGCAGGACAAGGGGTGCGCCATCCTGCTGACCGATGATCCCGAGGAGTTTCTGCTGCGTTTGGCGCACACGTATCGCCTGGAGCTTGGCTGCCTGGTCGTTGGCATTACCGGTTCCATCGGCAAGACGACGACCAAGGACGTGCTCGCCGCCGTGCTCGCCAAGCGCTATCGTGTCTGGGCCACCAAGGGCAATTTCAATAACCTGATCGGCATGCCGCTCACGGTGCTTTCCGCTCCGACCGATACCGAGGTCCTGGTGCTCGAGATGGGCATGAACCATTTCCACGAGATTGAGCGCCTGTCCAAGTCCGCCAATCCCAACCTTGCCATCGTGAGCAAGATTGGTACCTCTCACATCGGCATTTTGGGCAGCCGCGAGAACATCGCCCGCGCTAAGGCCGAGATTGTCCAGGGTATGTGCGCCGCCGGCGACTTCTTGCCGCTGCTGGTTTTGGGCGGCGAGGACGACTTTACGCCGTTCATTCGCGATACGTTCGCCCAGCCTGCTGGTATCGACGTGATGCTGGCCGGCGTCTCGGACGATGATGAGGTCCGTGCCCGCGACATTCGTGTTGATGACGAGGGCCGTCCGGTCTTTACGCTCGATTTCGGCCAGGGTGAGACGACCGATACCATGCTTGCCATCCCCGGCGTGCAGTCCGTCCCAAATGCCGTTAAGGCCGCCGCAGTTGCCTATCGCCTGGGCGTGACGCCCGAGCAGATCGATGCTGCCTTTGGAGGCCTCACGATCACCGGTCACCGCCAGGAGATCAAGCGCGCCAAGAGCGGCGCCCGCGTCATTGACGATTCCTATAACGCCAGTGCCGAATCCATGGCTGCTGGCCTCGATCTGCTGTGCTCGCTTTCGTGCACGGGGTCTCGTATGGCGATCCTGGGCGAGATGGGCGAGATGGGCGATGAGGCTCCTCGCATGCATGAGCTCGTGGGCGCCTATGCCGCCGCCAAGAAGCTCGACATGCTGGCGTGCGTGGGTGGTGAGCTGGCCCAGCTTATGGCCGATGCCGCGCGCATGATGGGCATGGACGAGGACCGCATCCAGGTGTTCTCCGATTATCAGCAGGTGCTCGACCGCATGGGCGGCGCGCTTGAAAAACATGATGTTGTACTGGTCAAGGGTTCCCGCTTTGTTGAGCTCGACCGCTTTGTGGAAGGTGTGTGCTAGCCCATGTTCGGCAATCCCTCGTATCCAACGTATCAGGCTTTTTTGGGGCTTGGCATCGCCGCTGCCATTGCGCTGCTGCTCATGCCGTGGTGGATCAAGCTGCTCAAGGTCGAGGGTATCGGCCAGCAGGTTCGTGCCGACGGCCCCAAGCGTCATTTGGTTAAGCAGGGAACGCCCACCATGGGTGGCGTTGTCATCCTCGTCGCGATCTCGCTGACCTGCCTGCTGATGGGCAAGCTCACCACCGAGCTCGTGCTCGTGCTGCTCGCCACGCTGGCGACCGGCGTGCTGGGCCTGATCGACGACCTGACCTCCGTTACGCATGGGCGCTCGCTCGGTCTGACGCCCCATGCCAAGATGATCGGCCTAACCATTATCTGTGTCACCTTTACGGTACTTGCCGTCAACTGGTGCGGCGTCGCCCCCGAGATTCGTTTTCCCGGCGGCCTGACGATTGACCTCGGTGTTCTTTCGACCACCATCTGTGGCCTTTCGTTCCCGTGGCTTTACATTGTCTTTTGCTGGCTGATGATCGCCGGTCTTTCTAATGCCGTGAACCTGACCGATGGCCTTGACGGTCTTGCTGGCGGCACCTCCATGATTGCCATGCTCGCCATGGCTGCCATGGCGTTTTTGCACGGAGACGTGAACCTGTCCATCTTCTGCACCGCGTGTGCCGGTGCCTGCTTGGGCTTTCTGTGGTTCAACTGCTATCCGGCGAGCATCTTTATGGGCGATACCGGCTCGCTTGCCCTGGGCGCCGCGTTTGCCTGCACGTCCATCATGACCAACACCGAGGTCGTCTCCCTCATCATCGGCGGCCTGTTTATCGTTGAGACCCTGTCGGTCATGATTCAGGTTGTCTACTTCCACTTTACGCACAAGCGCGTCTTCCTTATGGCGCCCATCCATCATCATTTCGAAAAGAAGGGCTGGGCCGAGACCAAGGTCGTCATCCGTTTTTGGATTATCGCTGCGGCCTTCGGTGCCGTTGGCCTTGCTCTGTTCTTCCAGTTGGGATAGTGGTCTTTCATGCCTCTTGCTGATGTCTTTAGCCTGCTCGTTTTGGGTCAGGGCAAATCCGGTCTCGATGTTGCCCGCTGGGCGCTGGCACATCCCGAGCGCGTAAGCGCCGTTACCGTGTATGGCGGTGGCACCTCTGAGCCCAATGACGCCACGCGTGCGCTCGAGGCTGCTGGTGCGTCGTTTGTCTATGGGACCGAACAGGTCGAGGGCGCCTATGACGTATGCGTGACGTGCCCGGGCATCTCGGAGTTCTCGGGCTTCTTTAAGGCTGGGCGCGAGCATGCCGCCCAGATTATGGGTGAGCCCGAGTTTGCCTATCGCCTGTCGCCCGATAACTGGATTGCCATCACGGGCACCAACGGCAAGACGACCACCACGTCGCTGACTGATTATCTGCTTAAGGCTGCCGGCGAGGCCAGCGTTGCTGTCGGCAACATCGGCGAGCCGCCGGTCAACGAGATTGACGGCCGAGCCCACAACGAGTGGTTTGTGGCTGAGCTCTCGAGCTATCAGATTGCTACGACAACCGAGCTCCACCCCCGCGTGGCGGTGCTGCTCAACATCACTCCCGACCACTTGGGCTGGCATAAGAGCCATAAGAACTATGCGCTTGCCAAGATCAAACTGTTTGACAATATGGTCGATGACGATCTGGTGGTTGTCGACGTCGAAGACGCCGGCATTCACGAGTTCGATGAGTACATCTACACGCCGGGTCGTCGCATCTGCAAGGTTGCCTTTGACGAGCCTGAGGGCGAGGATGCCGCCTTTGTGCGCGATGGCAAGATGATCGTGCGTCTGAAGGGTGTCGAGACCCCGCTCATCGCTACATCCGAGCTCAAGATCTCGGGCCATCACAATGTTATCAATGCCCTGTGCGCTGCCACGGCTGCCTTGGCAGTCGGTGCCGATGTCGACGGTGTCTGCCGCGGTCTGGCCTCGTTCCAGCCGCTCGAGCACCGCGTGGAGCCGTGTGGCGAGATTGACGGCGTGCGCTACGTCAACGATTCCAAGGCGACTAACACCGATGCGGTCGAGAAGGCACTGACGGCATTTCCCGATGACGACGTGATCTTGCTGCTCGGCGGCCACGATAAGGGCACGCCGCTCACGGACTTCGCGCGCGTCGTTATGGACAACGTGCGCTCGGTCGTCTGCTTTGGCGATGCGCGCGAGCGCTTCACCGCCGCTATGGACGAGGCTGATGTCGATGGCGATGTGGATATCGCCCAGGCGGATGACCTGCGCGACGCCGTGGACGTTGCCCGTTCGCTTTCGAGCCGTGGTGACGTGATCTTACTTTCTCCTGCCTGCTCTTCGTTCGATGAGTTCTCGGGCTATGAGGAGCGCGGCCGCGTGTTTAAGGACTACGTGGCTCAGCTTGCCGCTACAGCGAAATCACAAATGGAATAGGGGTTGCGGTGAGAGAGGAGAGCCCCCGACAAGGTATGAGGAGGCCCGACTCGGACCGTGCTTCCTCACGTCGCACCACACCGCGTTCCGGCCGCGGCGGGCAGTCGTTTAGCGAACGCTATATTGCCGGCGTTCCCGCCCGTATCATGCGTCCCCGTTTGATATTCATGGCCTGCTTGTTTACCTTGGTATGCTTTGGCCTGCTGATGGTGTACTCGGCGTCTTCGGTCGAGGCGCTGCACGAGAATGGCTCGGCGACGTTTTTTCTGGGTCGACAGGCCGCGTTTGCCGTGGTCGGTGTTCTGGCGCTGATTGCCATCGTGCGCGTTTTGCCGGACAGCTGGTTTGGGGAGGATGTGCTCAGGATCTTCCTTATCGGCATGATAGGGCTACTGCTTCTGGTGTTCTTGGTGGGCAGCGGCAGCCGCGGCGCCACGCGCTGGCTCAACATCGCCGGTATTCAGTTCCAGCCTTCCGAGTTTTTAAAGCCATTTGCCATTGCGTATTCGGCCATCATGCTTGATCGCTTCTTTTCGCCCGGTGGCAACATCAACGAATTCCTTCGCAAGATGGGCATCTACCTGGGCATTTCGCTCTTTCTGATCTTTATCCAGCCCGATTTCGGTACTGTCCTGATCATCCTGTTGACCCTCATGTGCATGGCGTTGTTTGCGGGTCTCGACCCCAGATTTATCATCGGCGTGCTAATCTTCGGCATTCTCGTGATCGTGATTGCGCTTGTCGCAGAGCCATACCGTATGGTGCGTATTCAGGTTGCCTTGAACCCTTGGGCCGACGAGTATGGTGACGGCTATCAGGCCACGCTTGCCATCATGGCCTTTGCCTCGGGCGGTCTGTTCGGCCGTGGCATCGGCAACTCAACCATGAAGTACTCGTATCTGCCCGAGGCACACAACGACTACATCTTGGCCATCATTGGCGAGGAAGTCGGTTTTGTCGGAACCGTGCTGTTCTTCTTGGTGTTTGCGATGCTGATCTACTCGGCGTTTCGCATTGCCGAGCAGGCGACCGATCGTCGGGGCGCGCTCATGGCGTCTGGCTCCGCGGTCATTCTCGCAGTGCAGTTTTTGATTAACGCGCTGGGCATCCTCAACGTGTTTCCCATGACGGGCAAACCGTTGCCGTTTATTAGCTACGGCGGTTCGTCGATTATTGTGTCGCTCATGCTTGCCGGGTTGATCCTGCGCGTTTCGTACGAGAGCGCCCGCCGCGATGAGTATGACCGCCGCCGTGAGAGCTTTGCCGTTATGGATGAGAGTACCGCCGGCGTGCCCCACGTGCGCGGCGAGCGATCTTCGCGTAACGGTTTTACCGTCCTGGATGGCTCTGCGACCGACCCCGCAGCCCGCCCGCGTCAGCGAACGGCGCCGCAAGGTCGTCCTCAGCGCCCCACTCCTCGCAATGCGGGCGGCGGATATAATCGAATCGATTTGAACTCAGACCCGTCGGCGCGTCTGCGTACCGACGGCCAGGGACCGCGTGTACGAAGGGACTACCATGACCGATAAAATGACCGTTGCTATTGCAGCCGGCGGCACGGCAGGGCACATCAACCCCGCGCTCGCCTTGGCCGAAGAGCTGCGTGACCGTGGCCACCACGTTGTGTTCGTGGGCCAGTCGCGCAAGCTCGAGGGTCGTCTGGTCCCCGAGGCTGGGTTTGATTTTGTGCCCATTACGGTCACGGGCTTCGACCGCTCCCGTCCTTGGACGGCGCTGACCTCGCTGTGGCGTGTCAACAAAGCCAAGCGTGCGCTCGCCAGTCATTTCTCAAAGGTCGGCAAGCCCGATGCCGCCATTGGTTTTGGTGCCTATGTCGAGGTTCCGCTGCTGGGGTGGTGCAAGGGCGCGGGCGTTCCGTATCTGCTGCATGAGCAGAACTCTGTTCCGGGCCTGGCCAACAAGATGATGAACTCCCACGCCGCCCGCGTGTGCATCTCGGTGCCGGCAGCGCGTTCGGTCTTTGAGCGCGAAGGTGACCCTGACCACGTGCTCATGACCGGCAACCCCGTACGTCGCTCGGTGATCGAGGGCGATCGCGCTCGCGGCCGCAAGGCACTTGGCGTTCCCGAGGACGCTACGCTGCTGCTCGTCTTTGGCGGTTCACTTGGCGCCCAGCACCTCAACGAGCGCGTGGTTTCGCTCAAAAACGAGCTGCTTTCGCGCAAGAACCTCTATGTGTTGCATTCGACGGGTGCCGACGGCTTTGAGGAGACCGAGCGCGCTTTGGCGCTGACGCCCGAGGAGGCGAAGCGTTACCGCGTCCAGTCTTACATCGACAACATGGGCGATATGCTGGCTGCTGCCGATTTGGTGCTCTCGCGTTCGGGCGCATCGAGCGTGGCCGAGATCGCTGCGCTCGCCGTACCTTCGGTGCTCGTGCCGTATCCGCATGCGACGGCCGACCACCAAACCACCAATGCCCGTTATCTGGTCGACGCCGGGGCCGGCGTGCTCTGCGCCGATGCCGATATCGACGGTTCTGCCTTTGCCGATGAACTGCTGCACCTGGTCGATGACGCGGCGGCGCGCGACGCCATGCGTCAGGCGGCGCGTGGTCTGGCTCAGGATAGGGCCGCCGCTCTTCTGGCGGATGCGGTAGAGGGTTTGCGTTAGTTAGACGGGATATCGTCGGTCGCCCTCGCGCTGATGCGGTAGGTGCGGTACAGTTAACGGGTTACAGGCAGTGTTTACGCAAGGAGTACACGAGCACATGGCTGATTCCCAGACTGCAACCTCCGCGCCCGAGTTTAAGAGCGCCCACTTTATCGGTATCGGCGGCGCCGGCATGAGCGGCATCGCCCTCGTTCTGCACGAGCGCGGTTATGCCGTTACCGGCTCCGACCTTAAGACGTCACGTTATATCCGCCAGCTTACCCGCGCTGGTGTGAAGGTGCATGTGGGCCATGAGGCCGCCACGATCGACGAGGTCAAGCCCGACGTGGTTGTTGTCTCCACCGCTATTCCGGAGTCCAACCCTGAACTCGTGCGCGCTCGCGAGCTTGGTATTCCCGTGTGGCCCCGTGCCAAGATGCTCTCTGCTTTGGGCCACGGCTACACCACCGTCGCTGTTGCCGGCACGCATGGCAAGACCACCACGTCTTCGATGTGCGCCACCATGCTCGACCGCATGGGTCTGGATCCGAGCTTCCTGATCGGTGGCATCGTCGAGGGCTATGACACGAACGGCAAGAACGGCTCGGGCGACTACTTTGTCGCCGAGGCCGACGAGTCCGACAGCTCCTTCCTGTTCCTGAACCCCAACGTGGTCATTGTGACCAACGTCGAGGCCGACCACCTCGATCACTACTCGGGTATCGAGGAGATCGAGGCAACTTTCGCCAAATTCATGAGCCTGGTGGGCGAGGACGGCACCGTCATCGTCTGCGGTGAGGACCCGCATCTGGTCGAGCTCGCCAAGTCGACGGGCCGTCACGTGCTTTCCTACGGCTTTGCCGAGAGCAACGACATCGTCTGCATGCACCCGGATGTCAAGGGCATCCAGAGCGACTTTATCGTTCGCTTTGAGGACGGCACTGAGCACGCTGTGGAGATCAAGAGCAATCCCGGTCGCCACAACATGCTCAACGCCACGGCGGTGCTCACCGTCGCCCATGTCCTGGGCCTTGACATCGACGCCGCCGCCAAGGCGCTCTCGAGCTTTGAGGGCGTCCGCCGTCGCTTTACCCACGTGGGCGATATCGATGGCATCACCGTGGTCGATGATTACGGCCATCACCCCACCGAGATCAAGGCGACGCTTGCTGCCGCTTCGTCGCTGGGCTACAAGCACGTCGACGTCGTGTTCCAGCCGCATCGCTATTCGCGCCTGCAGGCCCTGTGCGACGACTTTGCCGATGCATTTGCCAATGCCGATAAACTGCTGCTGATTGATGTGTTCTCGGCTGGCGAGATGCCCATTCCGGGTGTCACCTCTAAGATGCTCGCCGATACCGTGCGCGCCAAGCATCCTGGCAAGGAGGTCGTGTACTGCTCCAGCCGTCTTGAGCTCAATCAGGAGCTCGAGCAGATGGTGGGCGAGGGCGACCTGCTGCTCACAATGGGTGCCGGTGACGTTACGACCGTCGGTCCCGAGTTTATCGAGTATCTGACTGCCAAGAAAGACGCTTAAGTCTAATGGGTCTGTTTAACGCCGTCATGGCGCTCTCGGGCATGATCGACACGGATGTGATCGAGGACGAGCGCCTTGCGCGTCATACGAGCTATCGTATCGGCGGCAAGGCCGACCTCTTTGTGACGTGCCATAGCTATCATGCCCTCCGCCGCGCCGTGGCGGTGCTCGATCGCGAGCAGGTGCCGTGGGTCATCATCGGCAAGGGCTCCAATCTGCTGGTTGCCGATGGCGGTTATCGCGGTGCCGTCATTTCGCTCGGACGTGAGTTTCAGCGCACGGTTGTTGCCGATGACGGTTGTACGCTGACGGTCGGTGCGGGCGTGATGTTTGCGCGCCTGGTCAACGATGCCCTGTCGCGTAGCCTCTCGGGCCTTGAGTTTGCCGTTGGCATCCCTGGCTCGGTTGGCGGTGCGATATCTATGAATGCAGGCACACGGACCGAGTGGATTGGCTCGCTGGTTGAGGATGTCGTAACGTTTGACCCGGCATCCGGTATCAAGCATTATGCGGGGTCCGAGATCACTTGGGGCTACCGCGAATGTAGCCTTCCCCGCAATGAGATTATCCTCGAGTGCGTGCTCAAGCTTAAACCGGCGCCCAAGGCCGACATTCGCGAGCGCATGGAGCGGTACCTGACGAGGCGCAAGCGTACGCAGCCCATGGGTCGCGCATCCTGCGGGTCGGTCTTTCGCAACCCGCCCGATGCGAGTGTGGGCAAGCTTATCGAGGATTGTGGATTAAAGGGTTTTTCGATTGGCGGCGCGGAAGTTTCGCCCGTTCACGCTAATTTTATCGTTAATAACGGAACCGCCTCGGCCGATGACGTTGCCGCGGTTATCAGACATGTGCACGGAAAGGTGAGGGAGGCGTATGGCATCGAGCTCAGACCGGAAGTTAAATTCCTCGGCTTCTAGAGCATCGAAACCCACCTTCCGCCGCGCCGGAGGGCGTTCCGGCGCGCCTGCCAAACCTCAACGCAATACCGTCGCGCACTCTAAGTCTGTCGGGCATGCACGACAGGCCGGGCGTCCGGTTGTCGGCTCGCAGCTCGGCAATCGTCCGGCCGCAAAAAAGTCCTCGCGTCCCTCGGTGACGTCAAAGCCTGTTATGGGCGCCAAGCCTGCCCGTCCCATGGCAACTCCTAAGCCCTCGACGGGAACTAAGGCGGCGCGTCCGGGTCGCACGCTGGGCGCATCGAAACCGCGCTCGCTGACATCGGTGCCGGCTACCGCCAAGAAGCCTTCGGGTAAAAAAGGCGTCAACCCGTTGTCTTCACTTGGGGCGATGGCAAATAAAACGTCAGACGCCGCTTCTCTCGTTACAGGCAAAGGCAAAATCGTGGGCGGCGTTCTGGCCGTCTTGGCCGTGCTCGTCGTCGTTGCCGTCGTGGTGATCAACTCTGGATTGTTTACCGCCACTGATATTCAGATTCAAGGCAGCGAGCATGTGACGAAGCACGATGCTATCCAGCTGATCGATTTGCCCGAGGGAACGTCGCTTTTTAACGTCGATCCCGACCAGATTACCGAGGACCTCAAGCAGAACCCGTGGGTCTCGGGCGTGGATGTCCAGCGCCAGTTCCCGCATACGCTCATCATTACGCCTATGGAGCGCAAGGTCATCGCAATTGCCTATATCAGCTCCGATGACCTTGCCTGGGCCATCGGGGATGATGACACCTGGATCGCCCCGCTGTCGACGTCGGTCGAAGTGGATGGCCAGGGCAACGTCATCACGACAGGGCAGGGCTCAAATACCCTGACCGGCATTGATGCCGCGCTGGCGCTCGCTAAGCACTATGGCGCGGTGTTGTTGACTGATGTCTCGGCGGATGTCGCTCCGGTTTCCGGCCAGGCGGTGAGCTCCAAGGCCGTTAAGGCTGGCTTGGATTATGTGCGTGGTTTTTCGAGCGAGTTCTTGGAACAAGTCAAGGATATTTCCACGCCTTCGGTCGAAGCCATCTCGGCAAACCTCAATAACGGCATTGAGGTGTCGCTGGGCGATTCGAACGATATCGTCAAGAAGGAGCGCGTAGTCACCAAGCTGCTTTCGCAGGTAGAGGGCGTAACGTACATCAATGTGCGCTCTCCGGGTAACTATACATTTAGGAACGCTCCGACCTCGTAGCGCTGGTTGATGCTTTGTTGAGGGGCCATACCACGCCGTTTATCTGGTTTGTTTGGTTTTCACGGTCAATTATTTGACTGATACGTTCATAATGTGCAAACATAATACGGTTTACCTTTGCATTTACTTTCAACCTGAAGGTTAATGTGCGCAGGGGTCGACCCATGCTATGGCTATAACCTTTGTTCGGAGGACCGACATGCACGAGACAGAGATCAACAACTACCTTGCCGTCATTAAGGTGGTCGGCGTCGGCGGCGGCGGTACCAACGCGGTCAATCGAATGATCGAAGAGGGCATCCGCGGCGTCGAGTTTGTTGCCATCAACACCGATGCTCAGGCACTCGCGATCTCTGATGCCGATATCAAGGTGCACATCGGCACCGACCTTACCCGCGGCCTGGGCGCCGGCGCCAACCCCGAGGTTGGCCGCAAGGCTGCCGATGAGTCCCGCGACGACATTGCCGAGGCGCTCGCTGGCGCCGACATGGTGTTCATCACCTGCGGCGAGGGCGGTGGCACCGGTACCGGCGCCGCTCCCATCGTTGCCGATATCGCGATGAACGAGGTCGGTGCGCTGACCGTCGCCGTCGTGACCAAGCCCTTCACCTTCGAGGGCCGCAAGCGCAAGAAGAGCGCCGAGGAGGGCATTAAGACCCTCTCCGATTGCGTCGACACCATGATCGTCATCCCTAACGATAAGCTGCTCGACATCGCCGAGAAGAAGACCACCATGCTCGAGGCCTTCGCGATTGCCGATGGCGTCCTTTCCCAGGGCACCCAGGGTATCACCGACCTCATCACCGTCCCCGGTATCATCAACCTGGACTTCGCCGATGTTAAGACCATCATGAAGCAGGCCGGTACCGCCATGATGGGTATCGGTACCTCTTCTGGGGATACCCGTGCCGTCGATGCTGCCCAGCAGGCCATCTCCAGCCCGCTGCTCGAGAGCTCCATCGATGGTGCCACGCGCGTGCTGCTCTCCATCGCCGGTTCCAAGGACCTGGGCATCCAGGAGATCAGCGACGCCGCCGACGTTGTCGCCAACGCCGTCGACCCCGAGGCCAACATCATCTTCGGTACCGTTGTCGACGAGTCCCTGGGCGATCAGGTGCGTATCACCGTCATCGCTACGGGCTTCTCCGACTCCAACGTCAACCGTCAGGACGAGCTCTTTGCTGCTCAGCAGTCTCAGAGCAAGGCAGCTGCCTCCGCTGAGCCGCAGCGCACCGCTCCGGCCACCAGTCCGGCTCAGGCCGCTCCGACCCGCAACGTCGGTGGCACCGAGCTTCCTAACTTCGGCAACGATCAGTTCGAGCTTCCCGACTTCCTGAAGCGCGGCAGCTTCTAAGTCGTTCTTTGCATTGTTGTGCACAGGGGCGTGTCCGTATGGACGCGCCCTTTTTATTTCGACTTTGTAAACTAGAACCTCCAATCTCCTTACGTTCCCTTTACGATTGCCTCCAGCGCAGCAGGTATCCTTTAAGAGAAGTATAACAGTCGTATAAACGCTGGCTGTAGCGGCGATGCCGCGGTACTTGTGTTATTAGGAGGCTTTAGTATGGCAGCACGTGCGGACAACGTTTCGCGTGTCGACCATGATGGAGTTACGTTGGTGGAGGGCGCGACATCCGATGTTCGCTTTGCCTTCACTGAGCGCGCCGGTGGTGTTTCCGAAGATGCGTACTCCTCACTCAACTTGGGCTCGCATGTTGGCGATGACCCCTTTGCTGTTCAAGAAAATCGTCGTCGCGCGCTCGAGGCTATGGGTGCCGCCGAGTGCGAGCACAACCTGCTCGTTCCCAATCAGGTCCATGGTGACCATATCGTTGCGGTGACCTCGAACGGCGCCGATGACCTTGAGGACGTCCGCGAGCAGATTGCCGAGGGCTGCGATGCCATCGTCTGTACGGCGCATAACGTGCCCGTGCTGCTCTGCTTTGCCGACTGTGTTCCCGTGGTGCTGGTGGCCCCTGGCGGATTTGCCGTGGTGCACTCCGGTTGGAAGGGCACGATTGCACGTATTTCTGCCAAGGCGTGCCAGGCGCTTTGCGATGCTGCCGGCTGCGATGCGAGCGACGTTTCCGCCTATATCGGCCCCCATATCTTGGGTGACGAATATGAGGTATCCCAGGAACTCATGGATCGCTTTGCCGCCGAGTTCTCGTGCATCGATGCGAGCACCTCTCGCATGCTCAATCTTTCCGCTGCCATTTGCGAGGCGCTGGTAGATATCGGTGTCGACGCGGATAATATCGTGGATACCCAGCTTTCGACTGTGCGTCAGAACGACCGCTTTTATTCCTACCGTAACGAGAACGGCACCTGTGGGCGCCATGCTGCGATCGGCGTGATGCTATGAGAAAGATCGTATCGGTCCTGAGCGCCGCTGTGCTTACGCTTACGCTGTGCGCCTGTTCTTCGGGATCTTCTACCTCTTCCATTACCGTCGCTGGCTCCACGACCTGCCTTCCTATCGCCGAGATTGCGGCCGAGGGCTTTAAGGAGGAGACCGGCATCGACGTGCTCGTTTCCGGTTTGGGTTCTTCCGCTGGCATCGAGGCCGTCAGCGCCGGCACGGCCGATATCGCCAGCTCCTCCCGTGGACTCAATGCCGACGAACAGGATCTGGGCCTGACTCCCATCGTCATTGCCCACGACGGTATTGCGGTCATCGTGAACGACGATAACCCCGTCGATAACCTCTCGACCGAGCAGCTCCGCGATATCTACGCCGGCAAGATTACCAATTGGAAAGAGGTCGGTGGCGAGGACCTGAGGATTCAGGTCATCAACCGAGACGAGGCGTCCGGTACGCGCGAGGCCTTCCGTACCATCGTGATGGACGGCACGCCGTTCGATCGCCGCTCGGCCGTTCTTTCGGGTACGGGCCAGGTACGCGATGTTGTGTCCCGCTCGCGTGGCGCTATTGGCTACATCTCGCTGGGCTTCGTCGATAGTCTCAACGCCAAGACCTCGGTCAAGGCCGTCTCGGTCAATCATGTTGAGGCATCCGAGAAGACGGTCGCGAGCGGCGGCTATCCCATCTCGCGCGACCTTTACTTCTTTGTGAAGGGTGCGCCTTCGCAGCAGGCGCAGGATTACATCGACTACGTGACGTCCGAAAAGATGGATAAGCAGATTCGCGAGGCGGGCTTTATTCCCGTCACCAACGACGAGAAGGGGAGTGAGTAGCATGGAAGCACATGAAAACTCCCAGACTGAGCAGAATGCTCAGGCGCCCAAGAAGCGCGAGCTGGCGCTCGTATCGCGCAGTACCTATATCAAGGAGAAGGCGCTGCAGTGGATCTTCTTTGCCTGCGCGTTCTTGGCGGTCGTTACCGTCATCCTGATTTTTGTCTTTACCACATACTCGGCGCTGCCCGTCTTTACCGACATCGGTCTGGCGGACTTCTTTAGCTTTACGTGGGCGCCCTCTGAGGGCCACTACGGCATCATGTCGCTGCTTGCCGGCTCAGGTCTGGTGACCGTCGGTGCGCTCGCCATGGGCGTGCCGCTGGGCGTAGGTACGGCCGTGTACCTGGTCGAGATCGCCAGCAAGCGCGTGCGCAAGCTCATCAGCCCTGCCGTTGACCTGTTGGCCGGCATCCCTTCTATCATCTATGGTTTCTTTGGCATGATCATCATTCGTCCGTTTATCGCGCAACTGACCGGTGGTCTTGGTTTTGGTGCGCTGACAGCGTGGTTCGTGCTCGCCATCATGATCGTCCCTACCATCACGACGCTTACCATCGATGCTCTCAATTCCATTCCCATGGGCATTCGCGAGGCATCGTATGCCATGGGTGCTACTAAGTGGCAGACCATCTATAAGGTCGTGTTACCTGCCGCCAAGCTGGGTATCGTGGATGCCATCGTGCTGGGTATGGGCCGTGCCATCGGCGAGACCATGGCCGTGCTCATGGTCGTGGGTAACGCCCCGGTTATTCCCGACAGCATTGCGAGCCCCATCTCGACGCTCACGAGCCAGATTGCGCTCGACATGAGCTATTCCTCGGGTCTGCATCGCTCGGCGCTGTTCGGCATGGGCGTGGTCCTGTTTATCATCTCCGCCACGCTGGTGGGCATCGTCCGTCTGATTTCCAAGAAGAAGAGGGGGTAGGCTATGTCCGATTCCGTTGACACGACGGTCGATACGACCTCGTCGCGCGAGCGCATCAAGCGTGCCCTTTCCCACGGCAAGAAGGGCCGCATCAACAAGGACCTGTCCAACAAGATCATGCTTGGCGTGTTCCGTGCCGCGGCATACATCACCACGCTGGTGCTGGTCGCTATCATCGCCTACGTGGTCATCAACGGCCTGCCACACATCTCGCTCGACTTTATCTTCGGTTGGCCCCAGGGCGTCAACGCCGAGGGCGGTATTTGGCCCACGATCGTCTCGACCGTCTATGTGACGGTGCTCGCCATGCTTATCTGCACGCCGATCGCTGTGCTGGCAGCCGTCTATCTGGCCGAGTACGCCAAGCAGGGCAAGATCGTCGAGCTCATTCGCTACGCTGCTGACGCTTTGGCCTCGGTGCCCTCCATCGTTATGGGCCTGTTTGGCTACGCCTTGTTTGTCGAGGCCATGGGCCTGGGCCTTTCGATGGTCTCTGCCGCTCTGGCGCTGGCGCTTCTGATGCTGCCCATCGTCATGCGCACCACCGAAGAGGCCATTCGCGCCGTTCCGCGCTATATCCGTTGGGGCGCGTACGGCCTGGGCGCCACCAAGTGGCAGGTTGTCTCCAAGATCGTGCTTCCTTCTGCCTTTGGCCGTATTGCCACGGGCATCGTCCTCGCCATCGGCCGTGCCATTGGCGAGACCGCGGTGGTGCTCTACACCATGGGTCAGGCCATCAATCTACCTATCTCGCCGCTCGATTCCGGCCGCCCCATGACGGTTCACCTGTACCTGCTTGCCAACGACGGCATCAACATGAACACAGCCTACGGCACCGCGCTCTTGCTGATGGTGATCATTTTGGCCTTCAACCTGTTTGCGCGCTTCCTGTCGCGTAAGCGTCGCTAGTTAAGGAGTCCCATGTCCGTTTATCAGTCCGCTCCCACGCTGGAGCAAGCGGCCATTACGGCCAAGGATTTCAACTTTTGGTACGGTGACTTTCATGCGCTGACGGGGCTCGACCTCAACATCGCCAAAAACGCCATCACCTCCTTCATTGGCCCTTCGGGCTGCGGCAAGTCGACGTTTTTGCGCTGCATCAACCGCATGAATGATCTGATCGAGGCCACGCGCGTCGAGGGTACCATGACGCTCGACGGCAACGATATCTATGCCGAGGGTGTCGACCCGGTCGATCTCCGTCGTCGCGTGGGCATGATCTTTCAGCAGCCCAACCCGTTTCCTAAATCCATCTACGAGAATGTCGCCTTTGGCCCTCGTCTGCAGGGCGTGACTAGCAAAAGTGACCTCGATGACATCGTGGAAGAATCGCTCAAGCGCGCCAACCTCTGGAAAGAGGTATCCAATCAGCTCAACAAGGATGGTTTGGCGCTCTCGGGCGGTCAGCAGCAGCGTCTGTGCATCGCGCGCGTGCTTGCGGTGCAACCCGATGTCCTTCTGATGGACGAGCCCTGCTCCGCCATCGACCCCACGTCCGTCTCTAAGGTTGAGGATCTGATGGCCGAGCTGGCGCCCGAGATGACGATCATCATCGTCACGCATTCTATGCAGCAGGCAGCTCGTATTAGCGACTACACCGCATTTTTCTTGCAGGAAGTTGCCGGTGAGCCCGCCACGCTCATCGAGTATGGTCAAACCGACGCGATCTTCACCAGCCCGGTGGACTCGCGGACGGAAGACTATATCACCGGCCGCTTTGGCTGATCGGTGCGACTAGTCCCAAGCCGATCGGATCTGGTCCGGTGCGTATTCACTGTGCGGGCGGCATGACCGCACCCAACTGATTGGAGTGAACCATGCGTAAACTGTTTTCCCGTCAGCTCATCGAGGCCCGCCACGAGATGCTGAGCATCTACGAGGCCGTCGATCTGGCCCTCCACGATGCCGTTAAGGCCTATGTGACCGACGACCGCAAACTCGCCACCAAGACCAAGAAGCGCACGCTTTCGATTGACGCGCGCTGCGCTAACCTGGAGGCCGTGTGCTACAACCTGATCGCCACGCAGTCACCGGTCGCCTCCGACTTCCGCCTGCTTCAGACGATCATCTACGTTGACTTTAACCTGCAGCGCATGACCGATAAGGTCCGTCAGATCTGCCGTGCCACGCGTCATATGATCAAGGCCGACATCTCGCTGCCCAAGGAGCTTGTCGGCACGGTCGAGGCCGAGGCTGAGGCCGTCTACCAGGTGCTGGGCTCTTCGCTTTCCGCGCTCGTCACCAATGATATGTCCATCATCTGCAACCTGGCCGTCGAGGACGAGCCAGTGCACGCCGCCTACGAGAAGTTCTTCCGCACCTTTAACCGCATGGACACGGGCGATTTTATGGACGACGACAGCAACTATGACGACCTGCGCCGCGCCATTATGGTTTCGCGCTACCTCGATCGCATCGCCTCGATTTCCATCGATGCCGCTTGCCGTCTGACCTTCCTGTTGACTGGTCAGCGCATGAATGCCGGCGATATCGCCCGCACTGATGAGGATGAGCTCGAGAGCATGCGTGTGCCTTCGGGCGAGGGTGTTATCATGAGGCCCGCCGTCGACGCGCACTACGTTGCCAAGGTGCCCGTTAACGAGGTCAGCGAGGGTCTTCGCTACCTGCTCGATCGTCTTGAGGATGAGGACGATGGCGAGGACGACGAAGAGTAAGTAGCCCCGTTCGTCGAAAGATTGTAAATACCTAAGTGAGCGCGGCCTTGCACATGCGGGGCTGCGCTCTTGCGTTAGCATGGGACTACTTGTTTGGCTGTCAGCGGAGGCGATTGGCAATGGATAACTATTTGGACTTGATGCGCGCTCGCCGTGAGCAGATTCTGGAACGTTTTTATGCGGCGCTCGATCGCGCGGGCCGTCCCCACGACGCCGCGCGCCTCATTGCCGTGTCCAAGACCGTTGGTGTCGATGAGACCGTTGCCGCCATCCAGGCGGGGTATCGCCATTTTGCCGAGAATCGCCCGCAGGAGCTGGTTCGCAAGCTCACAGGTTTGGCGGAGCATCCGGAGCTGCCCGAGGTGCGCTTCGATATGATCGGCAACCTGCAGACCAATAAGATCAATGCGGTGCTGGGCTCAGCCGAGCTGATTCACTCGGTGGGTTCGCTGCATCTGGCGCAGGCGATCTCGAGCCGTGCTGCCCGCAAGATTGAGGCAGGCGAACTCGCCGGCCCCCAGCGTGTGCTCATTGAGGTCAATGTGAGTGGTGAGGAGTCGAAGGGAGGCTTTTCGCCCGATGAGATTCGCGCCGCCGCGGGTGAGCTTGCGGAACTTGAGGGAATTTGCGTACAGGGGCTTATGACTATGGCGCCCCGGGGGAATAAGGATGTGGCACGCCGCACCTTTGCGGGGCTTCGTGAGCTGAGGGATGAGCTGGAGGCGGCGCATCCCGATTTGAACCTGCCTGAGCTTTCCTGCGGCATGAGCGAAGACTTTGAGCCTGCCCTTGAGGAGGGCTCTACGCTCGTTCGCCTGGGCAGGGTAGTATTTAGCCCGGAGTTTGCAGTAAAATAAGGCTCTGAAGTGCGCACTGATTATCGGGGCGCCTGCACTAAACCGCGAGAGGACACAACCATGGGCTTCCTTGACGAGATTAAAAATAAGATGCACCTGGGCGGCCAGCAGGGTTACGACCAGGGTTATGGCCAGGACGACGACTACGGCTACGATGATGGCTATGACGATGGCTATCAGGGCAACGGCTACAGCGGTGCTTCGGGCGAGGGCTTCTACACCCAAGACGAGCCGAGCAACGGCCTGCTTGGTCAGACGCGCCGTGGTGAAGCTGAGTCGGTTGCCGTGTATACACGCTCCGGGCAGCTGGTCGGCGATGACTCCCGCCATGCCACGACGTATAACCCGCCTTCGCGCTCGCAGGACAGTGTTGCGAGCGGTTATCGTCCTGGTGCCTATGACACGCCGTCGAGCTACGCCGAGAACACCCGCGCCCGTGCCGCCGCTGCGCCTGCGCCTGCACCGAGCGATGCCTCGGCCTATGCGAGCAATATCATCAACGCCACACCGCAGCTGCCGGCCTATGTCCTGCGCCCCGAGAGCTATGACGACGTGGAGACCGTGGTGCGCCGCGTTCGCACCAAGCAGCCTGTCGCACTGATTTTTGTGGGCGTACGCACCGAAGTTGCCAAGCGCGTTTTGGACTTCTCTTACGGCTTTGCCTGCGGTCTGGGTGCCACGGTCAAGGAGGTGGGCGACCGCGTGTTCATGGTGCTGCCCGCCGGTTGCGAGGTCAAAGATTCCGATCTCAAGAAGCTTCGTGCCGACGGCTACCTTAAGTAAAGACAAGACGAGGAGATTCCCATCAACATCTACACTATCGTCCAGCTGGTCAATACGCTGTTCAACTTCTATTCCACGCTCATTGTCGTCTACTGCTTTATGACGTGGATTCCCATGAAGCAGGGTGGTTTGCTTCAGGATATTGCCGCGGTGCTTGATAGCGTGTGCGGTCCGTGGCTCAACCTGTTCCGTCGTTTCATCCCGCCGATGGGCGGTATCGATTTTTCGCCGGTCGTTGCGATTATTGCGTTGCAGTTGGTGCAGAGGCTGGTTCTGCAGCTTCTTATAGGTATACTCGTGTAGAACTGACTTAGTAACTTACGTCGGGCGTGTAGCGCCGAGGCGATGAAAAAGGAGACTTGTTATGGCTATTACCCCTGCAGACATCCAGGCTCAGACTTTCTCTGAGGCCAAGCGTGGCTACGATCCTGCTGAGGTCGACGTCTTCTTGGAGACGCTGTCCTCCGAGGTTGACGCTATGCTCGCTAAGATCGTCGACCTTAAGGGTCGTCTGACTGCTACTGAGCAGCAGCTTGCCGATGCGCAGGCTCAGCTTGCCCAGGCTCAGGATGCCCCCGCCCAGGCCGTTCCTGCCGCCCCCGTTGCTGCTCCCGCCCCTGACTTCTCCGCTCAGGAGCGCCAGATTTCCGCTGCCCTGATCGCTGCCCAGCAGACCGCTGAGACCATCGTCAACGATGCCAACGAGAACGCTGAGCGTATTCGCAACGAGGCTGACGCCAAGGCCCGCGAGGTTATCCGCCAGGCTCTGACCGAAAAGCAGGCCGAGCTCGAGGAGATCGATCGACTCAAGGCTTCCCGTGAGGAGTTCAAGGCCGAGTATCTCAAGCTCATCCAGCACTTCATGGACGATGCCCAGAACTCCTTCCCGGCCGACCTCATGGCCTCCACGCCGGTCGGTTCCGCCGCTTCTCCTGCGGTGACTGTTCCCGCCGAGCCGCTGCCCGTCGCTGATCCGGTTGTCCCCGTGGCCGATCCCTTTGCCCCGATCGACAACTTTGCTGCCGACGACCTGGACTAACATTCGGCCTACAATTTAGTGCCTAGAAAGGACCCGCAGCTTGCGGGTCCTTTTTTATGACTGTGCAGGGGCGCGCAACATAAAAAACCGAGCCCTGCACATTGTGGCGCAGAACTCGGCGAATGGGTGAGCGGTAAAAGGTAGGTTTTAGGGCATGTGCCAAAAAACTACTTGAGGAGGAAGTTGGGGAGGGGAATGGTACGGGCCTCGCGATGCTCGGGGTCGGCGATGTGGTCGGCAGGATAGCCACAGACAAGCATGTGATAGGGATAAACGCCCTTGGGCAGATTGAACTGCTCCTGTGCCACCTCAGGCTTAAAATGGCATACCCAGCACGTTCCCAGGCCCTGCTCGGTGGCCTCCATCATCATCTGATCACACACGATGGACGTATCGATTTCACTGGAATTCATCTGATCATACGGGCGTACCCAAGCATCATCGGTAACGCTGCAAATAAGGAAGACAAGCGGAGCCCCAAAGATAGACCCATCACGAGCAAACCGAGGCTGACAAGCAGCAGCCTTCTCCAGAAGCTCAGGCGTATCCAACACCATCACACGGGTTGGATGATTATTACAAGCAGAAGGAGCAATACGCCCAGCCTCAACAAT
Source organism: uncultured Collinsella sp. (assembly GCA_902482035.1). Taxonomy (GTDB): domain Bacteria; phylum Actinomycetota; class Coriobacteriia; order Coriobacteriales; family Coriobacteriaceae; genus Collinsella. The sequence continues at coordinate 50,091 of CABSYW010000004.1, read as the reverse complement.
GGCATCCACCACAGCTTGCTCAACAGAACGATTCTCAAACTCGCGACAAGAATACCGAGACCGAGCCAGATCCAAATAACTCACAACCAAGCCCTCCAAATTCAGTGTATCAACCCAAAGTAAAACAAAGGGTACCCAAAGCCCCATCCAGCCAAACGTTTAAGGCGGTCCCAAAGTTCCCCATCGGGCTCAAAGGCCCTGCCAACAAAAGCCCCATCGCTTTCAAAGTATCAGCCAAAGTTCCCAATGGTGGTACGTAAGGCGAAGGGCCGGCCGCGGTTTACTTTCGAACGACTCTGCAAAGCAGCCGGAGTGAGAAAGCAAACCGCGGCCGGCCCTTCGCCGCCGGGACACGTACCCCCAATTAACTGTTCTTCATTACAATCGAATCCACAACATCGGCCACATTCTCGCAGCAGTCGGCGCAGTACTCCAGGAAGGCGTAGACGTCACGCCAGGCGATGACCTCGAGCGGATCCTTGCCGTTGACGTGCAGGTTGCGCATAGCGTTGATGTAGAGCTCGTCGGCCTCGGACTCGATGGTGTTGATCTGGATGACCAGCTCGCGCAGCGTTTTGGACTTGCGGTAGTTGGGAAGCTCGACCATCAGGTCCTTCATGGCGCGGCAGGCATCGGTTACCTTGTGGGCGATGACGATGGCGTCGGGATGGATGCTCTGAATGTTGGTGAAGTAGACGCGCTGCACGACGCCCTCGATGCGGTCGAGTACGGTGTCGAGCGAGCAGCTCATCAGGTCCAGATCCTCGCGCTCAAGCGGGGTGATAAAGGCGGTGAGCAGGGCGTCTTCGAGCTCATGGTGCTTCTTGTCTGCCGCATGCTCAATCGCATGCATCTTATCGAGCATGTCGTGGATCTGCGCGGGGTCAAAGTTCTCAAAAATCTTGGTGAGCAGCTCTGCGGCCTGGACGGCGAGGTCGGCGCAAGCGACGTAGTTGTCAAAGTAGAACGAATCGGGTTTCTTTGCCATGGGTGGGTCCTTTCGAGGCGAAGACGGGTGGGCGAAGTGTTGCGGTCCGGATGGACGCTCGGTTTGATTAGAGGAACATCATGAACAGCTTGGCCATGACAAAGCTGATGAGTCCGCAGGCAGGGAAGGTGAAGAACCAGGTGAACATCATGTCCTTGACGACACCGAAGTTGATGGCCGAAAGGCGCTTGACGGCACCGACGCCCATGATGGCGCAGGTCTTGATGTGGGTGGAGGACACGGGGATGCCGGTAAGGGTGGCAAGCAGCAGGTTCGCGGCACCCGCGAGGTCGGCAGAGAAGCCCTGATACTTTTCGAGCTTGACCATACTCTGGCCGACGGACTTGATAATGCGCTCGCCGCCCACGCTGGTGCCGATGCCCATGGTTGCCGAGCACAGCAGCATAATCCAGATGGGGATGCCTGCATCGCCGACGCTCGTCTGGCCGCTGGCAAAGGCCACGCCTAAAAAGAGCACGCCGATGAACTTCTGTCCATCCTGCGCGCCGTGCATAAAGCTCATGGCCGCAGCGCTCGCGATCTGAGCGTATTTAAAGAAGACATTGGCACGTCGCCTGTTGGCGGCGGCGAAAAGAATCGAGACGAGCTTGCACAGGACCCAGCCCATGACAAAGCCCAGGCCGATGGAGAGCGCCAGGCCGTAGATGACCTTCATCCACTCGTGGACGTTGACGCTGCTCGCACCGCCGAGGGCGATGGCGGCACCGGTCAGGCCGGCGATAAGGCTGTGGCTTTGCGAGGTGGGGATGCCAAAACGCGATGCTGTGGCGCCGTAGACGACGATGGAGAACAGCGCCGCGCATAGGCAGGCGAGCGCCATGGTGCTGTTTCCGCCAAAGTCGACGATATGTGAGATGGTGTTGGCGACGCTCGCGTTAAAGTGCGTCATGATGAGCACGCCGAGGAAGTTGAATGCGGCGCTCATGAGAATGGCGGCGCGGGCGGGCATACAACGCGTAGTGACGCAGGTCGCGATGGCGTTGGGCGCGTCGGTCCATCCATTGACGAAGATGGCGCCCAACGCGAGGATCACGGTGACGGCAAGGACTGGGTTCGACACAATTTGGCCGAGGAAGGTTGAGAACGTTACGTCCATATATGGGCTTTCTCGAAGTTTGCAGACACGTTACAAAAACATGATAAATCGTATCACCTCCTGTGGGTTTCTTTACCGAGTTCTGATGGGAGAAGTGAACTTTTTGGCACTAAAATTGAATATTAGCCCTGTTGACCGCGGGTGTTCTTTTTGCTAACACGCCATGCGGACACGTGCGATTACTACGACACTCCAAAACCACAGTCTGTTCGCTTTACAACATGCAAACATGCGTTCGATAATAGGAGGCATGGAATATCGACAGGCAGATGGCAAAACTCGACGCGTGCACAAGCAGTATGTGGACGTTGTGGCTCGCATCCTCGCGGGCGGACAAGTCGTGCCGGTTACCGTCTGCTGGGTCGACGGTCGCTGCTTTACGATTGACGAGATTGTCTCGACCACTGGGTTTGGCCTGACGGTCCACGGCATTCGTACGGCAACCTATAAGGTGCGTTTTGGCGGGCACGCGACCGAGTTGTATCTGGAGGACCAGACGCGCGAACGACCAGATGGCTCGCAGGCCCATCTGATACGTTGGTGGGTCTGGGCCTTTGATCGTACGCTCGAGGGCGAGCGCCGTGGGTAAGGACATATGGCATTCGGGTACAATGACAGGAATCTTGTCACCTACGGCGCTGTCGCGGCGCTTTTGAAAGGACGAAACTATGAACGATATCCAGGGCTATCAGAACGGCCCCATCGAGAGCGGCGCAAGCCGCGCCAAGGAGATGTCGCCGCGCGCGTACAATCTCACCATGTCTGCCCTGATCTTCTTGGGCTTTTGCGCCATGGGCGCCGGCGCCTACTTTACGAGCACCATGTCGTTTGCGCGCATGATGATGAGCGGCGCCGCCTTGCCGCTGGTCTTTGGCTCGTTTATTTTGACCATCGTCGGCATGGTCATGATGTCGGCCGCCGCCAGCAAGCAGTCCGTGGGCCTGTCCCTTGTGGGCTACGTAATCTTTGCGAGTACCTTTGGCCTGACCGCGTCGTTTGGCCTTGCCAACTACGACCTGCCCACCATCAACACTGCCTTTATCGCCACGGCCGCCATCACCTTTGTCTTTGGCGCCTTGGGCGTGACGTTCCCCAAGTTTTTCCAGCGCGTGTATGGCATCGGTTTTGGCATTCTGCTCGCCACTATTCTGGTTGAGATCGTGCTGATGTTCATGGGCGTCTCGCAGACCATCACCGATCTGATCGTGATCGTGGTGTTCGCCGGCTTTATTGGCTACGACACCTATGTTGCCACGACGGTGCCGCCTACGCTGCCCAACGCCGTGCTTATGGCATCCAACCTGTTCGTGGACATCATCAACGTGTTCCTGCGCATTCTGAACATCCTTGGCCGTCGCGACTAGTGGCGAATTGCGGCGGTGCTTGCCGTGCGTGTAAATCGATGCGAAAGGCGGTCCTTCGGGGCCGTCTTTTTTGTGCGCGGCGGGGTATCATGGATGGGAAAAAGCCGATAGCGGCAGCGACAGGAAAGGTGGCCACGTATGGCAGACGTCGACAACAGGAACCGTAACCGCAGGTCCAACCGAGCGGGTCAGCCCAATCCCAAGCGCGAGGCGCGTGCCAAGGCCGCCGAGCGTCACGTGGCAACTGTGTCCGAAGCGTGCGCCAAGGATATCGAGCGTTCGCTTGCCGGCGTGTGCGAGTTCGACGGTATGCCTGCCGGCTTTGTCGCGGCGATGAAGGCCAAGGTTCAGAGTGCTGTGGCCGCCGAAGAACAGGTTGCCGAGGACGTCGAGGGCGCGGAGGCTGCCGAGGTCGAGGCAGCGCTCGAGCCCGTCGAGGAGCCTGCCGAGGAAATCGCTGAAGCTGAGTCCGCGCCTGCTGAGGAGCCCGCTCCGGTTCTGCCCGAGGTCACCGTGCTCGACGCCTCTGCCACGCAGGCCATTCTGGATAACGGCCGAGGCTACGCGCAATTCTGCGACATGGCCGTACTCGCCTTTGCCTCGTTCACCAACCCGGGCGGCGGCTACATCCAGGGCTATCTGGGTCAGGAGGCCACGCTCTGTGCCGATTCGTATCTGTACAACGTTCTCGATAAGCAGCGCAAATGGTACGGCGAGAACCGTCGCCGTAATATCAACTGCGAGCTTTACCGCAACCGTGCGCTGGTGGTGCCCGCGGTGCGCTTCGACCGCAACCACGTGCATGCGTATGCCGACGTGATCGTGGCCGCCGCGCCCAACGCCAAGCGCGCTCGCCAGGAGTATCGCGTGGGTGACGATGCCCTGCTGGACGCCCTGCGCGATCGCATCCGCTTTGTGCTTGCCATCTGCGACGAGCTGGGTCGCGAGAAGCTCGTGCTGGGCGCTTGGGGCTGCGACAACAACGGCTTTGACGCCGAGGCCGTGGCCGAGCTCTTCCGCAAGGAGCTCGCATCGGGCGACTTTAAGGTCAAGCAGGTCTTTTTTGCCGTGCCCTCTACGCGCTGGGACGAAGATTTTGCCAAGTTCGAGCACGTGCTGGCAAACTTCCCCGAGCGCAACGAGGAGTCCTATGCCCAGGTTGCCGCTCGCGCTGCGGCTGTCCGCGCCGCCGAGCAGGCCCAGGCTGCCGCCGAGGACGATGAAGACGATGACGATTGGCGCAAGTACCTGTAATCGGTATGTGCTGACAGATAGGTCGATCCGGCGGGAGAGACTGCTCCCGCCGACTTTTTCTTTTTACTAGAGGAAGGGCTTACGATGAAAAACGTTCTATGCTTTGGCGACAGCAATACCTACGGCTATGATCCGGCGGGCATGCGCGACGGCACCGCGGTACGCTATGCGCACGATGTGCGCTGGTGCGGCGTGGCCCAGCGCGACCTGGGCGAGGGCTGGCACGTGATTGAGGAAGGCCTCAACGGCCGCACGACGGTACGCGACGACATGTGCCATCTGGACACTAATCTCAACGGCATCCGCGCGTTGCCGATGCTGCTCGAGGCTCATAAGCCGCTGGATGCGATCGTGATTATGCTGGGCACCAACGACTGCAAGACGGTCTTTAGCGTGGGGGCTGCCGATATCGCTGACGGTGCCATGGCGCTGATTCGCACCGTCCGCACGTTTCCCTGGACCGAAGCCGCGCCCTGCCCGCGTATTCTGCTGATGGCGCCTATCAAGATTAAACCGCAGATCGCCGATGTGTACATGACCGACTTTGACGAGCGCTCCGTCGAGGCCTCGGAGCATTTTGCCGAATACTATGCGTATGCTGCTAAACAGTTTGGCTGCGACTTTTTGAATGCCGCTGATTTTGCCGAGCCGGGCGATATCGATTATCTGCACATGATGCCCGAAAGCCACGAGAGCCTGGGCCACGCCGTGGCAGCCAAGCTCCAAGAGATGCTTGGTGAGTAGCGCGACCCCAAGCCACCACAGAAGTTCCCCTTGTGGTGGCTTGCTTCGTTGCTTTGTCTTGATCTGTAACAGTTCTAAGGCCGAAAACGGGCTAGATGTTACAGATTAAGATTATTTAGGTCGATATCGGTCGTTTGTCTCGATCTGTAACATCTAGGGTCGATTTTGCCGAGTTACTGTTACACATCGAGATTATCTTCTCAGTGGAATTTGGATGTCTCGATTTGTAACGGGTGGGCCGAAAAATGGACTCTAACTGTTACAGATCGAGATGTTTGTGGGAACCACCGCAAGGGTGCCTGTCCCCTTTGCGGTGGTTTTGGACTGCGAATCTTAATACTGCCACATGTGGTTGACGGGGCCGGAGCCTTTGCCCATGTTCAGGCCGGCGGCCAGAGCGCCTGTCAGGTAGGCCTTGCCGGCGTTGACGGCATCGGCAAGATCCATACCCTGGGCCAGCGCGCAGGCAATGGCGGACGAGAGCGTGCAGCCGGTGCCGTGTGTGTTATTGGTATCGATACGCTTGTGGCGGAACCACGTGGTGAGTGGATCTCCCAGATGGTTGCCCTCGTCATCGAGCGGCGCGGGTTCGGCCAGTACATCGTTGGCCTCGTTGACAAGATGCCCACCCTTAACGAGGGATGCACAACCAAAGCGGCGGGTGAGGAGCATGGCAGCATTTTGCTGCGTGCGCTCGGAGTCGACCTCGTAGTCGAGCAGGGCCATGGCCTCGGGAATATTGGGCGTGATAACCGTCGCTAGCGGGAACAGGCGGCGGGTGAGCGCCTCGGCGGCATCTTCGGCAATCAGCCGTGCGCCCGAGGTGGCGACCATGACGGGGTCGACTACCACGTTTGTCGCGTTCCAGGCGCTCAGGCGGTCGGCGATAACATCGATAATCTCGACAGAAGAAACCATGCCGATCTTGACGGCGCTCGGGCGGATATCGTCAAAAACGGCGTCAATTTGCGCGGCTACGATATCTGGTGAGATATCCTGCACGGCGGTGACGCCCAGTGTGTTTTGCGCTGTGATGGCGGTGATGGCCGTCTCGGCATACAGGCGGTGCGCCGTGATGGTCTTGATGTCGGCCTGAATGCCGGCGCCACCGCTGGAATCGGATCCCGCGATGGACAGGACGGCAGGTACCTTACTACGATCCATGTTCGCTCCCTTGTTCGGTCGGAATCAAATGGGTCTTTAAGCCAGCATTATAAAGATGCCCGGGCCGACTCTATGTCGAACCCGGGCGGGCGATGCAATCTTTACGCAAATGCAAGCAAATGTTCACACGTCAACAATTGACAGGCACCAGCTCGCCGCCAGAGGCGGCCGCGGCGACAGGGTTAGTCCTCCATGCCGAGGTCGATCGTGGTGCCCTCGAAGATCTTGTTGACGGTGCGGACGGCGCACATCTTGCCACACATGGTGCAAGTGCCCTCGGTGGCGGCGGGGGACTCCTCGTAGCGCTTCTTGCCCGTAACCGGGTCGAGCGCGCACTCCCACATGGCGTCCCAGTCAAGCTTGCGGCGTGCCTGGCCCATCTTGTCGTCCATGTCGCGGGCGTGCGGCATCTTTTTGGCGATGTCGGCGGCGTGTGCGGCAATCTTGGTGGCCATGAGGCCGTCGAGCACATCCTGGGCGTTGGGCAGGCATAGGTGCTCTGCCGGTGTCACGTAGCACAGGAAGTCGGCGCCGGAACTGGCGGAGATAGCGCCGCCGATGGCAGCGGTGATGTGGTCGTAGCCCACGCCGATATCGGTCACCAGCGGCCCGAGCACATAGAACGGGGCGTTGTGGCACAGGCGCTTCTGCAGTTTCATGTTGGCGGCGATCTCGTCGAGCGCCATGTGACCCGGGCCCTCGACCATGACCTGGACGCCGGCGGCCCAAGCGCGCTTGCATAGCTTGCCCAGCTCGATCATCTCGGCGGTCTCGGTGGCGTCGTTGGAGTCGTAGAGGCAGCCCGGGCGGCAGGAGTCGCCGAGCGAAATCGTCACGTCGTACTCGTGGCAAATCTCGAGCAACTCATCGTAGAACTCATAGAAGGGGTTCTCGTTGCCGGTGACCTCCATCCAGCCAAACAGCAGCGAGCCGCCGCGGCTCACGATGTTCATGAGGCGGCCGGTCTCCTTAAAGGTCTTGGTGACCGATTTGTTGATGCCGCAGTGAATGGTCATAAAGTCCACGCCGTCCTCGGCATGCGCGCGCACGACTTCGAACAGGTCGTCCTTGGTAAGCTTGACCAGCGGCTTTTCCATGTAGCCGATGGCGTCGTACATGGGGACGGTGCCTACCATGAGCGGCGTCTCGTCGATGAGCTGCTGGCGGAACTGGCGCGTCTTGCCCGAGTTGGAGAGGTCCATGATGGCGTCGGCGCCAAAGTCCTCGGCGATCTTGACCTTCTTCCATTCCTCGACGGCATCGGCCTTGTCGCCCGAGATGCCCAAGTTCACGTTGACCTTGGTGGACAGGCCTTCACCGACGCCAAAGGCGCGCATGCCTTTTTTGATGTGCACGATGTTGGCGGGAATGGCGATGCGGCCGTCGGCCACGCGCTCGCGGATGTACTCGGGGTCGCGATGCTCGCGCTCGGCGACTTCCTTCATCTGCGGCGTGATCTGCCCGGCACGGGCGAAGTCGATTTGCGTGACGAGCTTGGGCTCGGTCTGTGTGCTCATTGGCACGGCTCCCTTCGTTGGCATTACCCATATCAGGTTTGCGGGTCAGGGCGGGCGCGCCCAGTCTCAGCCTGCCGTCTTGTCCTGCAAGCTCCCCGTTTATGTAATGGGCTCAAGTATAGCTCGAATGGGTACGATTGGCCTAAAGAGCGTGCCTGTGGGGAGGCGTACATGGAAGACAAGCATCTATATCGAGAGACACGATGGGATGTATCGGCCGAGGAGGGCCGTGCGCACCATGGCCTTGTCGCGATTGGTTTTGCGGTGCTTGCCGTGCTGGTGATTGCCTTTTGTATTTGGACGTTCGGCGGTCGTGGCGGCGCCACCTGGGGGTTTGAAGCCGACGAGGGCCTGCCGATTATGACCATGAAAGTTTCTGGTGGCAACACGGTTGCCGCACCGGGCGACTATTGGTATCCGCGCGACGAGTTTGTGCAGCTGCAGCTGAGCGGCGGGTCTATTCCGGGCGAAGAAATCGAACGCGTGACGTTTGATGCGACGCTCAAAACGCTGACGGTGAAGCTCAAAGATCAAGGGGACGTGCCCACGACCATGGACATTGCGCTGACGGAATGGCGCTTGGAGCCCCCGGCGGGCGCTGCGGTAGCCGAGGTGGAGCACGTTAAGATTACCTACCAAGATGGCTCGACGAGCGAGATTGCAAAGGCCGATGGCTTGGCGGAGTAACGAGGTGTTTGGAAACGGCGGGTCTATTGTGCCTGCGCGTTCATGAAAACCAGGGTGTTTTTGTCTGAAAGCTCGGGGATGTGCCGATAGTCGATGTTGAATGCGGTAAGTTCGCTTGCATCCTCGAGCTTGTTTTCTGCCATCCACCGCGCCATGGAGCCGCGCGCCTTTTTGCTGGCGGTCGACCGTTGGATGGGCTTCCCGTTGCGGATACCCTCGCCAAAGAGGCATGTGACGGCCGTGGCGTCGCCCGCGAGGTGGGGCAGAACGGCTTTGGCATACTCTACGCTGGCGAGGTTGACGATCGTGGTGTTTGAGCCTGCCGGGGCGATAGCCCGCGCGAGCTTGTCGCTCCAAAACGCGTAGAGGTCTCGGGCATCGTCAACGGCGAGCTTCGCGCCCATCTCCAGCCGATACGGTTCGACGGCATGAAAGGGACGAACGCACCCGTAGAGGCCGGAGAGGATCCACAGATGGTCTTGCAGCCATGCGAGCTGCGCGGAATCCATCACCTCGGGTGCCATGCTCTGGTATTGAATGCCGTGATAGGACATGACGGCAGGGGAGAGGTGGCGAGCGAGTGCGGGATTGTCGAGATCGCCGCTTTTCAGGATGGGCCCGAACTCATGCAGGGTGTTGAGGCAAGGCCCCAGCAGTTTGTCACTCACGTTCCACAGCGCCTGCAGGCCGCCGCTGGCTTCATTCTGCTCGATATCTAGCAGTGCGCGGTGGAGGCGAGCTGTCTCGCGCACAAAGGGTGGGATGCCCAGGACTTCAAAAGCATCTTGGGCCGCGCGCATCTGCTTGGCGGGCGAAATGATGACCTGCAGCATGGACTCTCCTCTGCCAAAAAGGAAGTTGCGGTGGAATACGGTCTGTTTTGGCCGTTTATGGGCCAGTTTAGTCCGTATTTCACCGCAACTGATGGAGGGTTGGTTAGGCGCGCTCGAGGAAGGCCTTGTAGCCGCGGTAGGCCTCGTAGATGTCGGCCTTGTTGGCGACCTCCCACAGGGCGTGCATGGACAGGACGGCAACGCCGGAGTCGATGACGTTCATACCGTACTTGGCCATGATGTAGGCGATGGTGCCGCCGCCACCCGCGTTGACACGGCCGAGCTCACAGGTCTGGAAGTCCACGCCGGCCTCGTCCATGATGTCGCGGACGAGGGCCACGTACTCGGCATCGGCGTCGTTGGAGCCGCCCTTGCCGCAGCTGCCCGTGTACTTGTTAAAGCACAGACCGCGACCCATAAAGGCGGCGTTTTTAGTCTCGAACTTGCCGGCGTAGCCCGGATCAAAGCCGGCGGACACGTCAGAGGAGAGCATGCGGCTACGGGCGAGCGCGCGGCGCAGGGCCAGCGGGCTGTCCTCACCGGCGAGCGTCATGATCTCGGCGACGGTGTTCTCGAAGAAGCGGCTCGTCATGCCGGTGGCGCCTACGGAGCCGATCTCCTCCTTGTCGACGATGAGCGTGATGCTCGTGCGCTTCACGTTTGCGACGTCGATCTGGGCAAGCATGGAGGGGTAAGCGCAGACGCGATCGTCGTGGCCATAGCCCAGAATCATGGAGCGGTCGAGGCCCATGTCGCGGGCGGGACCGGCGGGCACGACCTCGATCTCTGCGGAGAGGAAGTCCTCCTCCTCGACGTCATACTGCTCCTTAAGGATGTCCAGGAACATCTGCTTGACGGGCTCCTTGGGGGCGTCCTTGTCGTCCTCATCAAACTTGACGGGACGGCCTCCCACGATCACGTCGAGGATTTCGGCGTCGACGGCATCCTTGGCGGGCTTGGACATCTGCTCGCTCGAGAGGTGGATCAGCAGGTCGGAGATGGTAAAGACCGGGTCGTCCGCCTTGTCACCGATGTTGATGTCGACGGTGGTGCCGTTCTTTTTGCAGATGACGCCCACGAGTGCAAGCGGGGAGGCCACCCAGTGGTAGCTCTTGACGCCGCCGTAGTAGTGCGTGTCGAGGTAGGCCATGTCGCCGGCCTCGAAGGCGGGGTTTTGCTTAAGGTCCAGGCGCGGCGAGTCCACGTGCGCGCCCAGGATGTTAAAGCCCTGCTCGAGCGGGGCGGTGCCCAAGTTGACGAGCATAAGGTCCTTGCCGTGGTTAGCGGCATACACCTTGTCGCCTGCCTTGAGCTCGCGGCCTTCGGCGATTACGGTCTTCAAGTCGACGTAGCCCGCCTCCTCGGCCATCTTGATACCGGTCTTGACGCACAGGCGCTCGGTCTTATTCTCGCTCAAAAACTGCTTATAGCCGCGGCAAAGCTCCTCGAGCTCCTCGACTTGCTGTGGCGTGTACTTTTTCCATGCGCAGGGACGCTCCATGACGCAGGCTCCTTTCGGATCGATCGTGCTGGTTGATGTACCGTGAGCCATCGTATCACGCGCGGGCTCACGGTGGCGGGGGAGCTTGATGTGAGGTGGCCGCGGGGCGGGGAGCGTGTAAACTGGAGTGAGCAAACCGTGCCCAGCCTAAAGCGAGGTATTCAATATGTCTGACAAGCGCCGCACCTTTGCCGTTATCGACGGCAACTCGCTCATGCATCGCGCCTTCCACGCCGTGCCGCCGACCATGAACGCGCCGGACGGTCGCCCCACCAACGCGATCTTTGGCTTTCTGAACATGTTTCTTAAGATGATCGACGCCTTTAACCCCGACGGCGTCGTCGTGGCGTTTGACAAGGGCAAACCGCGCGTGCGCATGGAGATGCTGCCGCAGTATAAGGCGCAGCGCCCGCCCATGGACCCCGACCTGCACGTGCAGTTCCCTATGATCAAGGAGCTGCTCACCGCGCTCAACGTGCCGATTCTGCAGTCCGAGGGCTGGGAAGGCGACGATATCCTGGGAACCATGGCGCGCCTGGGTGAGGAGGCCGGCTGCGACATGCTGCTGGTGACTGGCGACCGCGACATGTATCAGCTTGTGACCGAGCACGTCAACGTGGTCTCGACCCGCAAGGGCTTGTCCGACGTGGCGATTATGACGCCCGAGAGCGTGGATGACCTGTATCACGGCATTACGCCGGCGCTCGTGCCCGATTTTTACGGTCTGAAGGGCGACACGTCCGATAACATCCCCGGCGTGCCGGGCATCGGCCCCAAAAAGGCGAGCGCGCTCATTGCGCAGTACGGTAGCCTGGACGAGGTCATCGCACACGCCGACGAGGTCAAGGGCAAGATGGGCGAGAACCTGCGCGCACACATCGACGATGCCCTGCTGAGCCGCAAGGTTGCGACCATCCGCACCGATGCGCCCGTTGAGCTCGATTTTGAGGCGACGTCCTTCCCGGCGTTTTCTGCCGATGAGGTTTCCGCGGCGCTGGGTACGCTTGGTATCACCGCCATGCAGAACCGTTTCTTGGCGCTGATTGGCGGCGAGGGCGGGGCTGCTGCTGCCTCCAGTGTGTTTGAGATACCAGCGATGATTCGCGCAGCCGCCGGCGATGCTGACGCGCTTGGTACCGTTGCGGCTGAGGTCTCCCGCGCGATTGATGCCGGCGAGTGGGTCGCCGCCGTGGTGGACGACGACAAGGAAGAGGGCGCGCTCTTTGGGCTGACGCGCACACTGTGGTTGGCGACGTCCAAGGGCCTCTTCGCGCTCGAGGAGGGCGACAGCTGCGCGGCGGCTGAGGTTGAGGGCTTCAACTTCGTCCACGGCGTGATTGCTGGCGTGCTCGCGCGCCTGTTTATGGAGGGCCGCGTGGCGAGCCCGGATATGAAAGCGCTGCTGCATGAGCTTTCGCCCATCGATTCTTCCGAGCCCGAGCTTATGGATCCGCTGGCAGTCGATTTCACGCGCATCTTCGACACCGTGGTTGCCGCCTACCTGCTGGATTCCGATCGCTCCGAGTTTGACGAGGCGTATCTGGCCGATACCTATCTGCAGATGGCGCTGCCTGCGGCGCGCGGCGCAGAGGGTGCTGGTGAGGACGTTCCGGCGCCTGCCGCCCGTACTGCGGCTCTGACGCTGGCGCTCGTGGCGCCGTTGCGCGAGTGCATGGCCCGTGAGAACGCCGCCAACGTGTTCGATGGCATCGAGATGCCGCTCGTTCCGGTACTTGCCAAGATGGAGCGCGCGGGCATGCTCGTGGACCCCGACCGTCTGCACAGTTTGTCCGAGGGTCTGGCGACCCAGATTACCGAGGTCGAGCGCAGCATTCGTGACCTGGCGGGTGACGAGACCTTTAATATTGGCAGTCCCATGCAGCTGTCGCATGTGCTTTTTGATGTGATGGGGCTTCCGACCAAGGGCCTCAAGAAGACTAAGCGCGGCTATTATTCGACCAACGCCAAGGTGTTGAGCGACCTTGCGCGTGACCACGAAATCGTGCGTCTGATCTTGGATTGGCGTGAGAAGTCTAAGATCAAGTCCACGTATCTGGACACCCTGGGCCCGCTACGCCGTGGTGACGGTCGCGTACACACTACGTACAACCAGACCATCACGGCAACGGGGCGTCTGTCCTCGAGCGACCCGAACCTGCAGAACATCCCGACGCGCTCGGAGCTGGGCCGCACCGTCAAAACGGCGTTTTCGGCAGGCGAGGGAAGCGTCTTTTTGGCGGTGGACTACTCGCAGATCGAGCTGCGTCTGCTGGCGCATCTTTCGGGTGACGAGCACCTGGTGCGCGCCTTTAACGAGGGCGAGGACTTCCATGCCGAGACGGCGGCGCGCGTGTTTGGTGTGCCGGTGTCCGAGGTGACGCCCGACCTGCGCAGCCGCGCCAAGGCCGTGAACTTTGGCATCGTGTACGGCCAGCAGGCCTACGGTCTGTCGCAGTCGCTGCATATCTCGATGGCCGAGGCGCGCGACATGATCGATCGCTACTACGAGGCCTACCCGGGCGTGCGCACGTTCCTCGACAACGTGGTGGCACGTGCCAAGCAGACGGGCTATGCCGAGACCATGTATGGCCGCAGACGCCATATTCCCGAGCTCAAGGCCAAAAACCCGCAACTCCGCGGCTTTGGTGAGCGCACAGCCATGAACCACCCCATGCAGGGCACCGCAGCAGACATCATCAAGATCGCCATGGCCCGCGTAAGCCGCCGCCTGGAAGAAGAGGGTTTTGCCGCCCACATGATTCTGCAGGTACACGACGAACTGGACTTTGAGTGCCCCGTCGACGAAGTCGAGCGCCTAACCACCATGGTCCGCGACGTCATGGAACACGTCGTAGACCTCCGCGTCCCCCTAATCGCCGAAGCCAGCACCGGCATAACCTGGGCCGACGCCAAATAAAGACATACCAACAACCCCAAAGTAACCCAAAGCAGAAGGGGGCTCCTTGCGAACAAGGAGCCCCCTTCATTCCAAAAAATCAGCCAAAGTATCTAGACGCCAAGACGCCATCTAGGCGGCAAGCAAGTCACCGCAGGACCTGGCCGGGTGGCATGGGTTAACTTTTCGTAGATTCCGCACGCAAAGAAAGCCACTTAATGTGGCTTTCGTCTTGCGCAGGACCTGACCGAGCGAAAAGTTAACCCATGCCACCCGGCCAGGTCCGACGAGCAACGTTAACGAGCCGCCAAGATGGCGTCGATGAGCGTCAGTACGCCCCCGTCGTTGTTGCTCGGAATGCGCCACTTGGCATGCGCGTTCATGTGCTCCTCGGCATTGTCCACGATAAAGCTGTGACCGACGCGCTCCAACATGGGGATGTCGTTGTACGTATCGCCCACGGCAGCGGCATCGGCGATATCGATGCCCAGGTGCTCGCACAGATGCGCGACGCCGGCGCCCTTGTCGACACCCAGGTTCATAAAGTCGATCCACTCGCGCCCGGCGTTGGTGACGTAGAGCTTGTCCGAAAACTCGGGGCTGTAGTCCTCGCGGAATGCGGGCTCGGCGTCGTAGCCGGGGAAGAAGACCGAAATCTTGTTGGACTCGATATCAAGGCCCTCAAAGCTGTCGACGTAGTTGATTGTGTTGTAGTAGACGCTGATCTCGTCGTGGTATTGATGGTCGCGGGCAAGCACGTAGAACTCGTCGAAGCAGCACAGGACGGGGACAGCGCGAGGATCCTCCGAGGCACGGCTCAAGACCTGCTGATACAACTCCACGTCAATATTGCTCTTATAGATATAGCTGCCGCGATAGATCACGCACGCTCCGTTGTCGGGACAAAAAGCAAGGCGGTTTTTGATGCCCTCGAACATCTCCTCGAGCTTGGGGGCGGGACGTCCGCTGGCGGGGCAGAATACGATGCCGGCGTCGGCGAGCTTGTCCAGGCGCTCATCAAGACCCTGGGGCAGCACACGCTCGTCGGTCAGCAGCGTCTTGTCCATATCGACGGCGAGAATCTTAATGTTGCCGATGTTGGCGTCCGATTCGTAAGTTTGCATAAAAGCGACCCTTTCGTTTCGAGATTGTTTCAGACGTTATAACCATCAACTCGTAGTCGAGCGTATTTTCGCAGGAACGGAGCGTATTTGCACCACGCTTCACAAAGTACTGAAAAAACTTTTCAGAAATTTGAATTTGTCGCTTGTGCTGCGGGCACTTTAGCGTAATATAGCGACCATCGAAAACGGAGACGGAAAAACAACCGCTTACCGAGGAAAAGGTACCGTTTACGATATTAGAATTGCGCCCGGCGATAGGTGAAAGGAGAGGCAGATGCAGTTCGTAAAGATCATCACCACTGCAGACAATGCCATCCGACGCCAGCGCGCAATTTCCCGACGACGATAACAATCGTCTCTGTCCGCATGGGGCGCAATGCCTCAACAGAGTCATTTTGAGGTCGTTGGGTTTTAGCACGAAATTGCTGCATGTTTCTAGGGCATGTATGTGCTGCTTTTTGCTATTTAACCTGATATTGCACGGTTTTTGACCTCGAAATGACTTGCAACTGACCGATGTTCTAACTAGCTACCAAGGGCGAAAGGAAACAGCCATGAGCAAGGAAAAAGTCGTTCTCGCATATTCCGGTGGTCTTGATACATCCGTATGTGTCAAGTGGCTCCAGGACGAGAAGAATCTCGATGTCGTTTGTGTCTGCGGCAACGTGGGCCAGGAAGAGACCGGACTGGATGCCAAGAAGCAGAAGGCACTCGACCTGGGCGTTCTCGATTGCCAGGTGCTCGACCTGCGCGACGAGTTCTCTGATGAGTTCCTGACTAAGGCCATCGCCGCAAACTCCATGTACGAGAACAAGTATCCGCTGCTCTCGGCTCTTTCTCGCCCGCTGCTCGCCAAGAAGCTCGTCGAGGTCGCTCACGAGTTTGGCGCGACCTACGTCGCCCACGGCTGCACCGGCAAGGGTAACGACCAGGTCCGTTTTGAGGCCGCCGTCAAGGCTCTCGACCCCGAGCTCAAGGTTATCGCCCCGGTTCGCGAGTGGGACCTGAAGTGCCGTCCCGACGAGGTGGCCTATGCCCACGCCCACAACGTGCCGGTTCCCGAGGGTGCCAACGACAACCCCTACTCTATCGACGACAACCTGTGGGGTCGTGCCATTGAGTGCGGCCACCTGGAGGATCCCTGGAACGAGCCGCTCGACGACGCTTGGGTTATGACCAAGAACCCCGAGGACACGCCGGACACCCCGACCTACACCGAGATTGAGTTTGAAGCCGGCAAGCCCGTCGCCGTCGACGGCAAGAAGATGAAACTCTCCGAGATCGTCATCGCCCTCAACAAGATCTCCGGCGACAATGGCTTTGGCCGTCTCGATCTGGTCGAGGATCGCCTGGTGGGCCTTAAGAGCCGCGAGTGCTACGAGGTTCCCGGCGCCCTGACGCTCATCACCGCCCACAAGGCGCTCGAGGACATCTGCGTCGAGGGCGACCTGCTCAAGACCAAGATCAAGCTCGAGCAGGATTGGGCCACCGCCGTGTACAACGGCCAGTGGTACAGCCCGCTCAAAAACGCGCTCGATGCCTTTATGGCCGATACCCAGAAGTTCGTGACCGGCACCGTCCGCCTGAAGTTCTTTAAGGGTAACTGCCATGTCGTCGGCCGCAAGAGTCCCTTCAGCCTCTACGACTACGGTCTGGCTACCTACGATCGCGACACCACGTTTGACGAGAAAGCCAGCGCCGGCTTTATCGAGATCGATACGCTGTCGCTCAAGACGTGGGCAAAGGTCCAGGGCCCCAGCTCTGCTGCCGCCCAGGCCTAGCGCCTCCTTCCCTTGGTATCCGCGCGGCCCATCCGCGTGATACATAACGGGCGCACGGGGTCCCTACCTTTCGTTATGCTTGCTGACACTTCTTAACATCGGTGGCCCCTACGTTCCGCCCGCATATATGATGCCGCGTCTGCGGCTGAGTCCGAGCCCCGCCGGGGTTGTCCGGCGGGGCTCCTTCTATCAATTTGGCGGCTCTGCGCCTATATATATGAGGAGTATCCACTATGTTCAATGCTATCGCGCATGCTTTACTTGCCCTCGCGCCCGAGTTCGATGCCGCAGGGGTCGAGGACGTCCCTATGAGCCTGAAGGCCTGGATCGATGGTTCGCAGGGCAACATCCGGAGGGAGACGTTGGGCGCCAAGTGCATGGCGCGTCACTTCTTTGCAAATTAGCTACATGGCTCCGCACACGGTGGGGAATGTGTAAAACTAGCGGTTGAAAAATCGCTTTAGCGATATGGCGTATTGCTTTGGGCGCTTGTTTTGGTATTTGGAGAAAGGGGACGGTTCCATGGCTCTTTGGGGTGGTCGTTTTGAGGCAGGCGTGGCCGAGGTCACACAGGAGTTTGGCGCGTCGCTGCCGGTCGACAAACATCTCTATAAACAGGATATCGCCGGCTCTAAGGCGCATGCCAAAATGCTGGCGACCCAAGGCATCATCAGTGCCGAGGACGAGCAGGCGATTGCCGAGGGCCTGACCGGAATCGAACAGGATATCGATGCCGGCAGCTTCACCTTCGACATCAACGACGAGGACATTCATATGTCCATCGAGAGCGAGCTGACGCGTCGCATCGGCGAGGCCGGTAAGCGCTTGCATACCGGACGTTCGCGCAACGACCAGGTGGCGACCGACACGCGCCTGGGCGTCAAGGCGCTGGCCAAGGAGCTCATGGAGGCCAATCTAGAGCTGCGGCATGTGCTGGTGGATGCGGCTAAGAAGTACGACAAGGTGATTTTGCCGGGCTACACGCACATGCAGCACGCTCAGCCCGTGCTGCTGTCGCATCATCTGCTGGCGTATTCCTGGATGTTCGCGCGCGACTTTACGCGCCTGAAGGCCGCCTTTGATGCCGCCGACAACTGCCCGCTGGGTGCTGCCGCGCTTGCCGGTACGAGCTATCCGCTCGATCGCCAGATGACGGCTGCTGAACTTGGCTTTGCGGGCGTGATTCCCAACTCGCTCGATGCGGTTTCCGACCGTGATTTCCTGCTCGATCTGCATTACGCCGGCTCCGTCATGGCCATGCATCTGTCGCGTCTTTCCGAGGAGATCGTGCTGTGGTCGAGCTCCGAATTTGGCTTTATCACGCTTTCCGACTCGTACTCCACCGGCTCGTCCATCATGCCGCAGAAGAAGAATCCTGACTTTGCCGAGCTTATCCGCGGCAAGAGCGGCCGTGTGTATGGCAACCTGGTGCAGCTGCTCGTGACCATGAAGGGCCTGCCGCTTGCTTATAACAAGGACTTGCAGGAGGACAAGGAGGGCGCGCTCGATACCGCCCATACGCTCATGCAGTGCCTGTCGGTTATGGCCGGTATGATTTCGACTTGGACCGTCAACGAGGATGCCATGGCGCGCGAGTGCGGCGTGGGGCACCTTGCTGCCACCGATGTTGCCGATTACCTGGCTAAGCGTGGTCTGCCGTTCCGCGAGGCACATGCCGTGGTGGGCCATCTGGTCCTGATGTGTGAGAAGCGCGGCTGCAATCTTGAGGACCTGCCGTTTGAGGTGTTCCAGGAGGCAAGCTCGCTCTTTGAGCACGACATTACCGAGGCGCTCGACATCCCGTCGATTGTCGCTGCACGCACGACCGAGGGCGGTACCGCCCCTGCCGCCGTTGCCGTGCAGCTGCAGCGTGCCGTGGCACAGCTCGTGGCCGACGAAGGCGTGTTTGGATCGCTGACCAAGGTCGTCGAGATGGGCCACGGGGCAAAGTAGGGATTTGACTGAAGCGGCTTTGGCCATTTATCGATAAATCGTTTTTGCTTTTACGGGTATCTGCTGATGCGGACGCCCGTATTTTGTTGCTATGGGGGAGGGGCTTGTCGAGAACTTCTGTAGGACCTTTGGGCAGGTTGTGAAGGGGGTACGTTCGCGGGCGGCAACCGACCGCCTGCTCTGTTCGCTGCGGTTGATGGGCGGTCGGATGGTACTCTAATCGGGCTTCGAAACAGAAGTGACACATATGGAACGCTTCAATAAATTGCAACGTTTCAATAAACAGCTTTTTGTTTAACTGCAGCTAAAACTCTGTTACGATGCAGTCCAGGCGGGTGCCGGAATGGGACTTGGGCACGCGCGAACCTACTTGAAAGGCTACCTTATGGCTATCGAGAAGACCTTCATCATGATTAAGCCCGACGCCGTGCGCGACCGCAAGATCGGCGAGATTGTTGCTCGCATTGAGCGCAGCGGCCTTGTCATCGAGCGCATGGAGATGACCACGCTCGAGCGCGCTACCGTCGAGGAGCACTACGCCCATCTGGCCGACAAGCCCTTCTTTGGCGGTCTCTGTGACTTTATGACGAGCGGTCCGGTCGTCAAGATGGTCGTTTCCGGTCTCTCCGCTGTTGCTAAGATGCGCACCCTCATGGGCGCTACTAATCCGCTTGACGCTGCTCCCGGCACCATTCGCGGCGATTTCGCTGTCGATGTCAACGCCAACGTGATCCACGGCTCCGACTGCTTGGAGAACGCCGAGATTGAGATTAAGCGCTTCTTTGGCTAAACCAGCTTTGACTCCTTAAAGCTGTTAGCGTGTGGCTTGGGCGCCGCGGAACTCCATCCGCGGCGCTCTTTTATACCAAAACCTATGAAGGGGCCCGCTCGGATATGAGTTCCGAGCGGGCCCCTGCTGTTAGCTTGTGGCACTGAGTAGTTTAGGCCTCGTCGACGACCTTGAGGCCGCGCGTGTGGTCGATCTCGTTGAGGAGGTTAACGCGACGCTCGTGACGACCGCCCTCAAACTCGGCGTCGAGCCACTCGTCGACAATCATCTTAGCGAGCTCGGAGCCCACGACGCGGGCGCCAAAGGCGAGCACGTTGGTGTTGTTGTGCATACGGGAGAGCTTGGCGCTGAAGGGCTCGGAGCACACGACGGCGCGTACGCCCTCGACCTTGTTGGCAGCCAGGCTAATCCCGACGCCGGTGCCGCAGATCAGGATGCCCAGATCGACGTCGCCGTTGGCAACGGCCTTACCCACCTTGTAGCCGGCGATGGGGTAGTCAAAGCTCTCGGAGGTGTCGGTGCCAAAGTTCACGACCTCGCAGCCGCGCTCCTTCAGGTGCTCGGAGATGATGTTCTTGAGCTCGACGGCGGCGTGGTCGTTACCGATACCGATCTTCATGGATGGTTCCTCTCTGGTCTGTGCGGCGCAAATGCTAAAGGTGTTTACCGCGTTCGACTGCATGATAGCGCGACTTTTGCGTAAACGCTCGAGCGTTTTTTGGTCAAACGCTTTAGCAGGCAACAAGACTGGCTTCTCGTGAATGAATGTCGTCAGTTTGCGCTTGAGCGCCGTCTGCCGGAACCATGGTTGCGGTTTTTGATGCATTGTTATCAAATAAAGGAGCTAACTATTTTGAGAGCCCAGCCCGTTATGCAAGCAGGAGATACCTATGCCTACCGATTCCATCCGTGATGCCGCGTTTTGCGATGTTTTGAACCGCGAACTTGTCTGCGCGCTCGGCTGTACCGAGCCCATTGCCGTTGCCTATGCAGCGGCGCTGGCGAGTCAGACGCTCGGTTGCGAACCCGATCATATGGATGTTGCCTGCTCGGGCAATATCATCAAGAACGTTAAGAGCGTGACCGTGCCCAACTCGGGCGGCATGCACGGTATTGAAGCGGCGGCCGTGCTGGGTGCCGTGGGCGGCGACGCTAAGAGCGCGCTCGAGGTGCTCGAGAGCGTTAACGATGAAGACCGCGCTCGCGTGGCCGAGCTCCTCGCCGACGCCGGCTACTGCGATGTGTCGCTTGTCGAGGGTGTGCCCAACCTCTACATCAAGGTGACTGCGACGGCCGGGGGCCATACCGCGGTCGTCGAGATTACCGACCATCACACCAATGTCACGTGCCATACGCTCGACGGTATTCCGGTGTGCGGCAAGTCGGCGGGGGAGTGTGCCGCCTGCGCCGAGCGCGTCGTGGCCGAGCGGGCGGCAGATAACTCCGATACGCCCATGTCGATCGAGACCATCATCGACTTTATCGAGGACGGTGACATTGAGGACGCCCGCGCTGCCGTTGAGCGTCAGATTGAGCTGAATGGCGCGATCAGTGCCGAGGGCCTTGCGCACGCTTGGGGCGCCGAGGTGGGTCGTACACTGTTGGGCGCTCGTGCCGATGACGTCGCCTGCCGTGCCCGTGCCCGTGCGGCCGCCGGGTCCGACGCCCGCATGAACGGTTGCGCGCTGCCGGTCGCCATTGTGTGCGGCTCGGGCAATCAGGGCATTACCTGCGCATTGCCCGTCATGGAGTATGCCGAGTACCTGCGCTGCGACCACGAGCGCCTGGTGCGCGCCGTGATGCTGTCCGATCTTATTGCCGTACATATCAAGAGCTATATTGGTGCGCTCTCGGCGTTTTGCGGTGCTATTTGCGCCGCGTGCGGTGCCGGCGCCGCGATTACCTGGCTGTGCGGTGGCACGCGCGAGCAGATTGGCGCGACGGTCTCGAATACGCTCGGCAACGTTGGCGGCATCGTGTGCGATGGCGCCAAGGCCAGCTGTGCCGCCAAGATCTCGGCTGCCGTTGATGCGGCGATTCTGGGCCATGATATGGCCATGCAGGGTCGCGGCTTCCGCGCCGGCGAGGGCCTGATCCAGGATACCGTTGAGCAGACAATCGCTAGCATGGGCTACGTAGGCCGCGTGGGTATGAAAGATACCGACGTCGAGATCCTCAACATCATGATCGGCAAAACGCAGGTATGTTAGTTACGCGGTTTTACCAAACCGCGTAACTAGTCGACGCTGCAAACGCCCCTAAGCGGCAATCTGCCTTTCAATCGTCGGGCATGGCCAGAAGGCCTATGCCCTTCTCTTTTAAGGCACATTGCTCGCTTAGGGGCGTTTTCGCTGGCTTATGCTCAACCTGCGGCGTTGTTTTGTTTGGAGCGAGTGAGGGGTCCTATGACAGTTCGTCGGCTACTTGGTGTTCGTAGAATGCTTCTACTACGGCGTTAAAGTCGCGGGCGAAGCCTTCCATGGTTCCGCGCCAGGTGACTCGGTTGGGCTTGCCCTGGCCTACATAGGCAGTCTGAATGCCGCAGGCGGGGCTGGGGAAGTCGCGTTTGGGATCGTTGCCCACCATAAGGACCTCGTGCGGTTCGAGCCCCATCACCTGAAGCTGCTCTAGATAGTAGGTGGCATCAGGCTTGCAGCGGGTGGCGTTTCCCATGTGCGTGACGAGCTCAAAGGGGGCGTCGGCCAGGTCGCCCCAACCCATGCGGCACTCGATGGCCCCCTGCGGAAAGCTGGGGTTGGTAAAGAGCGCGCAGCGCAGCCCTGCGTCCTGTACGGCCTGAAGCGCGGCGTGTGCGCCCGGCATGGCATGGGCGTTGATGAATTCGTCATTCTTGTACGGAAGAACTTCGCAGTCGTAGTAGGTAAACGCCTCGTAGATAAGTGGGTCCGAGAGGCAAATCCCGCATCGGCGCTCGACCTCTTCTTGGTAAAACTCAAGATTGGTGCGGTTGTCCGTGCCGCTGCGGCGATTGGCGTTGAGGTCGACCAGGATGGTGCCGAGGCGTGCCATCGTGCCACCGCGGCTGCGGCGCCCGATATCCGCGAGCATCGAAGAGACATCCTTAAAATAGCGAAGGATGAACGCGTTGAGGTTGATGCTAAGAAGCGTTTCGTCCATATCGAAAACGACTGCTTTGAGCACGCGGGCACCTTTCTCGAAAAATCGATCTAGAATCGTTGGCTCCGGATACTTTACCCCAAAGCCGAATGCCTGGCTGGTTATCGTCAAGTTGCGGAGACGTGTGTTCATAAGATTACGAAAAAGTCTCCACACGAGTAAAAAATCGCAGTTCACGCTTGAAATCGAACTCATTTCCCCGTAACCTATACGAACGTGATTGCATAAGCGTCACATTAGTATCTGTCGGCTCCCGAGTGTTCCTAAACGTTGTGTGCTTGTCGCACCCTTCTGTAGGTCCTAGCAATCGGGGCCCCGTAGTTCGAAAGGGGTCCACCTTTGAGTGAGATTCAGAACTCGTCCATTTTCTCTCTTGACGATGTCAACGAGGAGGAGATGAACAACCTCATCGACGGTACGATTACCGACTTTGATGAGGGCGATCTCGTTAACGGCACTGTCGTTAAGATCGAGCATGACGAGGTGCTCGTTGACATCGGATTCAAGTCCGAGGGCGTTATCCCGGTCCGCGAGCTGTCCATCCGCAAGGACGCTAACCCTGCAGACATCGTTGCACTCGGTGATCCCATCGAGGCTCTGGTTCTCCAGAAGGAGGACAAGGACGGTCGTCTGGTCCTGTCCAAGAAGCGTGCCGAGTACGAGCGTGCTTGGAACCGCATCGAGGAGAAGTTCAACTCCGGCGAGAACGTCGAGGGCGAGGTTATCGAGGTTGTCAAGGGCGGCCTGATCCTCGACATCGGCCTGCGTGGCTTCCTGCCTGCTTCCCTCGTCGACCTCCGTCGCGTCAAGGACCTCACCTCCTACATGGGCACCCGCATCGAGGCCCGCGTCATCGAGATGGACCGCAACCGCAACAACGTTGTCCTCTCCCGTCGCGTCGTGCTCGAGGAGTCCCGTAAGGCCGAGCGCTCCGAGATCCTGTCCAAGCTCAAGTCTGGCATGCGTCTCCAGGGCACCGTTTCCTCCATCGTCGACTTCGGCGCCTTCGTCGACCTCGGCGGTATCGACGGCCTCATCCACATCTCCGAGCTCTCCTGGAACCACGTCAACCATCCTTCCGAGGTTGTCAAGGTCGGCCAGGAGGTCGAGGTCGAGGTTCTCGACGTCGACCTCAACCGCGAGCGCATCTCCCTGGGTCTCAAGCAGACCACCGAGGATCCGTGGCGCGCACTGGTCAAGAAGTACCCCGTCGGCGCTATCGTCGAGGGCACTGTGACCAAGCTTGTCCCGTTCGGCGCTTTCGTCGACCTGGGCGAGGGCATCGAGGGCCTGGTGCACATCTCCGAGATGGCCAACAAGCACGTGGACCAGCCTTCTCAGGTCACCCACGTTGGCGACAAGGTTCAGGTCAAGGTCATGGAGATCGACCTCGACCGTCGTCGTATCTCCCTGTCCATGAAGTCTGCTGCTGAGACTCTGGGCGTCGAGATCGAGGTTACCCCGCTGCCTTCCGAGAAGAAGGACGAGGAGACCGACGCCGAGTAAATCGGTTTGACGATCACTTGTTTTAAGGGATCCGTCCGTAATGGACGGGTCCCTTTTTGCATTTGGCACCGAGATGCGCAATGCTGCCGGGCTGTCCACAGGCTATTGGATTGTCGGTGCATGAAAAAAGCCGACATCCCGCCTCGGGGAGGAGGCGGGAACACACCGAGTAGACGGAGGGGTGCGGAGCGCGGTCGCGTCTCGACTGACGACGTTGCCCATCGACAGGATCATTGTAACGCATGGCGGTTCTTGGTTTATCGTGTCGAGCGTTTGCGTTGTGCCATTGCCTGCGGCAACGGTGTGTTACACTCTTGCACTGCTGAGTGGGCCAGACGGTCGCGCGATGTGCTGCTTGCAGTACGCGTGAGGAAAGTCCGGGCTCCAGAGGGCGGGATGCCGGCTAACGGCCGGGCGGAGTGATCCGACGGAAAGCGCCGCAGAAAAGAAGACTCCCACCTGCGCCGCAAGGCGTAAAGGGAAAAGCTGAAACGGTGGTGTAAGAGACCACCAGCGTCGTGGCAACATGGCGGCTTGGCAAGCCCCATCCGGAGCAAGCGCGAATAGGAACGCTATGGGCCGGCCCGGTCCGCGTTCGGGTAGCGTGCGTGGAGCTGCACGGTAACGTGCAGACAAGATAAATGACCGTTCACGACAGAACCCGGCTTATAGGCCCACTCAGCTTTCTTGTTGACGCTGCGACGGCGTCATTGGCGTTTCCGTTCTTGTTGGCGAGGGCAACGGTACACCCTTTGCCGTATTATTGAGGCTGTTTGTTGCTTTGCTTGTTGTTGAGGGGCTTTGTTGGACAGCTATTTTACTCTGCAATCGAATATTGAGGCTTCGGGCGAGTTTGTGGACCGCAAGAGCCGGTTTATTGCCCAGCTGGTCCATATTGAGTCCGAGGACGAGGCGAATGCCTTTATCGAGATGGTTCGCAAGCGTCATTACGACGCTCGACACAATGTTCCCGCGTGGATTTTGGTCGATGGGCGTGAGCGCCAGAGCGATGATGGTGAGCCGAGCCGTACGAGCGGCATGCCGACGCTCGAGGTGCTGCGCGGAGCGGGGCTCAAAAATGTTTGCTGCGTAGTGACGCGCTATTTTGGTGGTACGTTGTTGGGACCTGGTGGCTTGGTACGCGCCTATACCGCGGCGACGCAGACGGCGGTGGCTGCGGCTCAGGAAGCCGGGCAGATCGTTGAGATGACGAGCGTCGTGCCGGTTGATGTGCGTGTGGCCTATCCACAGTATGAGCAAGTGCTTCGTTTGGCCCAGGATTCGGATGCCAAGGTCTCGGATACCGATTACGCGGATGCCGTGACGATTCATTTGGTGTTTAAGGCGGGGGAGCAGGAGCCGTTTTGCGTTAAGATGCGCGAGCTTATGGCGGGGCGTGAGGAGATTGAGGTCGGCGCTCCCGAATTTGCCGAGTTCTAACGACGACGGCCGGCGTGCTTTTGGATGAATCCCAAGCGCGCCGGCCGTCGTTTTATGTTGTCGCCGTTTACTCGGCGAGCTGCTTTAGCACATCGCAGGCGATGTCGACGGCGTCGTCGATGCAGCCGGGGCAGCTGCGGAGCGGACCCTGGTCCGATCCGACGCCTTTGAGCGTGCCGCAGACGGTCGTGGTGTTCTTCTCGCCAAAGCGCTTGGCAATCTCGCGCGACAGCTTGTAGGTCTGGCCCTTGGTCTTGGGGTTCTCCATACCGTCGCTCATCACAAAGCCCATGATGGCCACGGCGCCCGAGATGGCGCCGCAGGTCTCGGTCATGCCGCCCATGCCGGCGCCAAAGCCCTCGGTGAGGGTAAAGGCGATCTGGGGGTCGAGCCCCACAGCGGGCGCGAGCGTGCAAGCGACAGCCTGGGCGCAGTTAAAGCCGCGGGCGTGGTACTCGGCAGCCTGAGCCTGGCAGGCGGCAGTGTTGAGCTGGGTGGTATCGATCTGCTTCATCGTTGTCTCCTTGTTCATGGTGTACCCGCCTATGGTACCCTTGCCGGCGCATTCGCTTATCGAGACCGCAGTGCATATCTCATTGTTTTTCGCCATCGAACACTTTCTTAAGATTTGGGACAAATAAACCTGATTAATTTGTCCCATAACCTATCGGCGGGATGGGTTGAGAGGGGTGCGGGGTAGCGGTATCGTGAACCGAATAAAACAAAACCCAAGTAAGGGAGTTGGATATGTGCGAGCAGACTATCGGTACCACGTGCGTTCAGGGCGGCTATCATCCGGGCGATGCGGAGCCGCGCCAGGTGCCCATCTACCAGTCCACCACGTGGAAATACGACACGTCCGAGCACATGGGCAAGCTGTTTGACCTGGAGGAGTCGGGCTACTTCTACAGCCGTCTGCAGAATCCCACGTGCGATCTGGTCGCCGCCAAGATCTGCGAGATGGAGGGCGGCACCGCTGCGATGCTCACGAGTTCGGGCATGGCCGCGAACTTCCTCGCGATCTTTAACGTGGCCGGTGCCGGTGATCACGTGGTCGCGAGCTCTGCTATCTACGGCGGTACGTATAACCTGCTCGCCCACACCATGGGCCGCATGGGCGTGACTTGCACGTTTGTCGCCCCCGACTGCACCGATGAGGAGCTGGAGGCAGCCTTTGAGCCCAATACCAAGCTCGTCTTTGGCGAGACGATCGCCAACCCCGCCCTTGCCGTGCTCGATATTGAGCGCTTTGCCAAGGCCGCGCACGACCACGGCGTACCGCTGATGGTCGACAACACCTTCCCGACGCCCGTGATGTGCCGTCCCTTTGAGTGGGGCGCCGATATCGTTACGCACTCCACCACTAAGTACATGGATGGCCATGCGGCCTACCTGGGTGGCGTGATCGTCGATCACGGCCAGTTTGACTGGATGGCCCATGCGGACAAGTTCCCGGGTCTCACCACGCCCGACGAGAGCTATCACGGCGTGACCTATGCCGAGAAGTTCGGTCGCGAGGGTGCCTTCATTACCAAGGCAACCGCGCAGCTCATGCGTGACCTCGGCCCCATGCAGAACCCTCAGGCGGCCTTCTTCCTGAACAGCTCGCTCGAGAGCCTTCATGTGCGCATGCCGCGTCATTGCGAGAACGGCCTGGCCGTTGCCAAGTTCCTGCAGAGCCATCCCAAGGTACGCTTCGTGAGCTATCCGGGCCTGGAGGGCGATAAGTACTATGACATGGCTCAGAAGTACATGCCCAACGGTACCTGCGGCGTTGTGAGCTTTGGCTTTAACGGTGGTCGCGCGGCGGCCGAGACCTTTATGAAGAGCCTCAAGCTCGCCCAGATCGCCACGCATGTGGCAGACGCCCGCACTTGCTGCCTGCATCCCGCTAATGCCACGCATCGTCAGATGAACGATGAGGAGCTCATCGCCTGCGGCATCTCCGCCGACATGGTGCGCCTGTCGTGCGGCCTCGAGGACACGGCCGATCTGATTGCCGACCTTGAGCAGGCGCTCGAGCAGTGCTAGGCTAGCGTGCGTGCGAGGCGTGGGACGGCTTTTCGGCTGACGACGTCCTCATAGTTCCGATTCCGTAGGCGGGACCCCGATCGTGTCCGTTTGTAGGCGATTGGGGTCCCGTTTTTGCGTTGCACGATAGAAAGGATATACATGGAGAAAACTGCCGAGCAGCTGCGCCGCGAACACATTGCCCTAGAGGGCGACACCCACGGTAAGAATAAATGGGCGATTCTGTTCACCGTGCTCGTCATGACCTTTATGGCGTGTCTGGATGCGAGCATCGTGACGGTGGCGCTCCCAGTGATGCAAAAGGAGCTGGGGGTGGGTCTCGACCGCATTCAGCTCGTGAGCTCGGTGTATCTGCTCGCGACGTGCGTCGCCATGCTGCCGTTTGGCCGCTTGGGCGATGTGCGCGGCAAGGTGAATGTGTTCCAGCTTGGTGTAATCGTCTTTACGGGCGGCTCGTTGCTTTGCGGGCTTTCGGCTTCGCTCGAGGTGCTTATCTTGGCGCGTTTCGTGCAGGGCATTGGCTGTGCCGCCGCGATGGCCAACAATATGGGCATCATCACCGAGTCGTTTCCGGCGCGTGAGCGCGGCCGTGCCATGGGCATTCTGGCGACCTTTGTGGCTCTTGGCATGATGTGCGGCCCCGTGCTCGGCGGCGTGCTGGTGGCGAGCTTTCCCTGGGAGAGCATCTTCCTTATCAATCTGCCCATTGGCGTAATCTCGTTTATCGTGGGACTCTATACGCTGCCGCATGTGAAGCCGGAGGCTGGCGAACGCCCTATGCCGTTGACAGAGGCGGCGCGTCGCTGCTTTGCGAGCTCGGCTTTCACGATTAACCTGGCTTGCATGCTTATCGTGTTCGTGGGTATCGGTGCCTCCGAGTTTGTGCTGCCGTTCTACTTTCAGGATGCCCACGGCTTTAGCTCCGATATCTCCGGCCTGTTGTTTTTGGCGATGCCGGTCGTGAATGCCTTTGTGGGCCCGCTTTCGGGCTCGGTGTCCGACCGTGTTGGTTGTGAAGCGCCCACGGCCGTTGGCCTGGGCGTGTACGTGTGCGGTCTCTTTGCGGTGAGCACGCTTGACGAGCACTCTTCCATCTTGATGATTGTGTGCTGCGTCGCGTTTATGTCGTGCGGCACGTCGATCTTCCAGAGTCCCAATAATTCGCTGTATATGGGTTCGGCTCCGCGTGAGGCGCTTGGCTTTGCGGGCAGCTTGAGCAGCTTGGCGCGCTATGCGGGCATAGCGCTGGGTATTACGGCGGCGTCGCGCATCCTGTATGGACAGACGAGCGCGGCGATGGGCAAGACGGTCACGAGCTATGTGGCGGGTCGTCCGGACGTGTTCCTCTTTGGCTTCCGTTTGGTATTCTACGTGCTGATGGCCGTTGCTACCGTGGGCTTTGCGCTCACATTGGTACGTTTGGTGAGGACGCGCACCCGGCATTAGCGTGTTGGGAGGCTGTCTGCCACGAATCGGGCCTATCTACTGGTCTTGCAGCTTTATAGTGCGATGCGGCTTGTGGGGCGGGCGGGGGTCGGTCCGTGGTAGACTATCGAACAACGTTTATTAATCGCGCGGTATCGTTGCCGCGAGAAGGGGTTGCGCCATGCAGGAGCTTGAGGATCGTATTCGCCATGACGGCATCGTAAAGGCCGGTAACGTCCTTAAGGTTGATGCCTTCCTCAACCACCAGTGCGACGTTGAGCTGTTCGACCACATGGGCGCCGAGTGGGCCCGTCTGTTCAAGGATGTCGAGATCAACAAGATCCTGACGATTGAGGCTTCGGGCATTGGCATGGCTTGCATCGCAGCTCAGCATTTTGGCGGCGTACCGGTGGTCTTTGCTAAGAAGGCACAGTCCATCAACCTCGATGGCGAGCAGTACGCCACGACCATCTACTCCTTTACCAAGCAGAAGGAGTACCCGGTCATCGTTGGCAAGCGCTTCCTGTCCGAGGGCGACAAGGTCCTGATTATCGACGACTTCCTGGCCAACGGCTGCGCGCTTGAGGGCCTTATTAAGATTTGTGAGGCTGCGGGCGCCGAAGTTGCCGGCATTGGCATCGCCGTTGAGAAGGGCTTCCAGGGCGGCGGCGATAAGCTCCGTAAGCGCGGCTTCCGCGTTGAGAGCCTGGCCCGTATCGCCGATATGGACTGCGAGAACGGCGAGATCACCTTCGCCTAAGCGTGCAACACAAGCGATTGGTATTCGATGTGACAAAGGGACTTTCCCTTTGTCACATTTTTTGTATGAGGGGAGGTGTTGATATGGGTGAGAACAAGATGGGATGGCGTGAGTATGCGCGCTATGCCGAGATGTCGGCCGAGGAGTTGGCGCGCGATTGCGAGGTGCAGGTGTTTCGCGCGACGGGTCCGGGCGGACAAGGCGTGAACACGACGGACTCGGCGGTGCGCATGAAGCACGTGCCCACAGGGATTACCGTGACGGCGCGCGAGAGCCGCAGCCAGTTCCAAAATCGCGCGAGCTGCCTGCGCAAGCTGCGCGCCGAGCTCGAGCGTCGCGGGCGTCCACCGCGCCGACGCGTAAAGACCAAGGTGCCCCAGCGCTCTCGCCAGCGCAGGCTCAATGACAAGCACTTCAACGCCATTAAAAAGGCCAACCGTCGCAAGCCGGGCAGCGACGAGTAGTCGTTTGTTCCACTGGCCTTGCTAGCGGGTAGGGTGCCAAACTTGGAGAGCGCTGCCGAGGACGTCGACCTCGATGCGCGAGGCGACAACGGGCTCGCCGTCGGCCTGGATGGGGTAGTCGGGCCCCTCAAAGGTGAGCTCGGCATGGCGGCAGCGGCGCATGCGTACCGGCGGAAGCTTGGTGTGGTGGCCGTCTTTGGCCGAAAGGAACATAGGCAGGGCAACCGCGCGAGGGACGGGGCCACAGGCGTAGCAGACGTCGAGTATGCCATCGCGGGGATCGGCATCGGGGCAGATGCGATAACCCGAGCCATACGTGGGGCCCAGCTGAATCGCCATGATGATCGCCCTCACGCGCTCGGCGGGCGCGCCGTCAAAGCTGACCGTCATGGGGTAGTTGCGATAGCGCAGGCCGAACTGCTCAAGTCCCGAGAGGGTGTAGAGCGGAGCGCCCGTCAAGCCGGTCTGTTTGCGCAGCTCGGTGGTGCCCAGGCCGATGGCGGCATCGATGCCGACCGAAAGCGTCTGGTCGTAGTACTCGACGGCTGCCTCGCCGCTACCGCTTGCGGGGTTCCATGAGCGAACGCGCCCGATGTCCTGACGCTGCAGCTCGCAGGTGAGCAGCGCGCCAAAATCCTTGCCGGAGAAATCTTCGATTCCGAGCGTCTGGGCAAAATCGTTGCCGGAGCCCACGGGCAGGATGGCAAGGGCGGGACGGACCGCCTCTTGCTGCGTCATGAGTCCATTGACGACCTCGTGGATCACGCCGTCGCCGCCAAGGGCGATAACGGTGCGGTAGCCCCGAGCCTGCGCGGCAAGCTCCTTGGCGTGTCCCATGCGCTCGGTCAGTACCAGGTCAAACTGGGATGTGCGCGCGGTCATGTCCAAAAAGCGCTGCAGGCGCTCGGCAACCTCGCGCGCGGCGCCCGACTGGGCGGCAGGATTGGCGATGATGAGCGTGCGACCAAAATCAGTTGCGTGCATGGGGCGACTCCCGGCGTATGGCGTGACGGTGCGGTCGCGCTCGGGTTGAATTGCCCCCGATTGTGGCTGCACGGCGATTATTACATCTACTCTATCAGGTCGTTGTGGCGCTCGATAGCATCCGCTACCGTACCGCCCTCATCAACAATAAGCGAGCGGCGCTTGGGTGAGATGATGCGCTGCGCGGGATATACGCCGCGGTGTCCACCGGTTAGGTAGCTGATAAAGGCCACGATGACAAAGAACCCGGCGGCCGTGCCGTGGAACAGGTCGATGGCCATCATGCAGGTGGTGATGGGCACGTTGAGGCCGGCGCAGAACACGCCGAGCATGCCGAGAGCCGCCAGAAAACTGGGGTCGAGCCCGGTGAGGCAACCGATCCAGCCGCCGAGCGCCGCACCGATGCCAAACAGGGGCGTGACCTCGCCGCCTTGGAAGCCCGCGCCCAGGGTAAGCGCTGTGACGACCAACTTGATGGCTGCGTCCGCCAGGGTGGTGTTGCCGGCAAATCCGGCGCCGGAAAGCCACGTGGAAAGGCCGGCGTAGTCCCAGGCGTCGAGGAGGGCATAGGCGGCCAAAACCACGAGTGCGCCTATGAGTGCGCGGACGAGGTAATTGGTGATAAAGCGACCGTACAGGCTCTTGACGGTTCGAACCGACCAGGCAAAGAGGCGTGCCGTCAGGCCGAAGATAATTGCGCTGATAACAACGATGGCAACCGTCTGTGGTGTCATGTTGGGAACGCTGGCGATGACATTCGCCTCGTACTCGGTTCCCAAGGCGAGCGATGTAAAGTAGCCGGTAAATGAGGCGACGAGGCAGTAGATGCCCGCGGTGTAGTCGATCTTTCCGATGAAGCACATCTCCATGCCAAAGAAAGCTCCGGCAAGGGGCGAACCGAATACGGCGCCAAAGGCCGACGAGATGCCGGCGAGCATGAGGTCGTGGTGGTCATGCTTTTTGAGGTGAGCGAGGCTCGAGATGTTGCTGGCGATGGTGCCACCAATCTGCACCGCAGCTCCCTCGCGACCGGCCGACCCGCCCGTTAGGTGCGTGAGCGTGGAACAGACGAAGGTGAGGACGGCCATGCGCATATGGATGAGGCGTGTGCCCAGAGCGGAGTCGATGACCAGGTTGTTTCCGCGTTTGGCGGCAAGACCGTGGTTTTTGTACACCCATGCGGTGGCAACGCCCACAACGGGAAGCAGCGCGTAAATCCATGCATGGTGCTCGCGATAGTCGGTCGCGATATTCAGCGAGGCCAAAAACGCCCAAGCGGCAACGCCCATGGCAAGCGAGACGATAACGACGAGTACGAGCAACTTGGCGCTCGCGAGTAGGTTGCGGGCGTTGCGGCGCGTGTCGGCAGCCAAGAGATGCTCGGAGCGGGTGAGCTGTTGCCTGCCTGCCATGATGACGTCATTAAGGGAGAAAAAGCCGCCGTCGTCGAGCGACTGGGAATGATCCTGCGCCTCGTTTGCGCTTTCGGGTTTGTCGGTAAAAGCCATACGTTCCTCTTTTTGGTTGCAACAGGAGCATTATAGAACGTGCCAAACGTGACAAACCGGCAGGTTGATTTTCGGTTCTGTTTCGCCGTCCGTTACCGACAGGTGTATTCGCGGCCGCGGGCCAGGTCTTGAGCAAGCGGCGAGGGATTATACTGAGATAAACATAAAGAATCGGCGCTTTTGTTGCGCGCCGCAGCATGCTAGAGGTGTATATGGCTGAGAAACTCATTCCGTTGGAGGACGCACAGGCGATCGTCTTGTCGCACGTGAATCGCACCGAAGTTGTCGAGATTCCCGTGTGGCAGGCGGCCGGTCTTCCCCTGGCCGAGGACGCCACGGCCGATATCGACATCTCTCCGTTTGCCAACAGCGCCATGGATGGATATGCCGTGCATGCCGTCGACCTCGCCAAAGCGTCCACCAATGCGCCCGTGACGCTTTCCGTCGTGGGGCACGAAGCCGCGGGCCATGTGTTCGATGGCGTAATCGCCCCGGGCGAGACTGTCCGCATCATGACAGGCGCGCCGGTGCCCGAGGGTGCGGATGCTGTGGTGAAATACGAGATCGTCGAGGTGCTTGACGGCGACGGCAACGAGGGCTCGCACGTGAGCTTTTCGGCGCCTGCTAAAGTGGGGGAGAACGTTCGCTCTGCCGCCGAGGAGGCCCATGCCGGCGACGTCGTGATGCGTGCCGGCGAGGTTGTGGCCCCGGCCGGCGCTGGCCTGCTGGCAAGCGCCGGTTACGCGAGCGTGAAGGTCCATGCCGCTCCGCGCGTGGGCATTATCTCGCTGGGCACGGAGCTGGTCGCGCCGAGCGAGCTGCCGGCACGCGGGCAGATTCGCGATTCCAACTCCTCGGCGTTGATGGCCGAAGCGCTCGATGCCGGCGCCGAGCCGGTGTTCTATGGCATTGCGCCCGATGATGAGCAGGCGATTGCCGAGCTGGTGCATCGTGCCGTGCAGGAGTGCGATTTTGTCATTACGAGCGGCGGCGCCTCTGCGGGCGATTACGACTACGTGACGGCGCTGGTCAAGCGCGAGGGCGAGGTGCTCTTCGACCGCATCTCGATGCGTCCTGGCAAAGCCATCACGTTTGGCCTGCTTGGGGGCAAGCCGTATTTGGGGCTTTCGGGCAATCCCGCGGCGGCGTATGTGGGCTTTGAGATGCTCGCCCGCCCCGCGATCCGCAAGATGCGCGGCTTTGCCGAGGGTACGCGTCCCGTGCAGCAGGCGATATTGACGCACGGCGTGAAGAAGCGCCAGGACCGACGCTTCTTCGATCGCGCCACGGTTTTGCGCGACCCCGAGACCGGTGAGCTGTTGGTGACCGAGGCCAAGACGCAGAATTCGGCGCTGCTCGGCACGATGCAGCGGGCCAACTGTCTGCTGCGTATTGACGAAGGGCCGTGTGAGCTCAAGTCGGGCGACGTCGTGGGCGTCGTGCGTGTCGATCTGCCTGAGGATGCCGTGTTGTAGGAGGAATGCTATGGAGCTGAAGATATCGATCGTGACGTGCTCGGACACGCGCGATCTTGCCCAGGATGAGGCCGGAGCCGCACTCGAGGAACTTATCGAGGCGCAGGGCTGGACGGTCGCCTCACATGTGGTTGTGCGCGACGACGTCAGCGAGATCGGTGATGCCATTGTGGAAGCCGCCGATGAGTGCCACGCCAATGTCGTGCTCACCTGCGGCGGCACGGGGCTTTCGATGCGCGATGTGACGCCCGAGGCGACGCGTGCCGTCTGCGAGCGCGATGTGCCGGGTATTGCAGAGGCAATCCGTGCGTACTCCATGACCAAGACGCACCGCGCTATGCTCTCGCGCGCTATTTGCATGCAACGAGGTCATACACTTGTCGTAAACTTTCCCGGTTCTACGAAGGCCGCCCGCGAAAGCTGGGAGGCCATAGCGGACCAGCTGGAGCATGCAGCCCAAATGACAGCGGGCGGCGGACATACCAACTAAGCGGTTTACCTGCGGCGGGGTGACCTGAACGGCTGCTCCGCCTATTATTTGCGCCCAAGGGGACGGCATTCTGTAGGCATGCCTGAAACTATATTCTCAGACGAGAATAATTTCTCAGAACCATTATTCGCACCGAAGTATAATCTAATTACAGAATAAAGCCTGCGGCGAGGTGCCCGGGCACAAGGTCCGAAAGGATTGAACATGTTCGATATGGTTTCTCGCCGCGGATTCGTCTCTCTTTCTGCTGTCGTCGCTGCTGGCCTTGGGCTTGCTGGCTGCTCCGGCAACAAGACGTCTGGGCCGACTGGCTCCGATGCCGGTTCTGCTAAGGCATCTTTCAAGAAGGCTGTCGAGCTTCAGGTCTTCGCTGCCAACTCTCTCGAGAAGGCCCTGCCCGAGGTCCAGGAGCTCTACACCGACCAGACCGGCACTACCTTTGCCGACACGCAGTTTAAGGCCTCCGGCGATCTCGTCGAGCAGATGCGTGCCGGCGCCACGGTCGATGTGCTCATTACCGCTTCCAAGGGCACCATGGATGACGCTGAGACCGCCGAGCTCGTCGAAACCGACACCCGTGAGGATATGTTCGTCAACGACCTTGTGATCATTCGTGCTGAGGGCTCCGACACCAAGATCGAGGCCATCGCCGACGTCGCGAATCTGGACGGCAAGATCGCCATCGGCGACGCCAAGACCGTCCCCGCCGGCAAGTACGCCAACCAGGCCTTAGCTTCTGTGGGTCTCTACACCGGCACCGAGGGCGACGACGGCGAGTATGCACCCGAGCTTGCCGACAAGGTGGCCCTGGCCGACAAGGTCGGCACCGCTGCGTCTTACGTCTCTACGGGCGACTGCGTGGCCGGTTTTGTCTACAGCTCCGATATCTTCCGCTATGACGGCATCGAGGAGGCCTTCGTGTGCCCCGAGGATTCGCACAAGCCCATCGTGTATCCCGGTGCTGTCGCCGATAGCTCCGAGCATGCCGACGAGGCTAAGGCGTTCATCGACTTTTGCCTGTCCAACAAGAAGGCTCAGAAGATTTGGGCTAAGTACGGCTTTGAGCTTTCCGAGTAGTGCGGCTTGGCGCGATAATTCCATCGTTTTGTGTCTCACTCCGTCCTTGTATTCGCTTGGAGCTTTTCGTGCTTAGTAGATTCCGCATACTTGTCGTCTGTGCTTTGACCCTCGCGCTTTGCTGGGTGCCGGGACTTGCGTTTGCTGGGGTCGCTGAGGACGGGGCCCAGGTTGCTGCGACCGCTCATGGGCTTTCCTATGGGATCGAGGGTTTTGAGCGGTTGGCCAGGGGGACCGCTCGTGCCATGGAGGGCCAGCCTGAGGGCTACCGGTTTCCCGTTGACGAGGACGTGGACCTTGTAGTGGCGCCTGCTGCCGATCGCGTTGTGGTGTGGATATCGCCCAAGGCGGTCGAGAAGTATGGATTGGATCCGCAGGATAATGAGTGCGTATCGGGTCTCAAGGCTCTTGTCTGTGAGCTCGACAGCGCAAGCTGCATGGGAGGTGCGCAGCTGGGGGACGTGGATCTTCCTTGGTATGTCACGGCGGAAACAACGTTTGATGCCGGCGGGTATACCTATGGCTTTGACGTGCGCGGTGCGGATGGGGACCGCTATGTGGTGATTGCATCAGCCTCGGGTGATGCCAAGGGCGGCGCGCGTTGGCTTGATAGCGCTCAAATGGTAGAGGCATCGTCTGTCGTGTTGCGGGATGAGCAGGGGCCCTTGGCCTCTCTGGCCTCCTTTTTGGGCAACATCGACTATCGCCCGTTTTGGGTGTCTATCAAAACGAGCGGCCTTGCCCTGCTGATCTCCTTTGCGCTGGGCCTGTTTGCCGCATGGAAGACCATGGGTACGACGAGCCGCGTGAAGGGCCTACTCGACTCGGTCTTTACCATCCCGATGGTGCTGCCTCCCACGGTGTGTGGCTTTCTGCTCCTCATGCTGTTTGGCCGCTCGACCGGGGTGGGCCAGTGGCTCATCGCGCATGGCATCTCGATTGTCTTTACGTGGCCGGCGGCGGTGATCTCTGCCGTGGTGGTGTCGTTTCCGCTGGTCTACCGTACGGCGCTTGGAGCCTTTGAGAGCCTTGACACGCAGATGCTCGATGCCGCGCGAACCCTGGGATGGTCCGAGCCTCGCATCTTTACCAAGCTTATGATGCCGCTTGGCTGGCCCTCGATTGCCGCCGGCGCGGTGCTTGCCTTCGCGCGTGCCATGGGCGAGTTTGGCTGCACCCTGTTCTTTGCAGGCAACTACGCCGGCATTACCCAGACCATCCCCATCGCCATCTACTTTGAGTGGATGGGCGGTAACACGTCGGTGGCCCTCTTTTGGGTCGCCGTCGTGATCGTGTTTAGTTTCCTGGTCATCCTGTTTATCAATATGTACACCGCTCATTCGCAAAAGTATCGCGAGCGGGGCCTTTCCTGTGTGGAGCGCAAGCGGATCAAAGATCTTGCCGGACAGGGCGATTCGCTCGACCCGGCGGGCGGCGATGCCTTGCGTATCGATCGCGAGGCGCTGGCCGAGCTCATGCGCGATGATGCCGCTTTGCAGGGAGGTCGATAGGCCATGTCGCTCGTTCTGGATATCAAAAAGCGCTATCCCGGCTTTACCCTCGACATTCAGCTCGATGCCGGCGAGGAGCGTGTGGCGCTGCTCGGCGCCTCCGGATGCGGCAAGAGCTGCACCTTGCGCTGTATTGCCGGCGTGGAGACGCCCGACGAGGGCAAGATCGTCGTCAACGGCGTAACCTTCTTTGACTCGGTGGCGGGCATCAATCTGTCGCCCCAGGAGCGCAAGTGCGCCCTGATGTTTCAAAACTATCAGCTGTTCCCTAATATGACGGTGGCCGATAACGTGTGCGCCGGCGTTGAGGGTGCAGGCGACGCCGCGGCGCGTAGGCAACTTGCCGAGCGCTACCTGGGTATCTTTGGACTGGCCGATTTTGCCGACCGCTATCCCGCGCGTCTCTCGGGCGGCCAGCAGCAGCGTGTGGCGCTTGCTCGCATGGTGGCGGCACACCCGGGCATTTTTATGTTCGATGAGCCCATGAGTGCGCTCGACGCGTATCTCAAGAGCGCGCTTGAGCAGAACATGCTCGACCTGTTCGACGTCTGTAACCGTACCGTGCTCTACGTGAGCCACGATATTGACGAGGCATGCCGCCTGTGCGAGCGCATTTGCGTGATGCATAACGGACATGTGGAGGAGATCGGCTCCGTCGAGGACGTGGTCCGCCGGCCGCAAACCTTGGCTGCGCTGCGCCTGACGGGCTGCAAGAATACGAGCCGCGCGCGCAAGATCGGGCTTCAGGAAGTTGAGGCCCTGGACTGGGGCATGACCTTCAACGTGGGCCGTGAGGTTCCCGATAACGTGGCGTACCTGGGTATTCGTGCGAGCTACTTTCATGTGGACAACCGTGCCGAGCGGGGTCGCAACAGCTATGACCTGCACGTGGCCCGAGTGAGCGATTCGCGTTTTGAGCGCCTGGTGCTGCTGGACGTGCCGCGTGCCGATGCGCCGACGCGCCTGCAGTGGAAGGTCAACAAAGTGGGCATACCTGTCGACGAGCTGCCGCAAGCAGGCGAGACGCTGCGCATGCATTTTGATGCCAGCAGGATCCATTTGGTTTGTCGATAGCGCCGGGTAGTGCCGTCGGGGGATATAAGCCTCGGCGGCTTTGTTTTTGCCGTTCGCCGAATGAGGAATGACAAATTCTTATCAATCAAGATAATTATTTATTAATCGACGGCACACGACGCTGTCGTACGAATGTCAACGGTGTTCGCATGGTCGATGACCGTTGATATAGTTGACCTTATCTTGTAAAGGAGGGTGCGCACATGCCGCAGACGACATACATTCGCCGCGTTGCCGCGCGTGCCCTATATATGGCTCGGAGTCGCATATGAGCAGGTATGTTCACGGCTCCGGGAGAGACGACGCACAACTAAATAATCGACCGCAAAGCAGGTTCCCTAAAATTCCGGGTTTGAGCACGGCCGGGCAATCGCCGTCCGTCGTGCATCGATACCGTTGTTATCCGTTTTTGGTTCGAGAGGGGAACCGTCATGGCTGAAGAATTTGATTTCCATCCGATGTGGGAGAGCCTCGGCATGAATCTTGCCGACCACGATATGCTGCTGGGTGCCGTGGGCCAGATGTACGGGGACATGTTCCTGTCACAGAACAACCGCCCTAAGTCAACGTCCTACCTGGACTTTGTAGCCACCAACATCCATAGCGGCCGTATTAAGGAGATGCTCGACAAGAAGGAGGCCGGCGAGGCCACCAAAATCGTGGGCTCGTTCTGCGTGTACGTGCCCGAGGAGATCGTGCTTGCCTGTGACGGCATTCCCGTTGGTCTGTGCTCGGGTGCCGATTGGGCAACGGACAAGGTCGAGGAGCACTTGCCGCGCAACACTTGTCCGCTTATCAAGAGCTTTGCCGGCTTTAAGCTGGGTGAGGTCTGCCCCTACATCGAGTCGAGTGACTTGGTGGTAGGCGAGAACACCTGCGATGGCAAGAAGAAGGCCTACGAGTTTTTTGCCACGCAAAAGAACATGTACGTCATGGATATCCCCAACGTGCACGACGAGTCGACGCTCGTGACCTGGAAGGCCGAGGTTAAAAAGCTCGCCGCCAAGATTGAGGAAGAGTGCGGCGTCACGATTACGCCTGAGCGTCTGAAGGCCGCCATCCACGCCGTCAATGAGAAGCGCCGCGCCCTGCAGCGCCTCGCTGCCACGCGCGCTGCCGACCCTGCGCCCATCAGCGGTCTCGACAGCCTACTGACCGTTCAGGCCGCCTTTATGGACGACA
Source organism: uncultured Collinsella sp. (assembly GCA_902482035.1). Classification (GTDB taxonomy): domain Bacteria; phylum Actinomycetota; class Coriobacteriia; order Coriobacteriales; family Coriobacteriaceae; genus Collinsella. Next base: position 10,313 of record CABSYW010000004.1, on the reverse strand, counting down.
CGCCGCGTCTGACCGGAGCCATTAACGATATGGCGGCTGAGTGCGAGCAGCGTGTCGAGGCCGGCGAGGGCGTGGCGCCCAAGGGGACCAAGCGCATCTTGTACACCGGTACGCCCATGGCCGTGCCCAACTGGAAGCTGTTCAACCTCATCGAGAAGGCCGGCGGCGTTGTGGTGGGCGAGGAGTCCTGCACGGGTTCGCGCTATTACAAGGACCTGGTCGATGAGTCCGGTGAGACGGTTGACGAGATGCTCGACGCCATCGCCGAGCGCTACTTTAAGATCAACTGCGCCGTCTTTACGCCCAACGACCAGCGTATGAAGGACATTGTCCAGATGGCGAAGGACCTGCATGCCGACGGCATTGTCGACGTGGCCCTGCAGTTCTGCACGCTCTACGAGATGGAGTCGTTTGCCGTGGAGAAGGCCGCCGAGGAGGCCGGCATTCCGTTTATGCACATAACGACCGACTACGCCGGCGAGGACGCAGGCCAATTGCAAACCAGGATCGAGGCTTTCTTGGAAACCATTTAGGACTATCCGTCCCGGTGGCTTCCCAGGCACCCGATCTTGCCGTTCAAACCGTCGCTTGCGTACCAGAAGTACGCGGCGTTCCTCTTTCACGGCAACCTTGGGCACCTGGGAAAGCCGTTTCCTTGGTTGGTTAAAAGGTTTGTTAAGGAGTTATATGTCGGAATATATTGAGCAGCCGTTGCCGTCCACGTTTGAGGAGTTCAACGAGCAGCGCAAGGCGGCGTTTATTCGCGTCAAGGATTATAAGCAGGCGGGTAATCGCCTGGTCGGCTTTTTGTGCAGCTATACGCCGCTCGAGATTATCGATGCCGCGGGCGCCTCGAGCGTGGCTCTGTGTGGTACGTCCGACGAGGTGATTCCCGAGGCCGAGAAGGTGCTGCCGGCAAACCTGTGCCCGCTCATCAAGTCTACGTATGGTTTTGCCTATTCGCAAAAGTGTCCGTTTACGTACTTTAGCGACATGATCATCGGTGAGACCACCTGCGACGGCAAGAAGAAGATGTACGAGCTGCTCAACGAGCTCAAGCGCACGCACATTCTGCATCTGCCGCAGGGTCGCGATCGCGCTTACGAGCGTGAAGGCTGGTACGAGGAGTGCCGCCTGCTCAAAGAGGAGCTCGAGGGCTTCTACGGCATCACGATTACCGACGATGACTTGCGCGCTGCCGTTCGACGCCGCAACCGTCTGCGTGCGGCGCAACTCGAGATGTTTGCCCTCCAGGCCAACCAGCCTGCGGCCATGAGCGGCGTCGACCTGATGAGCACCATGTTTGCCGGTACGTTCAGCTTTGATATCGAGGCCTATACGCAGCAGCTGGAGCAAAAGGTCGCCAAGCTGCGCGAGGCCTACGACGCGGGCGAGCGCCCGGTTGCGGCGGATGCCAAGCGCATTCTGATTACCGGCTGCCCGGTGGGCGGCGTGATCAACAAGATCGGCCGCACCATCGAGTCCAACGGCGGCGTGGTCGTGTGCATGGACGACTGCTCGGGCGAGCGCACGGCGGCCATGATGATCGACCCGGAGGCTCCCGATATCCTGCGCGCCATCGCCGACCGCTACCTGGATATCAACTGCTCGGTCATGACGCCCAACGACGGTCGTATGGAAAACACGCTGGCCATGTGCGAGAAGTACCACGTCGATGGCGTGGTGGAGAGCGTGCTGCAGGCCTGCCACACCTTTAACGTGGAGAGTGCGCGCATGCAGGAGGTTGTCGAGGGTGCGGGTATTCCGTATATGAAGATGGAGACCGACTACAGCAACGGTGACATGGGCCAGATCGAGACGCGCATCGCTGCCTTCATCGAAACCCTCTAGCTTCCTCAGGCACCGGATCTTGCTCCTCAAACCGTCGCTTGCGTACCCAAAGTACGCTGCGCTCCTCTTTCGGGGCAATCTCCGGCACCTGAGAAACCTAGAGCTAAGGCGCCTGAACGCGCCGCTACCTTTGATGTTTAGATTGGGAGAGAGCCATGATAGGGATCGGGATCGATATCGGGTCTACGGCGGCTAAGGCTGCTGTGGTCGACGGGGAGGGTTCGGTGGCGTGGACGTGCGTGCAGCCAACCGGGTTCTCCTCGGTCGATGCTTCCGAACGGCTGCGCGAGGCGCTGGCAGCGGCCGGCTACGACGTGACGGCCGACGATGCTCGCGTGGTCGCGACCGGCTACGGCCGTGTCGCCGTGCCCTATGCGCACAAGGTCGTGACCGAGATCACTTGCCACGGTACCGGTGCCGTGCGCCTGTTTGGCGATCACGGCACGGTGATTGACGTGGGCGGCCAGGACACCAAGGTCATTCAGCTTAAAAGTGGCCGAGTGGCCAAGTTTGCCATGAACGACAAGTGCGCCGCCGGCACGGGGCGCTTTTTGGAGATCATGGCCGACCGCCTAGGTATTTCCCAGCAGCAGATGGCCGACCTTGCGCATTCCGGTGAGCCCACCAAGATCAGCAGCATGTGCACGGTGTTTGCCGAAAGCGAGGTCATCAGCCTGATCGGTCGCGGTGAGCCGCGCGAGAACATTGCGCGTGGCGTGATCGACAGCGTGGTCTCGCGCGTGGCGACCATGGCCGGGCAGGCCGCGGGCGCCCCGTACTACCTGACCGGTGGCCTGTGCGAGAACGCCTTCGTGGTGGAGCGGTTGGGCGAGCTACTGGGGTCGCCGGTGACCACCTCGCCCCAGGCTCGCTTTGCCGGAGCGATCGGCGCGGCTGTCCGCGCCGCCGCCTTGGCCTAGGGGTGTTCCGCAACATGCGCATCCTCAATATCTCGGCACAAAAACCAGATAGCACCGGCAGCGGCACCTACCTTGCCGCGCTTGTGCGCGAGCAGATCGAGACGGGGCATCGCGCCGCCGTGCTTTGCGGCGCGGCACCGGGTGATACCCAAGGCGAGCTGGACCGGCGTGCTGCTGTGTTTGCCGTACCGTTCGAGTTGCCCGAGCTGCCGTTTCCCATCTGCGGTATGTCCGATGTCATGCCCTATCCCTCTACACGCTATCGTGACCTGACGCTTTCGATGCTCAAGGCATTTGAGCGGGCATTTGCTGCTGCAATCAATCGGGCGGTGGCTGAGTTTCGGCCCGATCTGGTGCTCTGCCATCACCTGTATCTGGTGACCGCATTGGCGCGCGAGTGCGTCCGGGGCGTGCCGGTTGTTGCCGTGTGCCATTCGACCGATCTGCGCCAGCTGCGTTCGCATGCGCTCGAGCTCGATCGCATCGTAAGTGCGGTTCGTCGGCTCGATGCCGTCTTTGCGCTCCATGCTGAGCAGGCTGAGCAGATTGGCCTGGTGTGCGGCGTCGATGCCGATCGCATCCACGTGATTGGGACGGGCTACGACCATCGCGTCTTCTGCCGCGACGCAAGCGTGGCGAGGCGGCCGGGATCGCTTGTGTACGTGGGCAAGATTTGCTTTAAAAAGGGCGTCGAGTCGCTGGTTCGAGCCGTGTCATTGCCGATTGACGATGACGTCCGCCCATCTGGCTTGGTACTCGTGGGCGGCCGCGGGGACGATGCCGAGTACGCGCGTATCGAGCGCTTGGCCGCGGCCTCGGATGTGCCGGTGACGCTGGCGGGGCGCCTGGATAGCGACGGACTCGTGCATGCCTACCGCAGTTCCGACGTCTTTGTGCTGCCTTCGTTTTACGAGGGTCTGCCGCTCGTGACGATCGAGGTCCTCGCGTGCGGCTGCAAAGTTGTGGCGACCGATTTGCCCGGCGTTCGTCCCTGGATGGAGGCGATGCTTCCCGGTGCTCCCGTGACGTGGGTGGCGTCGCCGCGTATGACGGATGTCGACACGCCCGTGGCGGCCGACCTTCCATTGTTTGAGCGCGCACTGGCAGATGCTATCGCGCAGGCGCTTGCGGCGCCGCCTTCGACGTTCGAGCCGTCGGCGGTCTCTTGGGAAGCGTGCCTGGGGCGTATACTAAAAGTCGTTGATTTGTTGGAAGGGGGTTCGTATGGCTGACGATCAGATTAAGCTCACGTCTATGACTGCCGCGAGCGGTTGAGCCGCTAAGCTGGCTCCCGGAGCCCTCGCCCAGGTCCTGGGCGACTTGCCCAATGTGCATAACGACAATCTGCTCGTGGGGTTCGATACCTCCGACGATGCGAGCGTCTTCCGCGTAGGGGAGAACCTGGGGCTCGTGCAGTCCATCGACTTCTTCCCACCGATGGTCGACGACCCGTTCCTGTTTGGCCAGATTGCCGCGGCAAACTCACTGTCGGACATCTACGCCATGGGCGGGCGGCCGAGCCATGCCATGAACCTGCTGTGCATTCCCAGTTGCCTGGGCGTTGAGGTTGCCGGCGAAATTCTGGCGGGCGGCGCCGACAAGTGCGTCGAGGCGGGCTGCTCCATCGCGGGCGGCCACACCATCAACGACGACGAGCCCAAGTACGGCCTGTCCGTGAGCGGCTTTGTCGCGCTTGACCGTATGCTCGCCAACAGCGGCGCACGCGTGGGCGATGCGTTGCTGCTGACCAAGGCGATCGGATCGGGCATCATTACCACGGCCATTAAGGGCGAGCTCATCGAGCAGGACGAGGCCGCAGCCATGTTTGACTCGATGTGCACCCTCAACGAGGCCCCGATCCGTTTGGCCGAGGGGCTCGAACTTCATGGCTGCACCGACATTACGGGCTTTGGTCTGATCGGGCACGCGTGCGAGATGGCCGAGGGCTCGGGCGTGCAAATCGAGCTCGCGTCGGGGGCGGTGCCGCTCTTTGACCAGGTGCTCGACATGGCGCGTCTGGGCATTATCCCTGCGGGCTCCTACCGCAACCAGGACTTCTTTGGCCCGCGCGCGGCTGCCGACGAGGATCTGGAGTCGGGCATGCTGGATGCGCTGTACGATCCGCAGACGTCTGGTGGCCTGCTTATCGCGGCACCTGCTGCCGATGTTGATGAGCTTGCGTGCCGTCTACATGCTGAAGGACGCATCGCCGCCGCCGTCGGTCGCGTGTGCGAGCCGGTGCCAGGTGGTCCTGCCGTTCGCGTTGTCCGTTAACGACACGTTTATTGAGCTCTGTACCGTTCTAAAACGATTTATTCGAAAGGAAAAACTATGTCTACCAAAATTGAAGTCAATGCCATGGGCGATGCCTGCCCGCTGCCCGTCGTCAAGACGCTCAAAGCCCTGAAGCAGCTCGATGGCGAGGGCGCCGTGGTGACCTCGGTCGATAACGAGACCGCCGTCAAGAACATCTCCAAGATGGCGCAGGAGAAGGGCTGCACGGCCTCGGTCGAGAAGATCTCGGACGCCGAGTGGCACGTGACCGTGGCGACCTCTGGCGCCGTTGCCGTGGCCGATCCCGAGCAGGATGGCGCTGCCTTCTGTGATGCCAGCGCCGGCAAGGGCAAACTCGTCATTTCCGTCTACACCGACTGCATGGGCCGTGGCGACGACGAGCTGGGCCACAAGCTCATGAAGGCGTTTATCTTTGCCGTGACGCAGCAGGAGGAGCTGCCCGCGACCATGCTGTTCTACAACGGCGGCGCCAAGCTCACCGTCGAGGGCTCGCCGGTGCTCGATGACCTGAAGGGCCTGGCCGAGCAGGGCGTCGAGATCCTTACCTGCGGTACCTGCCTCGACCACTATGGCATTAAAGACCAGCTTGCGGTGGGCGAGGTCACCAACATGTACGTGATCGTGGAGAAGATGGAGCAGGCCGTGCGCGTCGTGCGCCCGTAGCGTATTGGTTGGAGTTGCCATGAGGGAGAAGCGCCCGGCGCTTGTCATCACGTTTCCCACCACGGCGGCCGCCATGGGCTGCGAGTCCCTGTGCATCGAGCGCGGCCTTCCCGGGCGAACGATTCCCGTGCCCGGGGAGGTCGCTGCTGGCTGCGGTCTGGCGTGGAAGGCGTTGCCTGCCGATGAGGAGTTGCTGCGTGGCGAACTCGCCGCGGCGGGCATTCCCACCGAGGGCTATACCGTGATTGATATGTGGGAGGTCGTGCGATGATCTACCTGGATAACGCGGCGACGACCATGCACAAGCCGCAGACGGTCATCGATGCCGTGACGCAGGCGATGTGCTCGCTCGGCAATGCCGGGCGCGGCGCCACGTCGGGTGCCCTCGATGCCGCTCGTACGATTCACGGTTGCCGTGCCAAGCTCGCGCGCTTTTTAGGTTGCCCGAGGGCGGACCATGTGTGCTTTACGTCCAACTCTACGGCGGCGCTCAACACCGCCATCTGTGGCGTGGTGCGCCCCGGCGACCGCGTGGTCACGACGGTGCTCGAGCATAACTCCGTGCTGCGTCCGCTCAACCGCCTGGCAGCGGAGCGGGGCGTGACAGTTGAGCATGCGGGCTGTGACGTAAATGGTGTGCTCGACTACGACGAACTCGAGCGGCTTGTCACGCCGGGTACGCGTGCCGTGGTGGTGACGCATGCCTCCAATGTGACCGGCAACGCGGTCGACATTGCGCGCGTGGCGGCCATGGCCCATGCGGCTGGTGCGCTGGTGATCGTCGATGCCTCGCAGTCTGCCGGTACGGCGCGTGTCGATATGCAGACCATGGGCCTCGACATAGTGTGCTTTACCGGCCATAAGGGGCTCATGGGTCCGCAGGGGACCGGCGGCCTGGCCGTGGCGGAGGGCATTGACGTGGCTCCGTGGGCCATGGGCGGCACGGGCGTGCACAGCTTCGACCCACTGCAGCCGCTTGAGTGGCCCACGCGCCTTGAGGCGGGCACGCTCAACGGCCACGGCATCGCGGGCCTTTCTGCCGGTCTCGACTTTATCGAGGCGCAAGGCGGGGTCGAGGCGATCGCGGCGCATGAGCGAGCGCTGGCTGATCGCTTTCTCGCTGGCGTGCGGGAAATCCCCGGCATTGCGCTCTACGGTGCGTTTGACCAGCCCGTGCGCTCGGCGATCGTCTCACTCAACGTGGGCGATATCGACTCTGCCGAGATCTCGGACGCGCTCATGCAAGGGTGGGGGATTGCGACGCGCCCCGGCGCCCATTGCGCTCCGCTCATGCACCGTGCGCTGGGGACCGAGCGTCAGGGCGTCGTTCGTTTCTCGTTTGGGTATTTCAATACGGACGAAGAAGTCGACACCGCGATTGGCGCTTTGCGCGATTTAGCCTGCTAAAGCTGCTAGACCGTTTATACTTGCGGGACGGGCCTTTTGCCCGTCCCGTTTTTGTTTCGACCCGAAAGGTGTGTCTATGGCCTCATCCACGCCGCGCGGTCTGCGCTCCGACCATGTCGTCACCGTCGGCATCGCCCTATTCTCGATGCTCTTTGGCGCCGGCAACCTCATTATTCCGCCACTGCTGGCGCTGCAGGCAGGTTCTGCCACGCCGGTCGCCATGCTCGGCTTTCTCATCGCCGCCATCGGCCTGCCCGTCATGGGCTTTATCGCCGTGGCGCTTGCCGGAACGGCGCGCGAGCTTGCCGGCCACGTGCACCCCAAGTTCGGTGAGTTCTTTGTCGCGGCGGTCTATTTAGCGATCGGCCCGTGCCTGGCCATTCCGCGTACGAGCTCCACGGCCTTCGAGATGCTGGTGCCGCTGCTGCCCGAGGGCGTCTCGCTTGGCACGGCTCGCCTGGTGTTTGCCGTTGGCTTCTTTGTCGTCGCGTTTGCGCTCACGCTGCGCCCTGGCGTCATCACGCGCGTGCTCGGCCGCATTACGGGCCCCGCGCTCATTGCGCTCATCGTGCTGGTTGTGGGTGCCGCCGTGGTCTCGCCGTTGGGTCCCGCTGCCGCGCCGCAGGCTCCCTACAATGCCGGTGCTGCCGTGCAGGGCTTTTTGACCGGCTACCAGACCATGGACCTGCTTGCGTCGCTCGCCTTTGGCATCATCATTGCCGAGACCATCCATGAGCTCGGCGTTACCGACGATAAGCGCGTGGCCTTCGAGATTTCGCGTTCGGGTGTGATCGCCGGCGTGCTCATGGCCATCATCTACTGCGGCCTAGCGCTTGCTGGTATGCAGCTCGGCACGGTTATGCCCGACGCCACCAACGGCGCCGCGATCCTTGCGCGTTCGGCGTCTTTGCACTTTGGCCTTGTCGGCACGGTCGTGGTCTTTGCGATCTTTTTCCTCGCCTGCATGAACGTGTGTATTGGCCTTATCAGCTGCTGTTCGCGTTACTTCTGCGAGACGTATGTGGTCGAAGGGGGAGCGGAGGCTTCCGAGGAGGCCATGCGCCGTCCCTTTGCGATGTTCGCCTTTGTGTTCGCGGCGTTTTCGTGCGTGCTCTCCAACGTGGGTCTCGACGTGATCCTTATGTTCTCGGTGCCTATGCTCAATGCCCTGTATCCCGTTGCCATTGTGCTGGTACTTATGGGCCTGGTGCACGGCTTTTGCGACGCGCATCCGCAGGTGTGGGTCTGGGTCGGCGGCGTTGTCGCGGTACAGAGCGTAATCACTTCGGTCCGCGATGCGTTCTTTGCTGGCGCGTGGCTGCCGTTCGATGCGTTGCCGCTGGCAGATATCGGCGCTGCGTGGGCGCCGGTTGCTGTGGTCGCGTTAGTGATTGGTCTGGTTCATAGCCAGTTTGTCGCACATTCGAGGAGCTAGGGTTTCTGCGCTTGCACAGGCGGGGAGTCTCCCCTATAATTTCCTTCGCTTTGGGACACGCAAGGTTTAGACCTTAGCTGCTCAACACCTTCGGGACGTGGCGCAGTTTGGTAGCGCGCCTGCTTTGGGAGCAGGATGTCGCAGGTTCAAATCCTGTCGTCCCGACCATATCTTGCGGGCGTAGTTCAATGGTAGAACCCCAGCCTTCCAAGCTGATGACGCGGGTTCGATTCCCGTCGCCCGCTCCACAAGATAGCTTAACGGCTCTGATTCCTTCCGGGAATCAGAGCCGTTTTCATATACATGCCGGGGACCTCCATCCCCTCCTAAGTTGCGGTGAAATAGTTCCTGGATTAGCCGCAAAAGCTGTTATCCAGGAACTATTTCACCGCAACTTATTGAGGCTGAGCGGTCTGGGTCGATGATGGGTTCTGTTGTCGAGAAGATGAGGACAGCCGGTCAGGAGTCTGCGTAGGGTTTTGTGGTTGGAATACCGTAGCCGCGCATCATGGAGCCGAACGCTTTGACATCGTAGGTGTCTGAGAGCTTGAAATGAATGACGTTGTGGCCCATGGCACGCAGGTTCGCGTCGCGCACGAGGGCATCTCGATAGGTTTTTGCCGCAGCATGTTCCGAATCATTTTGGGCATCGTCCTCAAACTTGCCTAGTCCATGCAGCTCAGCCAGCATCCAAGAGCCGTTTGGCATTTGCCAGCCGTAATCTGCCAAATAATAGCCGGCGTTTCCCGGTCGAGTGATTTCAACCTGAAGTTCGGGAGCGGCAACTCCCGCCAGAATCATTGCCGCCCGCGCTTCGGATTCTCCACCGTTATCCGATCTGCCATCCATGTGTTCAAAAACGTCAAATGCACGCGCGATGCCGTGCAGTCCACGGCAGTTCGCTTGTGCATATGAACGCAATTCTTCACGCTCGACACCGTACTCACGAGCCAGCCCGTCGACATAGCCTAGTGCATATCGAAAGGCGCTCGTTCGGGCGATGTCGACCACCGTGCGATATGGATCCGTTAGCGTAAACGGGCCGAGCTGCCATACGTCGCCCGGCCGCCAGCGTCGGTATTCAACGAATTCGTACATATCGCGTCTGGTGGAACGCGGCAGCAGCACTTGCACCTTGTCGAGAAGCGAATATGCAGAACCGATGCCATAGAGCAGTGCCGCCGTTGCTCCACAAAACACGGCATCCGGTTCAACGACCGCAATAGCGGATGCCAATTGAAAGATGCGATCTTCGACGCCGAGGTCATTCCAATACGCGGGATCAGCGTAGACATGGTTGTAGAGTCGAATAATCATCTCTTTTTGCATGAGCGCGTAGGCACAGCGTTCATCCCATTTTTTGGTAGCTACAAACAGATGCCCGCCATGATGGGCCTCGAATAACCGGAAGAACAGCTCTACTTGCGGTTTGGAACAGCGTTTATCATGACTCATTTTCGACCCCATGGTCTCGAGGGGGAGTGAATGACACTACGCTATCCCATATTTGGTCCGCCAGACCTTGCCATGAACTGACCAAAAGCTTGACGGGGCAGGTCAGAGTCATGAGTCAGAGCCAAACATATCGGCAAACGGTTGATTAGTGCCCCTCGGCGGCACTTAAAACCACCCTTACAGAAAGTTGCGGTGAAATAGTTCCTGAAAAGCTCGAATAAGCCTTAATCAGGAACTATTTCACCGCAACTTAGGAGGGGATGGGGCTGAGGGGCTGTCTCTTATAC
>CABSYW010000003.1 GCA_902482035.1 uncultured Collinsella sp. | reverse complement strand
ACCGCCCACATGCACGGGGCGCGTCAACTCGCGAGGCAAAGGATGGGATAAAGACAATCCAAACACTCCCCTACAGGATAAATCGAAGGACGTCGGAACGAAGCATATAGACAAACAGCAGCGCAAAGAGCGCGATGCCCACATAGCTCACAATCGTCTGGACCTTGAGCGGAAGCTCGCGGCCAGCAGTCTTTTGAATGATCTCGATGACCAGCTTGCCGCCATCGAGTGGTGGGATGGGCAGCAGGTTCATAAAGCCAAGCGAGAACGAAATGAAGGCGGCAAACGAAAGGAACGTGGCAGGGCCGGCAGCAGCAGCCTGTGAGGACATAACGCTAATGCCCACGATCGAAGAAGACTGATCGAGAATCTCCATCGTATGCTGCGGCTGGAGCAGGCGCATCACGCCCTCCGCTGTCTGCACGACATAGGAGAACGAAAGGCGAGCCGACGTGATGGGGTCTAAACGGACCACCTGCGTAGAGGCATACACACCTAGGCGCTCGTCCTCTTTGAGCGCAACCGAGGTCGAATGCTGCCTGCCGTCGCGCTCATACTCAATGGCGATATCGTCCTTACCGGCGGCCTTGCCGATGGCATCGTAAACGTCCATCCAGGTAGAGCACGATACTCCGTCAACCGAAAGGATCGCGTCGCCGCCCTCAATACCCGCGTTGGCGGCAATAGACCCCTCGTCAACCTGACCGATCACGTTGGTATCCATCGGCACGGTGACACCCGCAATAGAGTAGATGCTCATAAGCAGCAAAAAGCCCGTCAGGATATTGACGAGAATGCCCGCGAGCAGCATAAAGGCGCGCTTGAGAAAACCCTGGCCAAGATAGGTGTGCGAACGCTCTTGTGCAAGGAACTCGGCCTCGCCGCACGGCAGCTCCCACACATCGCCCTCGGAAGTTGAATGTTCGCGATCGAAACGGCGGCCGTCAAAGGTGGTGTAACCCGCCGCATCTCGCGGCAGCGTCTGATACTTGGTGGGATAGTAGCTCGGCGAAGGCTTCACCCCTTCCTCATGCCAAGGCGCGATAGAGCCCCAACCCAAGAGCAAGGCGCATGCCTCGAGCACAACCTCCTCGGATAGCTCGAGCTCGGCGGCAAGGTCGGCCACGGTCACGCGACCATGACGATAGATAGCCGCGAGCACGCGATCGGCGCAGGAGACGTCGGTCGGATCCATACCGCAGATGGCAGCGTAGCCACCCAGCAGCAGCGGGGTCACGCCAAACTTGGTTCCAATGCGACGTGACGTGTAATGGATGTCAAAGCGACACGGTAGGCCCAAAAAGAACTCGGTCACACGGACGCCGCAGGCACGCGCCGCCAAAAAGTGGCCGCCCTCGTGCAAAAACACGAGGACGGAAAGCATCAGCAGGCCCCAAAAGACCGATGAGAGAACGCTCAGAACAGTATCCATAAAACGAAAAAGCAATCCTTATGGGTTAGGAACGGGTTGCGGCGAGCACCTGCGCAGCCTTTTCACGCGCCCACGCATCGATGTCGCGAAGCTGCTCAAACGAATCGACCGCCTGCATATCGTGGGCATCCATGCAGGATTCCACAATGCGATCGATATCGGTAAAGTTGCAGCCATCGTGCAGGAAGGCATCGACGGCGACCTCGTTGGCGGCATTGAGCACGCACGGCATGGTACCACCCGTCTTGCCGGCACGCTCGGCCAGCGCCAGACAGCGGAAGGTATCCATGTCGGCAGCATCAAACGTGAGCTGCCCCAGCTCGCGGAAATCGATACGAGGCGCCGGGGTATCCCAACGCTCGGGATACGAGAACGCGAACTGGATGGGAATACGCATGTCGGAAGCACCGAGATGCGCCATCACGGAGCCGTCGGCAAACTCGACCATAGAGTGAATCTTGGACTGACGCTGCACGACCACGTTAATGAAATCGAGGTCGCAGTTAAACAGATGCATGGCCTCAATGCGCTCTAGGCCCTTGTTCATGAGGGTGGCGGAGTCGATGGTGATCTTGGCACCCATGGCCCACGTGGGATGTGCGAGGGCATCGGCACGCGTCACGCGATTGAGCTCGTCGCGCGTACGGCCAAAGAACGGACCGCCCGAGCAGGTAAGCCAAATACAATGAGCCTCGCGTGGGTCCTCCCCCAGATAGCACTGGTAGATGGCGGAGTGCTCAGAGTCGACTGGAATAAGCTGGCCCGGTTGTGCCAACGGCATAAGCAAGTCGCCACCGACGACGAGGGACTCCTTGTTGGCAAGGGCAAGGCGCTTATTAGAGGTCAAGGCCGCATGGCTCGCCTCGAGACCGGCGGCGCCCACAATAGCAACGAGCACGCAGTCGACATCGTCGCGACGCGCGAGCTCGCAAACCGCCTGCGCGCCAACGCCGAGCTTCGTTCCCTCGGGCAACTCCTGCAGCACGGCGTCATCGCCGTGAGCGACATCGGCCACGGCAACCGCCGGAACCGAGAACTCGCGGGCAGCGGCAACGAGCTCAGAGGTGCTGGAATTAACGGACAGCGCCGTCACCTGCAGGCGATCAGCATGCTGACGGCACACATCGAGTGCCTGGGTGCCGATAGAGCCCGTACAACCCAGGATGGCAACACGGAGGCGTCCATCGGGGCCATACGTCGTCTGGAATGACATTACAGCACGCCTCCGATCATCAAAAGCAGCTGAGCGGTAATGCAGCCAAAGATAAGCGAGTCGCTACGGTCGAGCATGCCGCCATGGCCCGGGATAAGGTTGCCGGAATCCTTGACGCCCACGCCACGCTTGATGCGCGACTCGATAAGGTCGCCGATAACGCCCAAAATGGACACGACCACGCCGCACAGCAGCGCATAGGGCAGGCTGAGCTTGTAGAAGTGCGTCGCCCACAGAATGAGCCAAATCAAAACCGAGCCCAGGATGCCGCCGACAAAACCCTCCCAGCTCTTTTTGGGAGAGATCTTGGGAACCATCTTGTGCTTGCCGATACGGCTGCCCACAATGTAGGCAAACGAATCGGAGACCCAAAGGGACGCGCAAACGCCCACTGAAAGCAGGGCGCCGGCAAAACCGGGCACGGCATCGCGCAGCAGCACGATAGCCGACAGCATAAAGCCAGTGTAGATGGGACCCATGAGCGTCACGGCCACATCAGAGATGCGGGTACGCGGCGACCAGACATACCAAATGCCCACAGCGAGCATCAGGGCAAAAAGCAGGGCATTCAGCAACATCGAATCGCCCAACGCCGACAGCGGAAAGAGTACGGCGGCAGCGATACCCATGCGCTCGTTAGCCATCTTGCCATCGAGTCTTGTCATACGGAAAAACTCATAGCAGCACAGACCGCTCATGACGGAAACAAAGATGGCCGTGGGCACGATACCCAAAACCAGGCACAGGATAAAGACAACGGCGTAGACGATACCGGCGGCGGCACGGGTAATAAAGCCCGCCAGCCACGAACCGCTGCCGCTCTTCGCTGCAGGCGCTCCCACAGTGGTAGCTTTGCGCGCAGGCGTCTTGGGAGCAGATGCCTTGGGATGATCGGACACGATTAAGCCTCCTCGGTCTTGCTCAGTCCACCAAACCTACGCTCACGGCCCTGATAGGCCAAAATGGCGTCGACAAGGCCCCAACGATCAAAGTCGGGCCAATAGGTATCGGTGACGTAGAACTCGGAATAAGCCACCTGCCACAGCAAATAGTTCGAAAGGCGCAGCTCACCAGAGGTGCGAATCACAAGCTCAGGATCGGGAAGACCGGCGGTATAAAGGTGAGAGGCCACCATGTCGTCATCAATTACGGCAGGATCGATCTTACCGGCGGCAACGTCGAGTGCGATTTGACGGACAGCGCGGGTAATCTCGGCACGCGCGCCGTAGTTGACGGCAAGCGCCAGCGTCATACCGGTGTGATCGGCGCACTCGGCAAGACCTCGCTCAAAGACATCGCGGGTCTTCTTAGGCAGTGCGGAAATATCGCCCAAAAAGACAACGCGAACGTTTTCGCGCTTAAGCAGCGGCAACTCATCGATAAACGTCTTGGCAAACAAATGCATCAAAACGTTGACCTCATGCTGCGGACGATTCCAGTTTTCGGTCGAAAACGCATAGGCCGAAAGGACGTCGACACCCAAGCGCACGCATGCGGTAATGATCTCGCGCAGGGAGACGATACCCGCCTTGTGGCCCTCGGTGCGTGCAAGACCGCGCGACGTGGCCCAACGACCGTTACCGTCCATGATGCACGAGATATGGTGCGGAATGTTATTAAGGTCAAGGTCGGAAAAACCGACGCCCGCAGGGGCGTCGGCAAAGTACTCGACCAGTTTATGCTCGTCGTATTGCACCTTAGATCTCCATGACCTCGGCTTCTTTTTCCTTCAGAAGCTCCTCGACCTTGGCGACATACTCATCAGTGTGCTTCTGGACCTTGGCCTGCTCGCGACGGACATCGTCCTCGGTGAGCTCCTCATCGCGCTCGAGCTTGTTGTTGAAGTCGCGACGGATGTTACGGATAGACACCTTGGCCTGCTCGGCGTACTCGCGGCACTCCTTGACGAGCTCGCGACGGCGCTCCTCAGTGGGAGCCGGGAACGGAAGACGAACGACGGTGCCATCGGAGTTGGGGGTAATACCCAGATCGGAAGCGCCGATGGCCTTGACGATAGCATTGATGAGTGCCTTGTCCCACGGCTCGATGAGCAGCATGTGGGCCTCGGGGGTCTTGACGGCGGCAACCTGCGTGACCGGCGTGGGAACACCGTAATAATCGACGGTGATGTCGGACAGAATGTTGGCATTGGCGCGGCCGGTACGGACCTTGGAGAAGTTATGCTTGAGGGACTCGAGCGACTTGTCCATATGGGCGGTGATGTTCTCTGCCATGCTTAATCCTCCTGATAGACGAGCGTGCCGACGGGCTCACCCGAAAGCGCGCGCTTGACGGTGTCCTCGCCATCGATGTTGAGGACCAAAATCGGCATACGGTTATCCTGGCACAGTGCCGTAGCCGTGGAATCCATAACCTGCAGTCCGCGGACGAGAACCTCGTGATAGGTAATCTTGTCAAAACGGACGGCATCGGCGCACTTGACGGGATCCTTGTCGTAGATGCCGTCAACCTTGGTGGCTTTAATCAGAATCTCGGCGCCGATCTCGCACGCACGAAGAGCCGCGGCGGTGTCGGTCGTAAAGTACGGATTGCCCGAACCGGCGGCAAAGATAACAACGTTGCCCTTGGAAAGGTGGTTGATGGCGCGACGGCGAATATAGGGCTCGCAGATCTCGTTCATCTGGATAGCGCTCATCACGCGGCAGGGAACATCGTTATGCTCGAAGGCATCCTGCAGGGCGAGCGCGTTCATAACGGTTGCCAGCATGCCCATGTAGTCGGCCTGAGCACGCTCCATGCCACCGGCAGCGCCGGCCATGCCGCGGAAAATATTGCCGCCGCCGACAACGACGCCGACCTCATGGCCAACGGCGAGCAGCTCCTTGACCTGCTTGGCAAGATGGTCGGTAACCTTGGGGTCGATGCCATATTGGCCGTCGCCCATCAGTGCTTCGCCGGAAAGCTTAAGAAGCACGCGTTTATATCGGATGTCGGACAAAGCGATCCTCCTTTAATTAGACTCTCAATATGATATCAAAGGCTCTGATAAGAGCCATGAAAAAGCAGGCTGTGAGTAAAACCCACAGCCTGCTCATTACCAGCTACAAGAGCTTATTTACTCGCCACGGACCAGACGGTCAAAGGCAACGACGGTAATGGTGTCGCCGAGCTCCTTGGAGACCTGCTCAGCGTACTTCTTGATGGTGAGGGAGCTGTCCTTGATGAACTCCTGCTCGGTGAGCACGGACTGCTTGTAGAACTTCTCCAGACGGCCGACAGCCATCTTCTCCTGGATAGCCTCGGGCTTGCCGGACTCGGCAGCCTGGGCCATGTAGATCTGCTTCTCGTGCTCGACGGTCTCGGCCGGAACCTGATCGCGGGTAGCGCAGATCGGGGCGACGGCAGCAACCTGAAGGGCAACGTCGTGAGCGAAGGTCTTGAAGGACTCAGCCTGAGCGGTCTCGGCCTTCTCGAAGGCGAACTCGACGAGGACGCCGATCTTACCACCCATGTGGATGTAAGAAGCGAGCGCGCCGTTCTCGGCCTTGCGGGCAGCGAAGCGGGAGATCTTCATGTTCTCGCCCATGATGTGAATCATCTCGGTGAGCTCAGAGGAAACGGTCTCCTCGCCCATCGGCTTCTCGAGCAGAGCGTCGACGTCAGCAGGCTCGGTGGTAGCGACAACCTCAGCGACCTTGGAAGCAAAGCCGGTGAACTTGGCGTTGGAGCCAACGAAGTCGGTCTCGCAGGAGAGCTCGAGCAGAGCGCCGGTCTTGCCATCCTCGGAGACGAACGCGGCGACAGCGCCCTCGTTGGTCTCACGGCCAGCCTTCTTGGCAGCCTTGGCAAGGCCGTTCTTACGCAGAACGTCGACAGCGGCGTCCATGTCGCCGTCAGCCTCGACGAGAGCCTTCTTGCACTCCATCATCGGGGAGTCGGTCATCTCGCGGAGCTGCTTGACCATAGCGGCGGTAATCTGGGCCATTGTGGTTCCTTTCAAAGAGATGAAAAAGAATTAACTAAGACTGATTTACTCGGCCTTGGGCTCAGCGGCCATCTCGGCCTCGGAGACCTGCTCCTTGCCGGAGCCAGCGAGGCAGGCGTCAGCCATGAGCTCGCACATAAGGGTGACAGCGGAGATAGCGTCATCGTTGCAGGGGATGCCGTACTCGACCTCGTCGGGATCGGAGTTGGTGTCGATCAGAGCGACGACGGGGATGTTCAGGCGCTGAGCCTCCTTGATGGCGTTCTCCTCGCGCTTGGTGTCGATGACGAAGAGAGCCTGGGGCAGACCCTTCATGTCGCGGGCGCCACCGAGGTTGGTCTGGAGCTTGGTGAGCTCCTTGCCGAGAACAGCCTGCTCCTTCTTGGGCAGAACAGCCATGCGGCCGTCCTCGACCATGGCCTCGAGCTCCTCCATGCGGTTGATGCGGGAGCGGATGGTGACAAAGTTGGTCAGCATACCGCCGAGCCAACGCTGGTTGATGTAAGGCATGTTGGCGCGCTCAGCAGCGTTCTTGACGGCCTCCTGAGCCTGCTTCTTGGTGCCGACGAACAGCACGTTGCCACCCTTGGCGACGTTCTTGACGAAGGTGTAGGCCTGGTCGGCGTCGAGGATGGTCTGCTTGAGGTCGAGGATGTAGATGCCGTTGCGCTCACCGAAGATGAACGGCTTCATCTTGGGGTTCCAGCGACGGGTCTGGTGACCGAAGTGGCAGCCGGCCTCGAGCAGGGTGCGGATATTAATCTTGGTAGCCATGTTAAACCTCCTGTGGTTTGCCTCCGCGCGGGGTCATCCTCCAAAACCAACCCGGACATGTGCTACCAAAGCCCGGGCACCACGGTATGAAGTAGCCGCGCGTGCGTGATAAAAACATGTTGCCGTGAAGCAACCCGATGAATGATAGCAGGAATGCATCTTCCTGCCAACCCGCAATCAAAACCACACACCTGAGTGCGGCGCGGGACGTCCCAGCCACTATTCGCCGCGGGGATGGGCTTGAGCCACGGCACGTTTGAGCCGATCGGGCGTGAGATGTGTGTAGATTTGCGTCGTGGACAGGCTCGCATGACCTAGCAGCTCTTGAACCGAGCGCAGGTCCGCACCGCCCTCGAGCAAGTCGGTCGCAAAGGTATGGCGCATCGCATGCGGGGCGATGTCGGCCGGAATGCCGGCGAGCGTCGCCAGCGTATGGAACCGCCGCCGGAGCATGGCGGCGCTCATGCGATTGCCACGCGCCGATATAAGCAGCGGATGCGGCCCAGTAGCGAGGTCGCGGCGCTTTGCCTGAGCGAGCAACTCCGGCCTCCCCTCCTCAATATAGAGATGCGTCACCTCGAGCGCACGACGATACAGAGGGACGATACGCTCCTTGCTCCCCTTGCCCCAAAGTCGCAGCGTTCGCTCGGACCAACCAATAGACTCCACGTTGAGCGCCGCGAGCTCCGAGATTCGCGCGCCGGAGGCATAGAGCAACTCAAGCATCGCCGCATCGCGCAGTCCCGCGGGCGTCGAGGTATCAGGCGTCTTGAGCAGCGCCTCAACCTGCTGGGTCGTAAGGACGCCCGGCAGGTCACGCGGCAGCTTGGGCGATGCGATCGCCGAGACCGCATCGCCCTCGACAATCCCCTCGGCAGCCATCCAGCGATAGAGAGATCGGATAGCCGACAGGTGCGCCGCAAGCGTTCGAGGAGCCACCTGCTCACGCGAAAGCTCAGCAAGATAGCGACGAATGGTGCGCACGTCGGCAGCGAAAGCATCAATATCCTCGCGCTCGCACCAAGCAGCAAAGCGCTCCAGCCTCGAGCCATAGGCCGTCACCGTGTTGGGAGAAAGCCCCTCAACGCGTGCGATATAGGCGATAAAAGAGTCGACGGTGTCGTACAGGTCAAAGGCTATGACCGGTCGCCTCCAAACAAGTCGGAACGCGTGGCCAAGTAGGCATCGAGGGCCTCGAGCGCACGGTCCGCATAGGCCTGGTAGCGGTCGCGCTTGCTGCGGCGCTTACCATCCTCGAGTGGCGGCACCAGGCCAAAGTTGACATGCATGGGCTGATAGCCCACGGTGGCAGGATCGGTCGCATAGCCCACGAGCGCACCCAGGGCGCCCACACGCGGCAACTCGACGCCCGCGGCACCGATAGCCTCGGCATAGGTGTTGAGCGCCGCGAGCAGACCGGTCGCCACGGCTTCCATGTACCCCTCGGTGCCGGTGATCTGACCGGCCAGGCGCACACCGGTACCGGGCACGGCAAAGGTGCCATCGAGCACATGCGGGGCGTCGACAAAGGTATTGCGGTGCATGACACCGTAGCGGAAGAACTCAGCGTTCTCCAGGCCCGGCACCATATGGAAGACGCGCTTCTGCTCGCCAAAGGTCAAGTTGGTCTGGAAGCCCACCAGGTTATAGGCGGTCTTCTCCTTGTTCTCGGCACGCAGCTGAATCGCCGCCCAGGGGCGACGTCCGGTACGCGGGTCGGTGAGGCCGACGGGCTTCATGGCGCCAAAGCGAATGGCGTCCTTGCCGGTGCGCGCAACTTCCTCGGCAGGCTGGCAAGCCTGGAACAGATCGCCGCCCTCAAAGTCTTTGAGCACCACGCGGTCGGCCGTGGTAAGCGCCTCGATAAAGGCCTCGTACTCCTCCTTATTGAGCGGAGCGTTGAGATAGTCGCCGCCCCCCTGCTCCTCGTAGCGCGACTGCGAGAACAGCACGTCCATATCGAGCGTGGAGGCATCGACGATCGGCGCCGCCGCATCAAAGAATGCCAGGGCATCGCCACCGACGAGCTTCATAACCTCTTCGCTCAGCGCCGGTGAACACAGCGGGCCCGCGGCAATGACCACGTGACCCTCGGGAATCTGCGTGACCTCGCCGTGCACGACCTCGATATTGGGACGAGCGGCAACCTCGGCCTCGACAAGCTCGGAAAACTTGACGCGGTCGACCGCCAGGGCACCGCCGGCGGGAACAGCCGCGCGATGGGCGCAATCGAGCAGGACTGAACCCATGCGCTCAAGCTCGGCCTTCAGCAAACCAGCCGCGGAATCCGGACGGGTCGACTTAAACGAATTCGAGCAGACGAGCTCTGCCAGGTGATCGGTATGGTGAGCCGGGGAGCTCACCTGGGGGCGCATCTCGCACAGCTTTACGGCAAAACCGCGATCTGCCAGCTGGATCGCGCACTCCGAACCCGCCAGACCGCCACCGATAACTGTCACCTGATCGAACTGCATCTGCAAACACCTTTCTAATTGACACGTTTTCCATTGTGACCGAAGGGTGTCTGGGCGTGAAGGGCAAACTTGGAGGGCGCATACCTTCCATCCATCATGCGCTCGATAAGACCCTCGAGTTCAAGCGAACCCAAGAGTTTGAGTACGCCGACAGCATCGAGCGAGACGAGCGCCGCGATGTCGTCGACCTTGAGCGGAGAGGCGATGAGCGCATGCATCACGGTCTGCTGCGTTGGATCCAGGTCGGCAATGCCGGGAGCATCGGGGCGCGAGTAGCGCAGGGTTCCGTAGATGCGTGAGATAGCCATCTCGATAGATTCCTCGTCGACGATGCAGCAGGCACCGTTCGCAATGAGGTAATTCGTGCCACGCGACTCGGGCGATAGAATCGACCCCGGCACGGCAAGAAGTTCGCGCCCCAAATCCATAGCAGCCTCGGCTGTGGAAAACGTCCCAGAAGGCATACCCGCCTCGGATACAAAGAGGGCTTGCGACAGGGCCGCGATTACGCGATTGCGGCGCGGAAAGGCGAACTTGCGCGGACCCATGCCCCACGGAGAGATCGACACGACCGCGCCACCCGTATCAAGCGTGCGCGTAATCAGCCCCGCGCTCGAACGCGGGTAGACCACGTCGGCGCCCGTCCCCAGCACCACAACGTGTTTGCCGCCGGCGTTGACCGCAGCCCAACCCGAGGCCTGGTCACAACCGACCGCACCGCCCGAAACTACCGTCACTCCCGCCTCAACCGCCACCTTCGCCGCAAGCTCTGCCACGGCAAGACCATACGGCGAGGCCTTTCGCGCACCGATGATGGAGAGCGCGGGCGTCGAAAGCGCCTCGGGGTTGCCGCGCACATAGAGCGTCTGAGGTACATCAGAAAGCTCCAAAACGGTCTCGGGATACAACGCGTCACCTGGATGCAGCTCGAAGGTCCCCTCAGCCATCATTGGTCCCTCCTTCCCTGGTACATCGCCGCCTCGAGCACGTGGTCCTGCGTCACCTGCTCGCTCTCGGCGACATCTGCGATCGTGCGCGCAATGCGAACAAGGCGCACGATGCCACGCCCTGTGAGATGCGTGCGCTTCGACAGGCCGAGCACACACTTCTCCGCCGCATCATCGAGCTCAAAGGTCGAAACGACGCCGTCAATGGACCGTGTCTCGTCATCCTCGGCCTCGGCATCCGCATCGTCCATGCGGGATTCGCGCCAAGCGCGAAAGGCGCGACCGCGCACAACGTAGTCACGTAACTCGGCCGACGACATGCCCTCCGCACCCTCGATAATCACTTGAGGGTCGGGACGGGTCACATCGATCATCATGTCGATACGGTCGGCCAAAGGACCACGCAGTTTAGACCGATAGCGCTCGACCATCGCCGCCGAGCAGCGACACGGCACCTCGCGATCGCCCAAAAAGCCGCAGGGGCAGGGATTGCTCGCAGCCAGCAGCTGAAAGCGCGACGGGAAGGTAAAAGCCCCGTCGACGCGTACGATCCTCACGTAGCCGCGCTCGATGGGCTGACGCAGCGTCTGCAGCACGCCAGTGGGAAACTCGGCAAGCTCGTCCAAAAAGAGCACGCCGCCATGAGCAAGGCTGATCTCACCCGGGTGCACCGGGCGCCCGCCGCCGATAAGGCCTGCGGTCGAAATACTGTGGTGGGGACTGCGGAAGGGGCGGTGCCCCGCCAACAAGCCATCAATGTTCTCACCCAAAACCGAATGGATGCACAGTGCCTCCTGCTGATCCTCAACGGAAAGCTCGGGCAGGATGCCGGTCATACGGCGCGCAAGCATCGTCTTGCCCGATCCCGGGGACCCGATCATAAGCAAACCGAGCTCACCCGCTGCCGCCAGTGCCATGCCGCGTTTGGCAACCTCCTGCCCCAGCACGTCGGCATAGTCGAGTTCGGGCTCAAAAGTAGCCTCCACACCCTCGGAATCCAGATAATGCCGCGCGGCATCGCCCATGCCATGGGCAAGCTGAGACAAATGATCGATGAATCCGCAATCCACGCCCGCGAGTGGCACATGCTGGTCTGATCTGCCGGCGATAAAAAACAGCCCCATGTCGCGAGCCAGCAGCTGAAACGCCACCTCGCCCTTGACAGGAAGCACCGTACCGTCCAAGCCGAGCTCGCCGGCGATAAGGCAGCGATCGAGGTTGTCACGGGGAATCTGCCCATCGGCCGCCAGAACCGCGATGGCGATGGGCAGATCAAAGCCGCTACCGGTCTTGCGAATATCGCCGGGCGCCAGGTTGACCGTAATGCCCGAGCGTGGGATCTCGAACCCGGCGGAGCGCATCGCGCAGCGAATACGACCGCGTGACTCCATCACCTCAGTACTCGGAATACCGAGCATCTGAATGCCCGGAACGCCACCGGCAAGCGAGACCTCGACCGTGACGTGAATCGCCTCGACGCCACGGATGCAGGCCGCGTGAACGGCAAACGTCTCGAACGCCATCACGACACCTGCCAATCGAACGCGTTGTACTGATGCTCGATCTCGGCGATATGCCCGCCGCGAATGGTAACACCCACGGCATCGAAGCGAATCGCCTTGAGCGGATAATGCTCCATGAGATAGCAACTTGCGATGCGGCGGTAGCGGCGTTGCTTTTGGGCGTCCACGGCCTCCTCGGGAAAGACCCGCGTGTTGCAATCCGGGGCGACGCGTCTGGTCTTGACCTCGGCCATCACCACGACATCGTCGAGCTCATCGAGCAGCACCAGATCGGCTTCGCCCTCGGTGCAACGATAACCCTGCTCCAGCAAGGTGTAGCCGCGCTCGTTAAAGTAGTCGATGGTGATCAGCTCGCCCAGCATACCCAGCTCGCGGGGACTGAGCCCCTTGATAAACTCGGGCGTCATCGCCCCGCAGTCGAGCTCGCCGTTTTCCCAACGCTCCTTGAGCTGCTGCGTCTTGCTCTTTTTGCTTGCGGCACTCATGGGATCTCCTTTCCCGCACACTGCATTGCCCCGATGATGAGGGCACCTTTCATGCGGGTAAGTACCGGAAGCAAACCAAAAGCTGACCAAATGCCAACAAAAAACGGGCCGTACGCAGCAATGCTGTTGCATACGGCCCGCTACCAGCAGGTTTATAAAACCCCAGAGGTCCCTGTCTCCACAATTGACCTAGAAAAGGCGCTCAGTCTGCAGAAAGTTTCCGCAAAAGCTCACGCGGTGCAGCGGACAAAGTCCATGTTTGCGAATGGCCTCGATGTGCTCGGGGCTCGCATAGCCCTTCGATTCGGCCAGATGGTACTCGGGGTACTCGGCGTCGTACTCGACCATCATCTCGTCACGCGTGACCTTTGCCATGATGGATGCCGCGGCGATACAGGCGATCTTGGCATCGCCCTTCACCACGTCGCGCTCATTGGGAACGGCGCCCAAGGGGTTGCCGTCCATGAGGACGCAGTCGGGTTCAAGTCCCGTATCGGCCACGGCGCCCGCGACGGCAACGCGGATGGCGCGGGCCATACCCATCTCATCGATATCCTTAGGCGCGATATGGCAAAAACCAATCGCCGTCGCCACCTCGGCAATCTTCACAGAGAGCAGCTCGCGGCGCGCCGGCGTGAGCTTTTTGGAATCGTTGATGCCCCAGACGCGCGGCTCCATGGGAAGGCACACGGCACACACGGTTAAGGGACCCGCTACCGAGCCACGGCCCACCTCGTCGACACCAACGACCACCCCATCGCCGCCAAGCTCATGCATAAGCTCGTACATGCCATTGACGCGCTCGCGCTCGGCAACCTCTTTGGAATGGCGTTTGAGGGCGCGTTCACAAGCCTTGATCACCTGCTGGCGCGGGTCCTCGCGATAATGCTCCACGAGGGCGGGGATTTCCTCAAACGTTGCGCTCGCCAGCTCTCCGGCAACCTGCGATGCCGAAACCGAGCTCGTCATATTGGCCATACCAGGCCCTCCTTGCATGCAAATCAGATAAAAAGAAGGGCCACCCGAAGGTGGCCCTTGTGTCCAAACGAGTGGACAGACGCTGCGATCTTCTTAGCGCTTCTCGGGGATGCGAGCAGCCTTGCCCACCTTGTCGCGGAGGTAGTACAGCTTGGCGCGACGGACGCGACCATGACGAACGACCTCGAGCTTGGCGATCTTGGGGCTGTGAAGCGGGAAGGTACGCTCAACACCGACACCGAAGGACATCTTGCGGACGGTGAAGGTCTCGCGGGCACCGGCGCCGGCCATGCGGATGACGTCGCCCTGGAAGACCTGGATGCGCTCGCGGTCGCCTTCCTTAATGCGGTAGTGAACCTTGACGTTGTCGGCGACGCGAACCTGAGGAATGTCCTCGCGGATCTGCTGACGCTCGATTGCGCGGATGTAATCCATGTGCAATTCCTTACTCTTCTAGAGGTGCCGTACCACCTTGGCCGGCACGTAGTTGAACAAACGTATTCGAGTATACACGCGCGGGTTTCTGCTGCAAGAACAATTTTTTACGCAGACAAAAAGACAAAACCAGCACATGAATAACCGCCCGTCTCACGAATGAGACGGGCGGCATGAAGGGGGCTACGCTAGGCGTCTAAACCCAAAACGTTAGGCGGAACGCTTGGCCTCGAGCTTGGCCTGAGCGGCAGCCAGGCGTGCAAGGGGCACGCGGTAGGGCGAGCAGGACACGTAGTCCACGTCGGCCACGTTGAACAGGCCCTTAATGGATTTGGGGTCGCCGCCGTGCTCGCCGCACACGCCAAAGTGCATGTCGGGGTTGGTGGCACGACCTTTCTCGACGGCCATGCGCACGAGCTCCAGCACCGCCAAGTCGATGGTCTCGAAGGGGTTGTCCTTCAAGATCTTCTTATGCATGTACAGCGGGATGAACTTAGCCTCGGCGTCGTCACGCGAGAAACCGAAGGTCGTCTGGGTGAGGTCGTTGGTGCCAAAGCAGAAGAAGTCTGCGTGATGGGCGATCTCGTCAGCGACCATGCAGGCGCGCGGCAGCTCGAGCATCGTGCCCACAGGAATATTGAGCTCGACGCCTTCTTCGGCGGAAACCTCGGCGATCACGCGCTCAATGACCTCGCGGGTCTGGACATGCTCGGCCGTGATGGAAACGAGCGGAACCATAATCTCGGGACGCGGGTCGACGCCTTCCTTGATAAGGCGGGCAGCAGCCGTGGCGACGGCGCGGACCTGCATAAGCGGCAGATCGCCAAAGACGACGGACAGGCGCACGCCGCGCAGGCCGAGCATGGGGTTCGACTCGACCATGCCGTCGATACGACGCAGGCGGGTGCGCAGGACGGCAAGCTCTTCCTCGCTGGCGCCAGCGGCTTCCTTCTTGGTGATGGCGACCTCGAGCTCGCGAGGATTATCCAGGAACTCATGAAGCGGCGGATCGAGCAGGCGGACGACCACATCGCGACCAGACATGGTCTTAAACATCGCCAGGAAGTCCTCGGTCTGAACCTTAAGCAGGTCGGACAGGGCCTGCTGCTTCACGGCCTCATCGTCAGACAGGATAAAGCTCTGGATGATGTTCTTACGGTCACCCAGGAACATGTGCTCGGTGCGGCACAGGCCAATAGCCTCGGCGCCAAACTCGAGTGCGAGTGCAGCATCCTCGGGGTTGTCGGCGTTGACGCGCACATGGTTGGCATGACCACAGGTCTCGTCCAGGCGAATCTCGTCGGCCCAGGACAGGATAGTGTCCAGGTCGCCGGTAAGCTCGGCCGAAACCAGATCGACGGCGCCGTCGACGACGATGCCCTGGGTGCCGTCGATGGAGATGACATCGCCCTCGTGCAATACGCGGTCGCTGCCCTCGATGCGCACGACCTTCTCGGCGGCGTCGATGTGGAAGCGTTCAACGCCGCAGACGCAGGGCGTACCCATGCCGCGGGCGATAACGGCGGCATGGCTCGTCTTGCCACCGTGGCTGGTCAGGATGCCCTCGGCGGCGACCATGCCCTTCAGGTCATCGGGGTTGGTCTCCCAACGAACCAGAATGACCTTGTGACCCTCGTTGGCGCGCGCGACGGCGTCATCGCTCGAGAACACGACCTCGCCCACGGCGGCACCGGGGCTGGCGTTAAGACCGCTGGCCAGCGCCTCGTACTTCTTGGAGGCGTCAAACTGCGGGTGCAGAAGCTGGTCGAGCTGCGCGGGATCGATGCGGCTCACGGCCTCCTCGCGAGTGATCAGGCCCTCCTCGACCATTTCGATGGCGATGCGCAGGGCGGCGGTGGCAGTGCGCTTGCCCACGCGAGTCTGGAGCATCCAGAGCTTACCCTGCTCGATGGTGAACTCGATGTCGCACATGTCGCGATAGTGATCCTCGAGCGTCAGGAACACGCGCTCGAGCTCCTCACCTGCGGACTCGAGGCCCGGGGTGGTCTTGAGGTCGGCGATGGGCTCGGTATTGCGGATGCCGGCGACGACATCCTCGCCCTGGGCGTTGACCAGAAAGTCGCCGTAGAACTCCTTAGTGCCGTCGGCCGGGTTGCGCGTAAAGGCGACGCCGGTCGCGGAGGTCTCACCCTTGTTGCCAAAAGCCATAGCCTGGACGTTGACGGCAGTACCGAGCTCGTCGGAGATGCCGTGCTGTTTGCGGTAGATGCAGGCGCGCTCGTTCATCCAGCTGCCAAAGACGGCCTGGATGGCAAGGCGCAACTGGAGCTCCGGATCATGCGGGAAGACGGGCTTGCCGCCGGTGACCTCGAGCTCGGGATACAGGGCGGCCTCGACGTTATCAGAGAAGATGCCCTTGAAGGTCTCGACAAGCTCCTGAAGGTCCTCGGCCGAAAGCTCGGAATCGACGCGAACACCGGCGACCAGGCGGGCCTGGGTCAGGGCGTTCTCGAACAGGTCGGCATCAACACCCATAACGACGTTGGAGAACATCTGGATAAAGCGGCGGTAGCTATCCCAGGCAAAACGCGGATTTTGCGTCTGGGCGATGAGCCCCTGAACGGAGTCGTCGTTGAGGCCCAAGTTGAGGACCGTGTCCATCATACCGGGCATGGAAAATGGAGCGCCCGAGCGAACCGACACGAGCAGCGGATCATTGTCGTCACCGAGCTTCTTGCCACAGCGGGCCTCGAGGTCGGCCTCGGCGGCAACGATCTCATCGAGTGCGCCTTCGGGCCAGACGTTGCCGGCACCGGAGTACTCGACGCAAGTCTGGCAGGTAATGGTAAAGCCACCGGGAACCGGCAGGCCGATGCGGCTCATCTCGGCAAGGTTTGCGCCCTTGCCGCCAAGCACGAAGTTCATGGACTTGTCGCCCTCAGTGACACAGGTGCCCTGGGCGTCGGTTCCAAAACGGTAAACCCTCTTGCAATCGCTCACGATACTTCCCCTTCCATGCGCTTACGCGCACGACCGTGGTAACGAATCGACCCGCCGGATGCGGGCCGTGAGGGAACTATACGGCCGGATTTGAACGGGCTTGAGCAGAGGATACGCGGTTTGGTAAACGTGCTAAAACTGGCGGTAAACGGTAGGTAAAGTTGGTTACCTTATGAAGATACCACTACAATAAAAAAGCAGGTCAGATGCGATGTTTTTGCTAAATCGCTTTATCAAAATGCTACTAATATTAGGCTCGACGGGCGGCTCGGCGGGCACGGGCTTCTTGGATTTCCTCCAAGTGACTAATGATCTCGGAGGCGCTCTCCTCGATCGCTTTGCCGTCGGTACGCACCACAAAGCAGCCCAGGCGCTTCATGAGGGCGCGAGCTTCCTCGAGCTCGCTGCGCACGCTCTCGGGCTCGGCATAGGAGCCGGCGACGGCACGGGTGTAGTCGTCGCCCAAGCGGCTATCGCGAATCTCGGAAATAACGTCGACGGTCGAAATCAGGCCAAACAAACGCATCGGGTCGAACTCGTAAATCGACTTGGGCGGCTCCATGCCATGGGCCAAAGGAACATTGGCAACCTTATAACCCTGATAGGCCAAATACATCGACAGCGGCGTCTTGGACGTGCGCGATACGCCCAGCAGCACGATATCGGCCCCCGAAAGGTCGTCGCAGCCGCGTCCATCATCGTGCTCAACGAAATACTCCATGGCCTCGATACGATGAAAATAGCGGTCATCGGTCCTGTGAATCACGCCCGCGACGCCCTTGGGCGACACACCGATAAGCGACGACAGCACGGCGAGCGTCGGACCGATCAGGTCGACCGAGCGAATATGCAACATACCCAGGTAATCGAGCACACGGGCGCGAAGCGCCGGATCGACAATGGTATGGAACACGGCGATATCGCGATGGTCCGCATCGACACGCGGACCCACAAACGACTTGACCTGCTCCACAGAGTTCACCTTGGGCAGGCGCAAGAGACGAAAAGCCCCTTCATCAAATTGCCCGGACGCCGCAAGCACCACCTCACAAGCGGTATCGCCGAGAGAGTCGGAGATAACGATAACGGTGGGACGAACGGCGACCGGGCAATCCATGCGGGGCTCCTTTTGCGCTTACGCGCAGGCTGGCTTACTTTTTGCGGGCAAGCTCACCGATGTTGGCGATGCCGGAGAAAACGGCCTCGAAGCGGTTGAGCAGCTTAAGGCGATTATCGCGAAGCTGCTCGTCCTTGTCCATGACCATAACCTCGTCGAAGAAACGGTCGATGGGGGCACGCAGAGCTGCAAGGGCGGCAAATGCGGCCGGGTAATCCTCGGCGGCAAGGGCGGCATCAACAGCGGTCTGAGCGGCCTCGGAGGCGTCGGCAAGCGCAAGCTCGACCTCGCCCATCAGGCTGCGGTCGTACTCCGCACCCAGCTCGGGCTTGGAGATGTGCGCGGCGCGGGCATAGGCGGTAGCCAGGTTATCGAACGTCTCAGCGTCGTTCTTGCGGGCCTCGTCGAGGGCGGCGCAGCGGGCGAAGAAGACGGACGGAGCGATGATGTGCACCGCGGAGACGGCGGCAACGGTATCGGCCGGGATCTTTTCGTCACGGGCCATGCTCACCAGGCGGCCATGGAAGAAGTCGCGAACCTGCTGGGCGACCTCGGCGGCGTCGAACTCAATGCCCTGCTCACTGTAGAGCTCGAGGGCGAAGTCGATGAGCGACGTGGGGTCAATCGGCAGGCGGTCGCGCAGGATGTTGATGATGCCGATAGCGGCACGACGCAGCGCATAGGGGTCCGAAGAGCCGGTCGGGGGCTCGCCGATGGAAAAGATACCGGCGATGGTATCGAGCTTGTCGGCGCAGGCCACAATGCAGCCAACGGTGCCCTCGGGCAGCTCGTCACCGGCAAAGCGAGGACGATAGTGATCGCGAATAGCATGGGCGACCTCGTCGTTCTCCCCCATCGCGGTCGCGTAATAACCGCCCATCACGCCCTGCTGGCTCGTGAACTCGACGACGGCGTTGGACACCAGGTCAGCCTTGCACAGGTGCGCGGCGCGAGCAGCGTCGGCGGCAAGATGGGCGCCCAGGTGAGCCTCGCGGGCGATAGAGAGCGCGAGCTGCTCGATGCGCTCGGACTTGGCGAGCACGCTACCGAGCTTCTCCTGGAAGGCAACCTTGGCCAGGCGCTCACGGAACTCGTCGAGGGAGATCTTCAGGTCCTCCTCGTAGAAGAACTTGGCGTCGTCCAGACGGGCGCGCACGACGCGCTCGTTACCGTCGATCACGCGCTCGGCATTCTCGGGCTTGCTGTTGGAAACGACCACGAACTCACGCGTAAGCTTGCCCTCGCCGTCATAGATCGGGAAGTAGCGCTGGTTGGTGAGCATGGACTCGCAGATGATCTCGTGCGGGACCTTGAGGAACTCCTCGTCGAAGGTACCGACAAGCACCGTCGGCCACTCGCAGAGGTTAATGACCTCCTCGAAGACCTTCTTGGGCGTGTCGACATGACAGCCGGGGCGAGCGGCCTCGACCTCGGCGATACCGGCAAGAATGGCCTCACGGCGACGCTCGGCAGAAAGCACGCCGGCGTCCTCGAGCACCTGCTCGTAGACGGCGGGGCTGGCAACCACATGGTCACCAGGGCCAAGTACGCGATGACCACGCGTGGTGTTGCCACTCGTCACGTCGGCAAACGACACGGGAACAACATCCTCGCCCAAAAGGCAGCAGATCCAACGGACCGGACGCACGAACGTGGCGTGCTCGTGGCCCCAGCGCTGGGAGCGGTAGTTAGGCCACTGCAGACCGGCGATGGTCTTCTCGCACAGAGCGGTCAGAATCGGCGTAGCCGGTGCGGAGGGAATGTTCTTCTCGGCGAACACGTACTCGCGGCCGTCGGTGTCCTCGCGACGGACCAGGTCCTCGGCAGCCACACCGCACTTGCGGGCGAAGCCCTGGGCGGCCTTGGTTGCGTTGCCGTCGGCATCAAAGGCAATGTTTGCCGCGGGACCGCGCTTGATCTCATGGACCTCATCGGTCGCGGTAGCGACGTCGGCAACGAGTGCAGCCAGGCGACGCGGGCTCGAAATCACACGGACCTCGCCGTGGGCCAAACCGGCCTCGTCGAGACCCTTGGTAATCATAGTGCCAAGCTGCTTGACGGCATTGTTCAGCGGTGCAGAGGGCATTTCCTCCGTACCGATCTCAAACAGGAAATCCTTAGCGTCTGCCATAGCTTACGCCACCTCGCCTTCCTGATCGGCATTCTCGTTGATTCCGGCGACCTCGGCCATATAGGCCTCGCAGCACGCCTTGGCGACGGCGCGGACGCGCAGGATGTAGTTGGCGCGCTCGACTGCGGACAGCGCACCGCGGGCATCGAGCAGATTGAAGGCATGGCTGCACTTCATGACGCAGTCATATGCCGGCAGCGGCAGCTTGCGCTCCAGGCAGGAGTGGCACTCGGCCTCGTAGTCGTCAAACTTCTGACGCATCATCTCGACGTTGGCAACCTCAAAGTTGTAAGCGCTGAACTCGCGCTCGTTCTCCAGGAACACGTCGCCGTAGGTCATGGGCGTGCCGTCGGGCAGATAGCTCCACACCAGGTCGTAGACCGAGTTAACGCCCTGGGCGTACATGGCGATGCGCTCCAGGCCATAGGTGATCTCGACGGGCACGGGGTCGACCTCGATGCCGCCCACCTGCTGGAAGTACGTAAACTGCGTGACCTCCATGCCATTAAGCCAGACCTCCCAGCCAAGGCCCCAAGCGCCGAGCGTCGGGCTCTCCCAGTCGTCCTCGACAAAGCGGACATCATGGTCATTGGGGTCCAGGCCAATGGCGGCCAGCGAACCCAGGTAGAGCTCCTGGGCATTGACCGGCGAGGGCTTTATGAGCACCTGGAACTGATAGTAGTGCTGCATGCGGTTGGGGTTCTCGCCGTAGCGGCCGTCGGCGGGACGGCGGCAGGGCTGCGCATAGCAGGTGCGCCACTCGGCGGGACCGAGCGAGCGCAGCGTGGTCGCGGTATGGAAGGTACCGGCACCGACCTCGGAGTCATAGGGCTGCATAATGACGCAGCCCTGCTCGCCCCAGTACTGCTGGAGGCGCAGGATGATGTCTTGGAAGGAAAGCGATGAAGCGTTCATGCCTCTAATATCCCCTCGTCGAAACGATTACACGGTTAGGTACTGTACTATAGCGGTTTTTAATCGATAGCGCCGATACGGTTGAGCGGCCAGTAGCGCACAAGCGCCACGGCGATCAAGTCGGAGCGGTCGACCGGGCCAAAGTAGCGGGAGTCAGCAGAGTTCTCGCGGTTGTCGCCCATCACCCACACACAGTCGTCAGGGACGGTGTAGGGATAGCTCACCTGAGCGCCGGGGGCTTGGACCGAAAGCGGCCAGCTCATGCCAGTCGTATAGTCCTCGTCGAGCGCCTGGCCATCGACGACGACCTTGCCGTCCTGCAGATCGACCGTCTGACCGGCCGTGGCGATGACGCGCTTTACCAGCACATCATGCTCGGACGTGGCATCGGGGTTGTGGAACACCACGATATCGCCCTGTTTGACGGGCTGCCCAAGCTCGAGGCTCACCTTTTGCGCCAGGATCTGGTCTCCGATCTCGATTGTGGACTCCATGGAACCGGTAGGCACCACAAAGGGTTCGACCACAAACGAGCGAATCAAGAAGGTAGCGACCAGTGCGATTGCGACAACCACGACCCACTCAAACGCACCCTTTAGAACGGAATGCTGCGATGGGACCATTCTCACTCCTCGCTCTGCGAATACGATGCGTCCAGAATCTCTTGCGCATACGCGCGCTCCTCGGGCGTAAGGTGTGCCGTCTCGATAAGATCGGGACGCCAGCGACAGGTACGCTCGATGGCGTTTTTGCGACGCCAAGCATCGACCTTGGCGTGGTCGCCGCTTACGAGCACCGGCGGCACGCCCTCGCCATTGAACTCGGCGGGGCGGGTGTACTGCGCGTACTCGAGCAGACCTCCATCCTCGGCGGTCGAGAAGGACTCGTCGACGTTGCTCATCTCGTCGCCCAAGGCTCCGGGAATGAGCCGTACGACGGCATCGGCCACGACCATAGCGGGCAGCTCGCCGCCCGTGAGCACGTAGTCGCCGATCGACAGACGCTCATCGGCATACGCATAGGCGCGCTCGTCGACGCCCTCGTAACGGCTGCACACAAACAGCAGGCGCTCACTTTTGAGCAGGCGCTCGGCCACATGCTGCGTAAAGGGCTCGCCGCAGGGGGTGAAGAACACCACGGTGGGCTTGGGACCCTCGGAGCTGATGGCCTCGATTGCCTCGGCAATGGGCTCGACCTTCATGAGCATGCCCTGCCCACCGCCGTACGGCTCGTCATCGACGGTGCGATGGCGGTCGTGCGTCCAGTCGCGCAGGTTATACGCCTTAAAATCAAAAAGGCCGGCCTTGCGGGCGCGGCCCAAAATCGACGTGGACATGACGGGCTCAAACATCTCGGGAAAGACCGAAAGGGTCTCAATCAGCATGCTGTCCTCCCTACTTGTCCATATCGATCAAGCCGTCCATAACGTGGACGGAAATTGTTCCTGTGTCGGGAAGATCGAGCACAACCTGCTCGATCACGGGAATCAGCACCTCGCCGTACCGATCACCCTCGACAACCCAAACATCGTTGGCGGGCGTCGACATGATCTCGACAATCGTACCGAGCGAACCAAAGCGCTCATCGACCACCTCGCGACCCATAAGGTCGGTATAGGCGGCGTCGAGCGAATCGAGCTCGAAGTCGTCACGATTTGCCAGCACGTAGCATCCCGTGATGCCCTCGGCGGCTGTCAAGTCGTCAATGCCCTCAAACGAGACCAGATCGCCATCGCCCGTATCGGTGACGGACACGACCGTGCAAAAGCGGTCGCGCTTGAGCGCCGGCGGCGTCAGGGCGACGCGCATACCCGGCTCTAATACAGAAGGAAGCCCCCGCAGCGGCTGCGCGAGGACCTCCCCCTTCCTTCCGTGCGGCTTGACCACACGGGCGATGTTTTTGTACTGGAACCTCAAGGTCCTAGCCCAGAACCTCTACCTCGACAGCAGTGTCGAGGCGAGCGGCCAGTGCACGGGCGAGCGTGCGAATGGCCTTGATGGTACGGCCACGACGGCCGATGACCTTAGCGACGTCATCCTCGGCGACCGAAACCTCAATCGTGGAGGCGTCGTCACCATCGATGACCTCAAGGCTCACGGAATCCGGGTCGTCGACGATCTGAACAACGAGATATTCGACGAGATCGGCGATGCGATCTGAGAGCATTGCCTCACCCTCGAGCTGTGCAGCGTCAACCTCAGGCACGATTTACTCCTCGGCGCCCTCAGCGGCCTTAGCGGCCTCGGCCTCTTTGGCGAGCTGCTTCTTGGACTTCTTGACGACGGTCTCGGTCTTCTCGCCCTCGTTGGCGGCCTTGACCAGAGCGGCGACGGCGTCGGTGAGCTGAGCGCCCTTGGACTGCCAGTCGGCGATCTTCTCGAGGTCGAGGTTGATGGTCTTGGGGGCGGTCATCGGGTTGTAGCGGCCAACCTCCTCGATGATACGACCGTCACGCGGGGCGCGGGAATCGGCGACGACGACACGGTAGTACGGACGCTTCTTAGCGCCGTGACGAGCAAGGCGAATCTTGACTGCCAAAGGAAACTCCTCCAACCAAGCAGCTTTAGGCTGCAACTACAAACAAACAGTTGAACATAATACGCCATCGACGCGGGCAGGTGAAGTCCGTGAGACCAACTTCTTCGGTGTAGTCGAGGGCAAATCCATATCTTAGACAAGAATTCGGGATTTGCAAGCACATACACGCACCCCACATGAGCTGCGCGGTATACTCATGACATGGAAAGACGCGAACATACATACGGTTATGAGGATGCCATGGGCGTCACGCCGCCTCCCTGGACGGGTCCGGCGGTGGGCCTGATGGACCTTGATGCGTTTTTTGCGAGCGTGGAAATGCTCGATCATCCCGAATGGCGAGGAAAGCCGCTCATCGTGGGCGGAGACGCCGATTCGCGTGGCGTCGTGTCCACGTGTTCGTATGAGGCACGTCGCTTTGGCGTGCACTCTGCCATGGCCTCGGCCGAGGCGCGGCGCTTGTGCCCGCAAGCCATTTGGACGCGCGGGCACTTTGATCGCTACCGCGAGGTGAGCGCGCAGGTCATGGCGATTCTCGCCGACGAGACGCCGCGCGTGGAGCGCGTATCCATCGACGAAGCCTTTATCGATATCACACCGGGTCGCTTTGCGCCCGAAGACCCGCTGCTGGTTGCGCGGCGTATAAGCGACCGTGTGGCAGGGCTGGGAGTGACCTGCTCCATTGGCGTGGGCTGCAACAAGACGGTCGCAAAGATCGCAAGCGAGCGGGATAAGCCGTTTGGGCTGACCATCGTGCGCCCCGGAACCGAGCAGCGCTTTTTGGCCGCGCTGCCGGTATCTGCCATGAGCGGCATCGGACGCTCGGCCGAGGAGCGGCTGCGCCGCATGCGCATCTACACCCTCGGCGAGCTTTCGCGCGCGCCTGAGTCCACACTGGCCTCTATTTTTGGCGTCAACGGCGAACGCATGCGTCAGCGTGCGCTGGGACTCGAAATCTCTGAAGTCACGAGTCTCGATGAAGAGCGCGAGGTCAAGTCTGTCAGCAATGAACGCACCTTTGCTAAAGATTTGACTGAGCGTGGGGATATTGAGGCGGCGATTGCGCTGTTGGGAGAGTCAGTGGGACGCCGCCTGCGCCGTCAGGGGCTGACGGGTGCCACGGTAACGCTCAAGCTTAAGTATTCGTATGGCAGCGGACGTTCGGCACAGCGCCGGCTGCCTCATCCGACCGACGATGAGAACATCTTCGTGGCGGTTGCACTCGAACTGCTCGACAACATCTGGCAGGAAGGCATGCATGTTCGCTTAGCGGGCATCGGCATGAGCGACTTCGACCACCAAGGCGGCATCCAGACCGACCTGTTCTGCGAGATCGATGACCGCGGAGCCCAATCCAGCGACCGCCGCGACCTCTCCGTCGCCATCGACGCCGTCCGAGACAAATTCGGCGACACCGCCCTATCCTTCGGCCGCCAATCCCGCTTCAACGATTAACCGCCTTTGGGCAAAAAGAAAGCCGGGCAGGTGCGGAAAACCGCAACTGCCCGGCAATATGCGTGAGGGTAGCTAAACCCCGTCTCAAATGAGCCGCTAGAGGAGGTTGAGGGGGAGCTGGGGGGCGTCGCCCCAGAGCTTTTCTAGGCGGTAGAAGTCGCGGGCTTCGGGAGTGAAGACGTGGACGACAACCGAACCGTAGTCCATGAGCATCCAGGTCTTCTGCTCGCGACCCTCGATGGAGAACGGGTGCTCGCCGCAAGCCTCGGCGACCTTCTCCTCGATCTCGTCGACGATAGAATCGACCTGGCGGTTGTTGGTACCGGTGGCAAGCACAAAGTAGTCGCATACATCGGAAAGCTCGGTCAGGTCGAGCACCTGAACGTCCTCGCCCTTCTTGTCGTAGGCGGCCTGCGCGGCGGCGCGGGCGACATCCTCGGCGGCGACACCGCTCGCGGACAGCGAGGCGGCAGTGCGGTCGGACGTGGCGACGAAGCTCTTGTGCTCCACACCTTCAAGAATCTGCTCGTCGGTCATGGTCTCGTCGGCCATGGAATACCTCTTTCTAGACAGCCCGAGCTAGCGCAGCCGGGCGTAATGGTTGTAAATCGTAATAGCTGTGGGATAAAGATAGCGCCCGGACTGGATCACATAGACCAAACCCTGCGCAAAACAGGAGAAGAACAACTCATCGAGCGTCGACTCCCCCACCATCTTGCGCAGCGCATGCGCATAGTCGCCGTGGCGGTTGGGCTCGATGGCATCGGCCACAAAGACCACCATATCGAGCGGCGTCATGTCGCAGGCACCCACGGTGTGACGGTCGACAGCCTGGAAAACGGCCGGCGACAGCTCGGGAAAAAGCTGCGGAAGCTCATAGGCGGCAACAGGGCCATGCAAAAGCGGCGTCGCGGCGGAAGGAGAGCCGGCAATCTTAATGCCGTAATGCAGAGCGCGCGTGACCAGCTCGTCGTCGGAGAGCACTTTGTCCCAGTCATGGATCAGGCCGGCGGCAGCGGCATCAAAGCGGTCAACGCCGTAGACCTCGGCCAGATGAAGTGCGGTCTCGGCAACACCCAGCGAATGCACATAGCGCTTACGCTTATCCTTCATGCGAACATCGAGCAGCTCTCGAATGCGCTTGAGCAGCGCGCGCTCATCGCCCTCAAACTGATCCTCTACCGACAACGTAGACCCCCATCACTCAAAATCTTCTTGGCCCAAATCGGCATATAGCCTGCGTTTGCGAATGTAGCCGAGCACGGACTCGCTCGTAAGATAGCGCACGCTCATGCCGCGGGCAACTCGCTTACGAATGTTCGTCGAGCTGATCGCCAGCGCCGGAATCTGAATATAGCGCACGTCGAACGGCAGCCCCGACTCTTTGATTCGGGCACGCGCCGTATCGATATCAAAGCCCGGTCGCGTCGCCGCAATAAAGGTAGCAAGCTCAGCGATTCGTTCGGCATCATGCCAGGTCACGATATCGATAATCGCGTCGGCGCCCGTAATAAAGTAGAGCTTTACCTGCGGCGGGTAAAAGTCGCGAAGGGCATGAAGCGTATCGGCCGTATAGGTTACGCCCGGGCGGTCGATCTCGAACCGGCTCGCCAAAAAGGCCGGGTTCGCGGCGGTGGCGAGGACCGTCATAGCATAACGGTCCTCGGCAGGCGTCACCGGCTTGTCAAGCTTAAAGGCAGGAGAGCCCGCCGGCATAAAGAGCACAGCATCCAAGTCGAGCGACTCGCGCGCCTGCTCGGCGGTCACCAGGTGCCCGTAATGGATGGGATCAAAGGTGCCGCCCATAATGCCGAGCCTAAACTCCTGCCCGTCCTCTAGAGGAAGCTCGGGCAGACCGATTCCACCGCGCAGCGACATGGCCTACTCGCCCTCCGAGGTCTCGGCATCGCCCGCGGCATCCGCCGCATCGACAACCTCGACGCCCTCATCCGCAGCATCGGCCACGTCAATGGCTTCAACGGCAACGTCCTCGCCAGCATCCTCGAGCTCCTCGAACTCCGAAAAGTCCTCGGCACCCTCAAAGTCAAAGGCACGCTGGCAAATGCGGACCTCGTCGCCCGCACGGCAACCGGCCTTCTCGAGCGCATCGTCAACACCCATACGCGCAAACTTATGCTGCAGGTAAATGACGGCTTCCTCGTTTTCCCAGTCGGTCTGGATGACCATGCGCTCGATGGCACGACCGACCACGCGGAAGGCACCGGGCTCTTCCTGGACAATGCGGAAACGCTTCTCACGCTGCAGGCGACGGCGCTCCCACTCATCGTCGCGCAGAACGACCGGCTCATCGGAGTCAGCCAACTCGACGCGCAGCTTAGCCACCTGCTCGCCCACGGCAAGCATCAGCGTGTTGAGACCGGCACCCGTCACAGCAGACACGGCAAAGAACATATGTCCATCGTCGAGCGCTGCGCGCTTGAGGTCGGCAATCTTGTCGGCCGTGCCCGGCGCGTCACACTTGTTGGCAACGACGATCTGCGGACGCTCCGAAAGCTCGGCGCCATACTGCTCGAGCTCGCGGTTGATGATGCGATAGTCCTCAACCGGATCGCGACCCTCAAAACCACCCGTCATGTCGACGACATGCATAATCAGGGCCGTACGCTCAATGTGGCGCAGGAACTGGTGACCCAGGCCCTTGCCCTCGCTCGCGCCCTCGATGAGACCGGGGACGTCGGCAACGACGTAAGAATATTCACCGGCACGCACCATGCCGAGGTTCGGCACGAGCGTGGTAAACGGGTAGTCAGCAATCTTGGGACGGGCGGCACTCATGCGCGCGATGAGCGATGACTTACCCACGGAGGGAAAGCCCACGAGCGCGGCATCGGCCATAAGCTTCATCTCGAGCTCGATCCAGTGCTCCTCGGCCGGTTCGCCCAACTGGGCAAAGGCCGGAGCGCGACGCACCGACGTCACAAAGTGCGTGTTGCCCAGACCGCCGGCACCGCCGGGCGCCACGACGACGCGCTCGCCGTCGTGCACCAGGTCGGCAATCTCGAACATCGGGGTCTGCGTCTCGGGATCGAGCTCGCGCACCACGGTACCCATAGGGACCTTGAGAATCAGGTCCTCGCCGCTCTTACCGTTACGACGGGCACCCTGCCCGTGCGTGCCGCGCTCGGCGCGGAAGTGATGCTTAAAGCGGTAATCGATCAGCGAAGACAGCTGAGCATCGGCCTGGATGACGACATTGCCGCCACGACCGCCATCGCCGCCATCGGGGCCGCCCTTGGGGACAAATGCCTCGCGCCTAAACGACATGCATCCGGCTCCGCCGTCGCCGCCGCACACGTTAATGCGGCTGATATCGGTGAACTGTGACAACAGAATCGCCTCCTACAAAAAGAGGGAGACCCTTGAATCCTAAAACTCAAGTGCCTCCCACATATGTGCTCTATGAAGGGTGAATTACGCGTTCGCGAGCGGGCGTACGCTGACCCTGTGCTTGATACCCTTGTGGAACTCAACGGTACCGTCGACCAGCGCGAACAGCGTGTCGTCCTTGCCACGGCCAACGTTCTCACCCGGGTGGATGTGCGTGCCGTGCTGACGGACGAGAATCGTGCCCGTGGTTACCGTCTGGCCGGCATAGCGCTTCGTGCCAAGGCGCTGACCGCGGGAGTCACGGCCATTACGGGAGGAACCGAGTCCTTTTTTGTGTGCCATTGTGTATACCTACTCTTTCGTTACGAGTGTAATCTACTCGGCGACGGGAGCCTCGGCAACAGCCTCAGCCTCTGCCTTGACAGCCTTCTTGGCGCGGGAGGTAGCCTGAACCTTCACGATCTTCAGCTTGGTGAGCTGCTGACGGTGACCCTTCAGACGACGATAGCGCTTGCGCTTGTGGAACTTGAAGACCAGCTGCTTCTCGCCCTTGAACTGCTCAACGATCTGAGCGGTAACCTTGGCCTTGGCCAGCTTGTCGGGATCGGTGACGATCTTCTTACCATCGTTGAGGAAGATGACCGGCAGGATGACCTTGTCGCCCTCATTGCCCTCGATCTTCTCGACGGTGATGACATCGTCGGTGGCGACCTTGTACTGCTTGCCGCCCGTGTTAACGATTGCGTACATGTTTACTTGCCCTTCATGCATCAGTTAGTGCAACAGCCGAATATAGTAGCAGGCGAAAATACCCCCGTCAACGAGTATGTGGAGCAAATCCACAAGTTCGCACAGGTATGGGGCTGACGAGTCGGCCCTCGTCGTCCTCGCATGCTTGATTCTGACGCTCGACATCGTAGGAGCAGATGGTCACGAGGTCTTGCATACCGGTGGAAACAATAGGTGCATCCACGCCCGGGGTCAAGCCCTGCAACAAAACATCAGCAGCAGAAAGCAAAATTTCCGGACGCATGGAGCCCTCGTTGTCGGCATGGGTGTCGAGCATGAGCACCAAATGGTCCGGGCGCTCCCCCGCCGTGAGCTCATAGCCCACGAGCGTGTGATCCAAATCCAAGCGCTTGCTCTTTTTGCCGCGCGCGTAGTCGATGCCGTGGCCCGCGCGCAGCGTGTCGATCGCACGACGCACCTCGTCGGCGCTTACGGGCGCCTCGGGATCCAAGTGCAGGTCGATGCGATACGACAGGCGCGTGAGCTGCGCCGTCAACGCCGGCGTGCGCACGTCGATGTACGCCGCCTCGATGGGCGCCAGATCGGCCGGAGACGCCGCAGCCAGGCGCCCAAACGCCTCGTCGAGCGCCACGAACTCGGTCATAAACAGGTCATACCACTCGCAGGTCGACGACGTACCCACCGGCAGCGCCGAAGAGAAGCCCACGCGCATGTGCGGAGAGAAGCCCTGCGTGACGGCATAGGGAAGTCCCGCACGGCGCACGATGCGCTCAATGGTATGGATTACTTCGAGATGGCCCAGGTACTTAAGGCGATCGCGCTTGCCATAGCGAACACGAAGTCTAAAGAGCGAGGGGTTGTCGGTCAGGCGCTCACTCATGCGCGATCACCCATCAATACATTCTTGGCGTGGAGCGTGGGGCAGATCCCGCAGCCGGTGCACGACGTGCGGGTACAGTCGGGAGTCGTGACGCCCTCGAGCGAGCGACGGTACTCGCGCTCGAGGAAGCCGCGCGTGCAGCCGGGGCTCACGTGCTCCCACGGCAGGCGCCAGTCCAACTCGTAGGGCAGGTGCACGAGCTCATTGAGGTCGATGCCGTTTTTGGCAGCAGCTTCCTTCCAGTTATCGAGCGAGAAATGCTCTACCCAGGCGTCAAAGCGAGAGCCCGAGCGCCAAGCATCGATGATGACGGGCGTCATGTCACGACCGGCGCGGGAAAGCGCGGCCTCGATGAGCGAGGTCTCGGCATCGTGGTAATGCACGCGGACGGCACGGTTGCGAACGCTCGTGATAAGCAGCTTCTGGCGACGCTTGACGTCGTCGTAGTCGAGCTGCGGGCACCACTGGAACGGCGTGGCAGCCTTGGGGATAAAGACCGAAACCGAGATCGACACCGAGATCGAGCCGCGACGAGCCTTGGGCACCACGGAACGACCGAGCTCCAGCACGTGATCGGCCAGATTGGCGATGGCCACGATGTCCTCATCGCGCTCGCCGGGAAGGCCCATCATAAAGTAGAGCTTCATGCGGTTCCAACCGGCCTCGAAGGCCGCCTTGGCCGCACGGTCCAGGTCCTCCTCGGTCACGTTCTTGTTAATGATGTCGCGCATGCGCTGGCTGCCGGCCTCGGGCGCGAACGTTAGTCCGCCCTTCTTTTCGCCGGCGACCGACTCGGCCATATCCACGCCAAACGAATCCAGGCGCTGCGACGGAATAGACACGCGAATACCCGTATCCTCCAGGCGACGGTTGAGCCTGCCGAGCACGTCGCGAATGCAGGAGTGGTCGGTCGTGGAGAGCGAGGTCAGCGACACCTCGTCATAGCCGGTCTTTTCCAGGCCCTGAATCACCGACGAGACGATCTGGTCGGCCGAGCGCTCGCGCACCGGGCGATACGTCATGCCGGCCTGGCAAAAACGACAGCCGCGGGCGCAGCCGCGCAGGATCTCGATAGACAGGCGGTCGTGAACCAGCTGCGCATAGGGCACGCACGACTGCGACAGCGGATTCGTGGCGCCGAAATCCTCGACGACGCGCTTGTAGACCACGGTCGGCGCATCCTTGCCCTCACGTGGCACGGTGTAGCCATGCGGCGAGCAGGGCTCGTCATGACGAACCTCATAGAGCGACGGCACGTAGTTGCCGGCAATGGATGCAAGCTGCTCGACAATCTGCGCGCGCGGGACCCCTTCGTCACGCAGGCGGCGATGCAGCTGGCAGGTCTCGAGCAGCGATTCCTCGCCCTCACCGATGAGGATGGCATCGAAGAAGGCCGCGTACGGCTCGGGGTTGTACACCGAGGGACCGCCGGCGATGATGATTGGGTCGTCTTCACCTCGGTCGGCCGCTAACAGCGGAATGCCAGCGAGGTCCAAAGCCTCGAGGAAGTTCGTCACCGCCATCTCGTGCGGCACATGCAGACCGACGATATCAAACGAAGCGACCGGCGCTGCACCCTCGAGCGATAGCAGCGGAATACCCGCCTCGCGCATGGCGTCGCCCATATCGGGCCACGGCACATAGCCGCGCTCGCAGGAGATGCCCTCGGCCTGGTTAAGGATGTTGTAGAGGATGGCGATGCCCTGGTTGGGCAGACCAACCTCGTACACATCCGGGTAGATCAGGCAGCAACGGTAGTCGGCATCGGCCTTGGAAAGCGTGCCCCACTCGTGATCGATATAGCGGCTCGGCTTCTCGACCTTGGCGAGCAACGGCTCAATTAAATGAAAACAATCTTGGTACGGAACGCGCAACGGAAAACCCCTAAGCAGCGAGATCTGATGCGTCCTGGTAGGACGCCATAGGACGGGTAGCGCCCGCGACCGTGGTCACAAGATCGCGAACGCGGGAAAACGTGGCAGTGACCACCTCATTGGCACGGCTGTAGTCGACATCGCGCTCGTAGAGCGAAACGAGCGCACGGCCCATGCCATAGGTGCCCGCGGCAGCAGTGAGCGCCTTGACGGCAAACCCAATATGCGGCGTCTGCTTGACGAGCGCGCGGGTGACCGCGCGGATCACAAGACCGCCGGCAAGCACGCCCGCGACCTCGTAGCCACGCTCGGGTTTAATGCCGCGTCCAAAGACGGCAGCGAGCTCAAATAGCATGCCCACCTGCGCCAGCGCCATAACGGGATAATCGGCGCCCGGCAAAAACACCAGTGCACCGGTCGCCATATTGGTGAGCGCGCACGAGGTGATGATACGGTTGGCCGCCGCGATGCGCATGAAGGCAAAGTTCGCCGCAAAAGCCGTTTCCTTGTCGGTACGATCGAGAATCCAGCGGGCAAGCGTCTCGAGCAGATACGTCTTATCGATTGCCGCTACCACGCCGAGCATGGGCGTGGACTCCTCGATAAACGGCACCTCCACAGCAGACTCGGCAAGCACGCACACGGGCGCGCCGGCGATCACGAGCTCCTGCACGGCACTCTCCAAGCGGTCGGAACCACACGAGAGCACCAGCACCACATCGGTATCGGTCTTTGGAGCAATTCGCTCCTCCCCCAGACGCTCGACGCGCACAATGCCCGAGGTCGTCTGCGGCACAAAGGCGTCACGCACCGTCTCGGCCAGAAAGCGCGAGGCGGACGAATCCAGATAGACCGAGACGCGCACCGGCGTATCGGAATCCTTCTTAACGGACGCGCCCATCTTAAAAGCGCGGGTCAGCTTATCTACGGGAATTTTCATAGCAAACCCCTCCAGCGGTTACGCGGCGCCCGAACGATGCCGCCATATGGATTGTACGATACCCACCGTCAGCAGCTGAATCATCATCGAAGACGAACCGAAGCTAATAAACGGTAGCGGAATACCGGTAATCGGCATCATGCCGATGCACATGCCGATGTTTTCGAAGGTCTGAAACGCCCACATGCCAACGATGCCCACACACGATAGGCGCAAGAACAGCGACTCGCACTTAAAGGCGACGCGAATCGTCGAAAAGATCAGCAGCACGTAGAGGCACAGGAGCAAAAAGGAACCGCAAAAGCCAAAGGTCTCGGACAGGAAGGCGAAGACGAAGTCGGTGTGGAACTCAGGCAGAAAGCCGCCGGCCGACTGCGTCGCATGGCCCAAACCCTTACCAAAGAAGCCACCCGAACCAACGGCGATAAGCGACTGCTGCAGGTTGTAGGCATCGTCCGAATCGGCATTATCGGGATCGATAAAGACCGTCAGGCGGTTCATCTGATACTGCTTGATGAGCACATCGTGGCCGAGCAACGAATCAAAAACCGAATCGAGCGCCAGGACGAGGGCCACCAGGCCCACGAGCAGGGCCAGGGTCGACAGCACCCATTCGCGGCGTGCACCGCTCATACAAATGACGATGGCGCCCGAAACCAGCACGACCAGGCCCGAGCCCAGGTCGCCCATGGCGACAACGGCCAAAAACGGAATGGACAGCATGCCGCAGAGCTTGACGTAGTCGCGAACGGTATCGATGCGACCGTTATACTGCGAGCCAAGCGTGGCAATAAAAAAGATGGTGATGAGCTTGGCAAGCTCAACCGGCTGGAATGTCAAACCGATACCGGGAATCTTGATCCAGCCCGTCATGCCCAGACCGCCCGTATAGGACAGACCCGGAATCTTGGGCGAGAAGATAACGATCAGGTCGATGACGAGCAACGCCGTCGAGAAATTGGAAATACCGCGCAGGTCGGTACGCCAGACGAGCACCGCAAGCACCGCGCCAATGCCAATGCCCAGCAGGTGGCGCGAGAATGAGGCGTCGGCCTTAAACTGTGACGCCGACCAAATAATGATGGCACCGTAGGCGACGAGCGCCACTGTAGCCACGAGCACACCGATATGCACCTTTTGGCGAAACGTGCCGCGCGAGGCCGAAAGTTGCTTGTTGACGCGGTCCAGGCTGCT
The DNA here is from genome assembly GCA_902482035.1 of uncultured Collinsella sp. Taxonomy (GTDB): domain Bacteria; phylum Actinomycetota; class Coriobacteriia; order Coriobacteriales; family Coriobacteriaceae; genus Collinsella. The sequence continues at coordinate 41,026 of CABSYW010000003.1, read as the reverse complement.
GCGAGAGCCGGTCTTGGTTGAACGGAACAGATCCGCCGGAGAAAAATCCATCGCAACCTCCTATCGAACCGAAGAATCGCCCGAGGCCGAAGAGGTATCGGGCTCGTCATAAATCACGCCGAGCACGTCGCGCACGACATGCATCGCGGTATCCGAACCACCGCCGCCCTGCTCCAGGACAGTAGCGATGACATACTTGGGATCATCGGCCGGTGCATAGGCGCAGAACCACGCGTATTCGTCCTCGCCGCTTTTCTCGCCCGTGCCCGACTTGCCGTACACCTGCGGCGTCAGGGTGCCAAAGTGAGCCGCCAGGGACGTCGATGCCGTGTAAATCACGTCGTGCATGCCGTTGCGAACAAGAGTCAAATCCGAATCGCTGTTGATCTTGGCCTCCAGGCGCTTCTTCTTGCCCTTGCCGTTGTACTTATAGGCATCGCCGTCGCCATCGCGCGACACGGCAGACAAAAACACGTGAGGCACGTACTGTTTGCCGCCGTTGGCAAGACCCATATAGGCGCACGCCATCTGCAGGGGCGTCACCAGGATGTCGCCTTGGCCGATGGCAATGTTGGTCATATCGCCGGCATTCCACTTGCGGTCCTCGGCAGAGGCGTCGGTAAAGTACGACTCTTTCCACTCGGCATCGGGAATACGGCCCGCGCCCTCACTCGGCAGATCGATACCGCAGGTCTTGCCTAGGCCCCAGCGACGAAAGACCTCCTGCAGGCCCTCGGAATGTTGCTCGTCATAAAAGAAGGCCTTGCCCATGTCGTAGAAGACGGGGTCGCACGAGTTGGCGATACCCGACTGCAGCGTCATGGTGCCGTGGCCAGACGTCAGCCAGCAGCGCTTGCCCCAAGCCTTGCCCAGGCCCGTCCAATAGCCCGTGCAGTTAGTTGTCTGCGTTGAAGTGTAGGTTCCAAACTCAAGACCGGCCAGTGCCGAGAGCGGCTTGATGGTCGAAGCCGACATGTACTGTCCGCTAATGGCGCGGTTGAGCAGCGGGTGCGAACCCTTGTCATCATTGAGCTCGGTCCACACGTCATTTGAGACGCCGCCGATAAAGACGGACGGATCGAACTTGGGCTGGCTCGCCATGCCCAGGATCTCGCCATTGTTGGGATCGAGACACACCACAGCGCCGTTGCCGGCATTGCTGTAGCCAGTGGTCTTGGCAAGCTCGATAGCGCTCGCCAGCGCCGTCTCACAGGCCTGTTGGATCTTAAGGTCGAGCGTGAGCTTAATGTCGGAGCCGGCCTTCGCGGGCACGGCGCCGGCCTGACCGGTCACATTGCCCGAGGCATCGACCTTGACGGTCTGCTCGCCACGAATACCCTGCAGCAGGTTTTCGTAGTAGCTCTCAACGCCCGCCTGGCCCACGATATCGCCCGACTGGTACGTAATCTTGCCAGCAGAAGCATCATCATCGCCAGAGGTTTTCTTATTCTGGGCCTCGAGCTGCTCGGAGGTAATGGTGCCGGTATAGCCCAAGATATGGCATGCCGTCTCGCCGTATGGATACTGGCGCTCGGTACGCTCGACAATCTTGACGCCCGGGAACTCGCCGGCGTGTTCCTTGATATAGGCAACCGTGGAGCGACGGACGTCCGTCGCGATGGTATGCAGGCTCTGAGCGCCCTCTGTATTGTCCTGAATATTGCGAAGGACCGCCACATAAGGCATTCCAAGCACGTTGGCAAGATGGCGAACCAGAACCTCATCCTCGGCAAGGTCGCGGTAGGCCACGACAGCAAGTGAGGGACGATTCTGGACAAGCGCCACGCCATTGCGGTCGAGGATGCGGCCGCGCACAGCGGGTGTGGTAACGGTGCGAGTCTGATTACTATTGGCCTGCTTCTCGTAATAGTCCGACGAGACCATCTGCATGCCCCACAGCTTGACGGCAAGTGCCGCAAACATCGCGCCCACACCCGTGGTGAGGATGGAAAAGCGGCCCTTAAAGGCGGTCGCCGCGGTATTGCCCTCGCCCTCGGTGGCGCGCGGGGCCGTTCCATGCTGTGTATCGTAGGTAAAACGGGAATCGCCTCGACGCATGATGACCAGCGCGACCACGATGGCCACAACCAGCACGATACCGGCGATAATAACCGTCATCTGGGAAGACATCTACGGGCCTCCCCTATTTGAGCTTGCGGGTCTTGGGCTTAAAGCGCATACCCGTCTGGCGTCCGCCACGTGCGGAGAATCCATAGCCGGACTGCGGCACGACGCCGGACATCAAAAACGGAATGGCAACCAGACCCGTCAGGATCGAGGACGGCAGCGCATGGCCGAAGATCGCCACGACAAAGCTCGTCTCCAAACCCATAAACAGCAAGATGATGCTGTAGATCACATTAATGACGAGCGCAAAGGCGCCCACGGTGACGCCGCGCGCACTCGGGGTACCGCCCGTCTGACCGACGGCGCTGTGCACCAGGGCAAAAGAACCCACGGTCAGCAGGAGCGACATAACGCCCACCGGCACGGCAGCGGACAGGTCATAAAACAAGCCGCTGCAAAAACCGCACACGACGGCACGGGTCGGGTCGCCCGAGAACACGCTTAGGCACACCAGGATAATCATGAAGTTGACGCGACCTCCCGCAATGGAGATCTGCGGTGCCAGGCCTGCCTGCAGCAGCACACACACAATGGCGGCGATTACAAACGTGCGGGAGCTCATCCCCTGCTCGTGTAGATCCATGGACATGCCCCCTATTCGCTCGAGCCAGAATCGGTCGTCTCGGACGTGTCGGAACTGTCATCCGAGCTCTCGTCCTTCGTCTTGGTCGCAGCATCGCGCGACGTTCCCTGCGGCGTGCTGTTGGCCGTGCTCACGTCCTCATCCGAGGCCGACTGTTCGTCGGTCAGCGAGGTGATGACCAGCACTTCCTCGTTGTTCTCGGCCGTGGTCTGAGCGCGCACCACAATGGTGTAGTACACGTCGTTTGACGATTTCTCAACCGACGAGACGGTGCCAAGCGGAAGGCCCTTGGGGAACACGCCACCGATGCCAGAGGTCACGATGATATCGCCAACCTTAACATCGGAGTCGACGCTCACGTACTCAAGACGCAGCGTGCCGTCAGCCTGACCCTGCAGCATACCCTGGGCGCGCGTGTCCTGCACCATGGCGGACACGCCCGAGTTCTCGTCGCCAATCAGGCGCACGGTAGAGGTCTTGGCCGATACCTCGATAATCTGGCCGATAACACCGGCAGAACTCGTCACGGGCATGTTGATGGTAAGGCCGTCGGCAGAGCCCTTGTCGATGGTAACGGTCGAGGTCCAGGCATCGCCGGAGGCACCAACGATACGAGCTGCGGTCGATTTGAGGTTGTAGGTCGATTGCAGCCCGACCAGGCCCTCCAGGCGCTCGGCAGTCTTTTGAGCCTCAGAAAGCTCGGCGACCTTAGAGGTCAGCTCCTCATTTTGCTTCTTGAGCTCGTCGAGCGTGTCCTGCGACGCCGTTAGGTTAGAGAACACGTTGCCAATCGCATTGAAGGGAGCCGCCACAGCCGAGCCCACAAAGCGCACCGGAGAGGTAATCGTCGTTACGCCCGAACGCACGGCATGAATCGGCCCTGCCTCGCCCTCGCGGATGTAAAACGTGAGCAGCAACACCGAAATCAGGCTGAAAACAATCAACGGGCGCATACCCGTTGATTGTCGCTTGGTATTCAGATTTGTGGAGAAACCCGAAGATCGTGCCAAATGGAATCCACCTTTTGGAAATTAAGCATTGGTCTGGACGAAGCCGCCATCAAACGCATTGGCCTCGAGCACGCGGGCACAGCCGTTAACGACGTTATCGAGCGCCGTGGGGCTGACGTTGACCGAAACACCGGTCTCATCGCGCAGGCGCACGTCGAGACCGCGCAGCAGCGCGCCGCCACCAGTCAGCAAAATGCCGTAGTACATAAGGTCCGAGGCAAGATCGGGAGGCGTAGCGTCGAGTGCGTCCTTGACGGCCTTGGCCATCTCGTCGAGCGGCTTGTTGAGCGCGCGACGAATCTCCTCGCTCTCGATGCGCACGGTCTTGGGCAGACCGGTGATCACGTCGCGGCCGTTGACCTCGACGTCGAGCTCGTCCTTGAGCGGCACGGCGGAACCGACCTTGATCTTGATGTCCTCTGCCGTACGCTCGCCGATGGCAAGGTTGTAGGCATCGCGAACGTGCGTGAGGATGGCCTGATCGAACTCGTCGCCGGCAATACGGATGGACTGCGAGACGACGATGCCGCCCATAGCGATAACGGCAACCTCGGTGGTACCGCCACCGATGTCGATGACCATGGAGCCGGTGGGCTCCTCGACAGGCAGGTCGGCGCCGATAGCAGCAGCCATGGGCTCCTCGATCAGGTAGGCCTGGCGAGCGCCGGCCTGGATCGTAGCCTCAAAGACGGCACGCTTCTCGACCGACGTGACGCCGGAGGGAACGCAAACGACAACGCGCGGACGCGGGGTCCACGGATAGCGCTTCTCGGAAGCCTTGTCGATAAAGTAGCGAAGCATGGCCTCGGTAACATCGAAGTCGGCGATGACGCCGTCCTTCAGGGGACGAACGGCCACGATGTTGCCGGGCGTACGGCCGAGCATGCGCTTTGCCTCGATACCGACCGCCAGGATGCGCTCGTCGTTCTTGTCGATGGCGACAACAGAGGGCTCGCGAATGACGATGCCCTTGCCGCGCACGGAGACAAGCGTATTTGCGGTGCCGAGGTCGATGGCAAGATCGCCCGCATAGCTACCGAAGAACATATCCATCAAAGAAAACAACGCAACTCCTGATGTGTTGGATGATTGCTGGAAAACTACTAGCTCATGATACTAGCGCAAGCCCGGCACCTCACTTGCGGTGAAGCGCCGGGCAAAGCTAAATCCCATAAGGTCACTACTGGTTGTCAGCAGCCGAGAAATCCATATCGAGCGAGGAAACGGCCCAGCCGATATGATTGTCGGAGCGCACGAATTTGACGGTGTACTCCTGCTCGCCGCCCTTGGACAGCGAAGCCTTGACCTTGGCAGTCGTCTCGGTCATGGACTGATCCATGCCCTCGACGGACACGGTGGCGCCCTGCGGAATCGAGGAGATGATCATCGACTTGGCGTCCTCGGACAGGCTCGAGGCCAGGCAAGACTCGGCCTTTGCGGTGTCACCGTCGCCGGCAGCCTGGAACAGATCGGTGATAACCGACTCCTGCGAGGGGAAGCCAAAGCCGCGCGTGTAGGCAAAGCCCAGACCACCCGCAGCAATCAAAATGAGCAGAAGCAGCACGATGAAGACTTTGAGACCCGTGTGGCGATGGCGACGACGGACCTTGGCCTGCTTACGATCCTGACGGTCCTGCTGGACCATCTCGGACTCTGACAGTGTAAAGAAGCCGGTGTCCGAGGGATCGGGCATAAACTGACCGGTCGCGCCCGTAGGATCGAGCGGATCGACGGCAGGAGCGTCCATCGCAGGCGCCGGAGCCGTGGCCATAGCCGTCTGGGCAGACAGCGCGGCAAGCGAATCGTGCACGCGGGCAAGCTCATCGGCCTGCTCGGAGGTAAGCTGGTAGATGCCATCGGCAGTAGCGGCGTTAAAGGCGTCGAGTGCGTCGGAGGGACGGCCGGCGGCAGAAAGCGCCTGACCCATGCCGGCGTTGAGCGCGCGCGTGTCGTCACGGGGACCGGCAAAGTCGATAGCCGTACGGTAGGTCTCCACGGCATCCGCCGGACGGCCGAGCTTAATGAAGCAACGACCGAGCTTGCCGAGTGCGGCGGCAGGAGCCGGATTGGCGCCGTCGATGGCAGCCTGACGGAAGGCAGTACCTGCGTTGGCATAATCGCCCGACTGGAACAGCGCATTGCCCAGGCCCAGATAGGCCTTGAACGGCGTGGCATAGGAAGCATCCTGCGTAGCAGCAGAGAACGCCTGGGCGGCCGTCGTGTAGTCGCCCACGGCGGCGAGCGCCTTGCCGCGGTTGGTGAGCAGCGCGCCGCGCTTGCCGTAGGTGCCGTCGTTGAGGGCGGCAGCATAAGCCTCGGCGGCCTCGGCATACATGCCCAGGTGCATCAAGGCGTTGCCACGAAGGTGATCGGCCTCGCCCATAATCTCATCGGGAGTCTTTGCCGCCCCAAGCATCTGGGCTGCAGCGGAAAAATCACCCGCGCGGTAAGCGGCGCGGCCCTGTTGGATCAGCTGGCTATTCAAGGAAGTCCCCTTTACTCGTGAACGATCTCGACATGGACGATCTCGTCGCCGGCACGCAGCTGCGAAATCACATCGAGACCCTCGACCGTGGTACCAAAGACGGTGTAACCGGAATCGAGGTTATGCTGGGCGCCCAGGCAGAAGTAGAACTGCGAACCCGCGGAATCGGGGTCCATGGAGCGTGCCATGGCAAGGGCACCATCGACATGGCTGTTGCGCGGATTGGTGGCAAACTCGCCCTTGATGCAGTAGCCGGGGCCACCGGTACCGGGCATGCCGTCGGGGCCCTCAAGACCAGCGGCGACGTCGGCGCCGGACATATCGCGGGTATTGGGGTCGCCGCCCTGGATGACAAAACCGGGCACATAGCGATGGAACTTAAGGCCATCATAGAAGCCCATCGTAGAAAGCTCGCAGAAGTTCGCGACATGAATGGGAGCGCCCTCGCCGTCAAACTTGACCTTGATGGTACCCTTCGACGTCTCGATAACGGCGCACTCGTCGCCGGCAAGCTGATACTCGGGCGTGTAGAGCTCTTTCTTAAAACCAAACATGTGGTTCCTTCCTCGTGCGTTTAAAGCATATTTGTACGAATTGTAGCAATAAGCATGCGCTTACATCAATTGCGCACGTAGGTTATGCCGACTATGGCGAACTAATTTTAGGAACGCTGCTGCGGCTTCCAGGAACCCACATTGGCGTCGTACTGGTTCAGTGCGCTGTTGCCGCCCTGCGCGATGGGCGCCAGGATATCGCTTTGGTGGGAACTCATCGACTCACCATCGGGAATGGCCAGCGAGATGTCCCAGCTCTGACAGATCACGTCGACACGCTCGTACATCCACTCGGCAAGCTGCTTTAAGTGGGCGATGTCGTCCGCATAGACCGTATCGTCCTGATACTTAAGGTTGTTAAGCTCATCTTGCGTCTTTTTGATCTGGTCGCGCAGGGCGTAGGCACTCTGCGACAGCTCCTGGCGGGTGGACAGCGGCGTTCGGAGATAGCCGTTGTTAAAGGAATCGATGACCTCGCCGATCTGGTCCTCATCACCGTAGGACACGATGGTCTGATACAGACCGTCGAGTCTGGTATAGAGCTGATCATCGGTGAGCACGGTTTCTTCCTGGACCACCTCGGCAGAATCGTCCTGCTTGGTATCGTCCTCAGTCGCCTCGCCCTTTTGGCGCGTGGGGAAGGTCGTCTGCGCAGCCTGGCCAAACTGGTCGTAGAAGGCAGGCATGACACCCATGGGATCGGCCGTCACGAACCAATAGGCACCGCCGCAAACGACGGCAAGGACCGCGATGACGATGAGCGGCTTGGGGATATGACGCTTGTGCTTGTGATAGGCGTCCTCGTCGGGATGCACCTTGCGCTTGGGTTTTTGAGCATCGTCATGCAGGGAAACGGGCGTGGGAATATCGACCTTGGGGATACCGAAATCCTTATCGAAAGCCGGCAGCACGCAGGTCTCGTTAGGATCGGCGGCGTCCGAAAGAACCGCGGCAGCCGAGGCGGGCGCATGAGGCACCTCGGTATCGATCTGCTCTTGCGTTAGGCGCGGAAAGCCCGCCGTGCGGCCCGCTGCCAGGTCGGATGCGGCCGCGTCCTCGGAGAGGATACCCGGAGCAGGGCGTCCGCATTTTGGGCACGTGCGATCATGCGGAGAAAGACGGGCACCGCAGCCCTCACAGAACACGAACTCGGTGTGCTCGGGACCATCGCCCGGACCCACATAGGCGTTGCAGTAGGGGCAGAACGAGGCGCCGTCCTCGATAGTCTTAAGGCAATGCGGGCAGATCACGGCATCCTCTTTTCGAAGCAATTCAAACAATCGAGGTTAGAGCATAACATCGCCACGGCCCCACAGGAACAAGGCACCAATTCAACATCGCCAGGGCGCGTAGCTACTTCTTCTTTTTGCTTGGCATCGAGACTTTGATGCCTTGGGCGGACTTGGTCACACGAGAGCGCTTAGCTCCGGTACTCTTCTTTTTCTTGGGCTGGGCCTGGGCCACGCCCTCGAGTGCGCGGGCCTCGGCCTCGCGAGCGGTGCGATCTTCGCGGCGCTGCGCCATGTCGGCGGCGACGCGCTTGGCAAAACGTTCGGCCGTCGAACCCGTCGAGCTCACCTTGCCGCCACCGCGACCCAGGTGAACGCGCACACCACGGCCAAAACCAGTTGCGGCATGACGACGACGCGGCTTGAGCGAATCCATCATCGTGGCGAGCTTAAAGAACACCGAGCAGGTAAAGACCACGATGACAGCCAAGATAACCATCTGGCCTATCGACAGGTTGGCAATAGACAGCAGCTCCGGGAATCCGATAACGCCCACCAGGATGCCGGCGACTACAAACACAAATAGCACCACACGTAAGGGCGTGAGAGGCTGCGAGATGCGCCAGATCAGGCTGACGCTCGCCGCGCACGACGTAAGCAGGCACATCGTAGACAGTGTGAGCTGGCTAAAGCCAAACACGCGCGCCACAAAGATATCGAGCGCCGCAGCCAAAATGACCGCAATCGACGCCGGCAGTGCGCGCTTGAGTACGTTGGTCAAGAATGACCCCTTCACGCGGGCGTTGTTGGGCTCCAGGCCCAACACAAAGCCCGGCGCGCCGATGCAAAAGAAGTTGATGAGCGTCATCTGGATAGGCTCGAAGGGGTACGGCGGCAGCGCGATACACAGCGCCGCCAGGCCCATCGAGAACAGCGTCTTGGTCAGGAATAGCGAGGCCGAACGCTGCAGGTTGTTGATGGAGCGACGGCCCTCGGCCACCACGGCGGGCATCGAGGCAAAGTCGTTGTCGACGAGTACGATCTCGGCCACGTTGCGCGCGGCATCGGAGCCGGCCGCCATGGCCACGGAGCAGTCGGCCTCCTTGAGCGCCAGCACGTCGTTGACGCCGTCGCCCGTCATGGCCACGGTGTGCTCGCGGCGCTTGAGCGCCTGCACGAGCTCACGCTTCTGCTGCGGGGTCACACGACCAAAGACATGGTAGCGGTCCACTGCGGCATCGAGCTTGGCCGGCGTATCGAGCGTCGTGGCGTCCACATAAGCGTCCGCCCCCGGCACGCCCACCACGCGCGCGATCGACGACACCGTACGCGGGTCGTCGCCGCTGATCACGTTGAGGGTCACGCCCTGCTCGTTAAAGTAGCCGATGGTCTCGGCCGCCGAGGTACGAATCTCGTCGCGGATGGTTACAAAGCCCACGGGCTCGGCCTCGCCCACCATATCGCCATCGGGCGTAAAGCCGTCCACGCGCGCTACCACGAGCACGCGGCAGGTATCGGCAAGCTCGGCGACACGGTTCTCGACCTGCGAAAACACACGATCAGAGAGCACAAACTGCGCGGCACCCATCACATAGGAGCCCTGCGCAAACGACGCGCCGCTCCACTTTTTGGAGGACGAGAACGGAATGACCGACAGCGGCTCAGACACCTCGACCGGGCGATCGGCGTAATAGTTGAGCAGCGCCTGGCAGGTCTCGTTGGCATCGGCCGAAGTCGCACGCGCGACGTTAGCCAGCGCAAAATCGAGCACTGTGGTATCGACGGGAACGGCCGCCTCGTCCGAGCCGGCGCCTAGGCTCACGCCCTCAACCGGCAGCGGATACGTGCCCTCGACCTCCATGCGGCCCGACGTGATGGTGCCCGTCTTGTCCAGGCACAGCACGTCGACGCGAGCGAGCGTATCGATGCAGTAGAGCTGCTGCGCCAGCACCTTGCGGCGGGCCAGGCGCACCGTGGCGATGGCGAGCACCGACGAGGTCAGCAGCACCAGGCCTTGCGGGATCATGCCCAGCAGGGCGCCCACCGTGGACAGCAGCGCCGACGAAGGCACATGACCAGCCAACAGCTCGGAGAAGCACCACGAAAGTGCGCTATCGCCCGGGGTTCCCGCGGCATCCCACAGCTCGCTCACACTCGAGGCAAACAACGCCAAACCGAGCGGGATCATGATGATGCTCGCAAAGCGCACGATGGCGTTAAGCGCGTTCATGATCTCGGAATTGACCTTTTTGACGTACTTGGCCTCGTTATTAATTTTGGCCACGTAGTTGTCGGCGCCGACATGGATCACGCGGGCGCGCAGCAGGCCCGAGTCGATAAAGCTGCCGCTCATGAGCTCGGAACCGGGCTGTTTCTTAATAAGGTCGCTCTCGCCCGTCAGCAGGCTCTCGTTCACGAGCGCCTCGCCCGAAACCACCACGGCGTCAGCGGGAATCTGATCGCCGCGCCCCAGGCGGATGATGTCGTCGAGCACGATCTGGTCCAAGTCGAGCTCCACCTCGGCACCGTCGCGCACCGCGATGGCCTTCTTAGAGGTCAGAAGCGTGAGCTTATCGACCATCTTCTTGGAACGCATGGACTGAATGACGCCGATAGCGGTGTTCAAGAACACCACGAACAGGAACGTCAGATTCTTAAACGAACCGGTCAAAATGACCAGGAACGCCAAGATCACGTTGATCAAATTGAACAGCGTGCAGAGGTTCTCGATGATGAGCTCTTTGACCGACTTGGTCTTGCGCTCCATGTTGCGGTTGATCTTACCGGCGGCGATGCGCTCCTCGACCTCGGCGGTCGAGAGTCCGCGCTCGATATCCGTTGCTGCCATACCACGTCCCATCACGTCGCGTCGGTATAAGAAAAACCGCCCGGACCATGCGAGGTTCGGACGGTCTTACGTTCGATGGTGCCCCATGTTGGATTCGAACCAACGGCCTTCTGCTCCGGAGGCAGACGCTCTAATCCCCTGAGCTAATAGGGCCAACGTTTGGCATTATACCCAAGTGCACCACGGGCTATCAAAATAAAAGAAAAAGCTTTGCAATTCCGAGGAAGACGCGGCGCAACGGCCCACTTTAGAAGGCAAAAGCGAGTCAGATAGTATAAACTCTCATGCACCATATATACACGGCTCGCGATGCGGGCCGTTTTTGCAAGGGTTATCCATCGAGGTGAGAGGCACACCATGATTGCTATTTTAAAGCAGAGCGCCAGCGACGAGGCCGTCAGCCATATCGTCAGCTGGATTGAGAAAAAGGGCCTGAAGACCGATGTCTCGCGCGGCGAGAACGAGACCATCATCGGCCTGGTGGGCGATACGACCAAGATCGACCCGTTCCTGCTCGAATCCATGGATGTCGTCGAGCGCGTGCAACGCGTCTCCGAGCCTTTTAAGCGTGCCAACCGCAAGTTCCACCCCGAGGACTCCGTCATCGACTGCGGTCACGGCGTCAAGATCGGTGGCGACCAGTTCCAGGTCATCGCCGGTCCCTGCTCCGTCGAGGGCGAGAACCTCATCCGCATCGCACGCCGCGTGAAGGCCGCCGGCGCCACGATGCTGCGCGGCGGTGCCTACAAGCCCCGCACCTCCCCCTACGCCTACCAGGGCATGGGCCCCGCCGGCCTCGACCTGCTGTGCGAGGCGTCTGCCGAGCTCGACATGCCGATCGTCACCGAGATCATGGATCCACGCGACGTGCAGGTCTTCTTGGACAAGAAGATTGACGTCATGCAGATCGGCGCCCGCAACGCCCAGAACTTCCCCCTGCTCAAGGAGGTCGGCAAGACTCAGACCCCGATTCTGCTCAAGCGCGGCATGTCCGGCACGATCGATGAGCTGCTTATGGCCGCCGAGTACATCATGAGCGAGGGCAACGACAACGTCATCCTGTGTGAGCGCGGCATCCGCACCTTCGAGACCCGCACCCGCAATACCTTCGACCTCAACGCCGTGCCGGTGCTGCACCACCTGTCGCACCTGCCCGTCGTCGCCGACCCCAGCCACGCCACCGGCTACACCCGCTACGTCGAGCCCATGGCGCTCGCCGCGACCGCCTGCGGTGCCAACGGCCTGGAGATCGAGGTCCACGACGAGCCGAGCCGCGCCTGGTCCGACGGCGCCCAGGCCCTCACCCCCGATCAGTTCGACGACACCATGCGCCGCATCCGAGCCATCCGCGAGGTTGTCTGCCAAGGAACCGTGGAGTAGCCGTGGGTACGGTGAGAAACGCGCGCGTTAACCAGGGCGGCCCTAAGTGCGCCGGCATCGTGGGCCTGGGCCTCATCGGCGGCAGTTTTGCCCGCGGCTATGCGCAGGCGGGCGTTCGCGTGCTGGCCTGGGACCCCGATGACGATGTCATGACGGCCGCCAGCATGGGCACTGTCGCCGGAGAGCTCAACGACAAGACACTCGGCGAATGCGACATCATCGTCCTTGCCTGCTATCCCGAGGCATGCATCGAGTGGCTCGAGGCGCACGCCCAGGCGCTCGCCGACGCCACCGACACCGACGCCATCATGGGTCCCGTGGTGATCGACACGGTGGGTGTCAAGGGCATCGTGTGCGAGCGCGCCTTTGAGCTTGCCCGCGAGCACGGCTTTTACTTTGTGGGTGCGCACCCCATGGCGGGCACGCAGTACTCGGGCTATGCGCACTCCCGCGCCGACCTGTTCCAGGGCGCCCCGCTCGTGCTCGTGCCACCCGCGGTGGACGATGCACTTAAGCTGGAGCTTTTGGGCCAGGTGCGCGAGATGGTGCGCCCCCTGGGCTTTGGCAAGTTCAGCGTGACCAGCGCCGCCGAGCACGACCGCGTCATCGCCTTCACGAGCCAGCTTGCGCACGTGGTATCCAACGCCTACGTCAAAAGCCCCACTGCCCAGGTCCACCACGGCTTTTCGGCCGGTAGCTATCGCGATCTCACCCGTGTGGCGCACCTCAACCCGCAAATGTGGTCCGAGCTCATGATCGACGACGCCGACGCGCTCGCCTTCGAGATCGACCATCTGATCGAGTCGCTTGGCGCCTACAGCCGTGCGCTCAAGGAGCGCGACCAGCGCTATCTGGAGAATCTCCTTGCCGAGGGCGACCGCATTAAGCGCGCACTCGACGACGAGGCCTCCCACTAGACCACCTATCACGCCAGGTCGAAAGGACCGAAGCTTATGGCGATTACCATCGATATCGACACTGCACGCCCCTACCAGGTGCATGTTGGCACGTTTTTGCTGGAGCAGGCGGGACCGCTCGTGCGCGCCACTGCCGGCGGCACCAAGGCCGTCATCGTGACGGACACCAACGTGGGCCCGCTCTACCAGATGCCCGTTAAGCAGAGCCTGGAGGCGTCAGGCTACGAGGTGAGCATCTGCACCTTCGAGGCCGGCGAGGCCCATAAGCGCGCCGAAACCTATGTTGCCATTTTGGAGTTTGTGGCCGAGCACGAGCTTTCGCGCTCCGACGTGATCGTGGCACTCGGGGGCGGCGTCGTGGGCGATGTGGCGGGCTTTGTGGCCGCGACCTACATGCGCGGCTGCAAGTTTGTGCAGATCCCGACGAGCCTGCTCGCCATGGTGGATTCGTCGGTGGGCGGCAAGACCGCCATCGACCTGGCTGCCGGCAAGAACTTGGCCGGCGCCTTTTGGCAGCCGAGCGTGGTTATCGCCGACGTGGGGTGCCTGGCCACCCTCACGCCCGAGCAGTTCGCCGACGGCTGCGGCGAGGTCGTCAAGCACGCCGTGATCGCCGACCCGGAGCTTTTCGCCGAGCTGGAGAAGACCCCGCTCACGCTGGAGCTGCTCAACCGCGATGTGGCCCGCGTAGCACTCATCATCGCCCGCAATATCGACATCAAGCGCGCCGTGGTCGTCGCCGACGAGCGCGAAACCAACCAGCGCAAGCTCCTCAACTTTGGACACAGCGCCGGACACGCCGTCGAGGCTTGCGAGCACTTTGAGCTCGGACACGGCAACTGCGTGTCGATCGGCATGGGCATTATCACGCGCGCCGCGGCCCTGCACGGCGTTTGCGATGCTGCACTGCCCGGTCGTATTGAGGAGCTCTGCGCCCGCCATGGCCTCAAGACCCGCTGCGACCTAGATGCCGATGCCGTCTTTGCCGAAGCGCTCCACGACAAGAAGCGCGCGGGCGACACCATCGACCTGGTGATTCCGCACGGCATTGGCCGCTGCAGCATCGACCGCACGCCGCTTTCCACTTTCCATGATTTAATTGCCGAGGGCCTCGGCCAGAAGGGAGACGCATCCGCATGCTAGCCCGCATCACCCCGTCCCCGCTTAAGGGCACCGTTCCCGCCATCGCGTCCAAGTCGATGGCGCATCGCCTCATCATCTGCGCTGCGCTTGCCAACGGCGAGACGCACGTTACCTGCAACACCACCTGCGCCGACATCGAGGCCACGGTGCGTTGCCTTACGGCACTGGGCGCTCGCATCGAGACCGTCGAGGACGGCTTCCAGGTCCATCCCACTATGAAGAGTATTGAGTTTGGCCTGCTCAAGGCACTTGCCGGCGGAACGCTTGACTGCGGCGAAAGCGGCTCCACGCTCCGCTTTATGTTGCCCGTCGCCTGCGCGCTGGGCGCAGAAGCAACTTTTGTGGGTCAGGGTCGTCTGGGCGCACGCCCGCTCTCCCCGCTCTCGGACGAGATCATCGCCGCCGGCTGCGACCTACAGGGTCTGGGCGGTTTTCCGCTCAAGACAAGCGGACGCATGCGCCCGGGCACCTTTGTGCTGCCGGGCAACGTAAGCTCGCAGTACATCTCGGGCCTGCTGCTGGCAGCCCCGTTGCTCGCCCAGCCCTCCTGTGTGCAGGTGACCGGCCTCATTGAGAGCCGCCCCTACATCAACCTAACGATCCAGGCCATGAAGGCCTTTGGCGTTGAGGTCAACGTCGAGCGCATTCCCGCCAAGGACGGTCAGCCCGAGGTCACGAACTTCCGCGTGAGCAGTGGCTCGTACCGCACGCCCGGCAGCGTGGCCGTCGAGGGCGACTGGTCCAACGCCGCCTTTTGGTTGTGCGCTGGCGCCATCGGCACCGACCCCATCACCGTGGAGGGCGTGTCGCTGAGCTCCGCGCAGGGCGACCGCAACGTGCTTGCCGCGCTTTCGCGCTTTGGCGCCCGCATCGTGCGCTCCACCAACGCCGCCACCGTGCAGTCCGACAAGCTCGCCGGCTTTGAGATGAGCGCCCACGACATCCCCGACCTGGTGCCCGTTATCTCGGCCGTGGCCTCGCTGGCTCAGGGCCGCACGTTCATCCGCGATTGCGCCCGTCTGCGTATCAAGGAATCCGACCGCCTGGCCACAACCACCCGCGAGCTCACCGCGCTGGGCGCGCAGGTGCGTATTGCCGGCGACGACCTCATCATCAAGGGCGTCGATGCCTTCACCGGCGGTGAGGTCGATTCGCACAACGACCACCGTATCGCCATGATGGCCGCCATCGCCGCGAGCCGCGCCACCGGCGAGGTCGTAATCCACGGCGCCGAGGCCGTCAACAAGTCCTATCCCGATTTCTTCGACCACTACCGCCTGCTGGGCGGCAAGGTCGCGCTCGAGGAGGAATAGCATGTCCTCGACCTTTGGCAACGTCTTGCACTTAAGCATCTTCGGCCAGTCGCACTCTCCCGCTATCGGCTGCTCGCTCGATGGCATCCCGGCGGGCATCGCCGTGGACCAAGAGAAGCTGCAGGCCTTCCTCGACCGTCGCGCCCCCGGCCGCGACGAGACCGCGACCAAACGCCGCGAGGCCGACGCCGCGCATATCATCGCCGGTGTGGTCGATGGACATACCACCGGCGCGCCCATCGCCGCGATTATCGAGAACACCAACACGCGCTCCAAGGATTACTCCGAGCTGCGCCGCAAGCCCCGCCCTGGGCACGCAGACTTTCCGGCGCGTGTGAAGTACCACAACATGCACGACGTCGCCGGCGGCGGGCACTTCTCCGGCCGTCTGACGGCCCCTCTATGCATCGCCGGCGGGATCGCGCTGCAGGCGCTCGAGGCCCGCGGCATTCAGGTCATGGCGCACGTCGCGCAGATCGGCGGCATCTCCGACCTGCCGATGGACGATATGGTCTATCGCGAGGCCGACCGCAAGGCGATCCTTACGAACGATCTGCCGTGCATTGACGCCGCCGCAGCCGGCCGCATGCGCGAGGAGATTCTTGCCGCGCGCGACGAGCTCGACAGCATCGGCGGCATCGTGGAGTGCGGCATTTACGGGCTTCCCACGGGCATCGGCGACCCCATGTTCGACGGCATCGAGAACCGCATCGCGCAAATCGCGTTTGGCATTCCCGCCGTAAAGGGCGTGGAGTTTGGCATGGGCTTTGCCGTGGCCGCCATGCGCGGCAGCGAGAACAACGACCCATACCGCGTTGATGCAGAGACCGGCGACATTGCAGTCGAGTCCAATAACGCCGGCGGCATTCTGGGCGGCATCTCCACCGGCGCACCCGTCATGTGGCGTATGGCCGTGAAGCCGACGCCCTCCATTGGCCGCGAGCAGCAGACGGTGGACATGGACGCTATGGAAAATGCCGAGCTCTCGGTCCACGGCCGCCACGACCCCTGTATCGTCCCCCGAGCTGCCCCCGTTGCCGAAGCAGCCGCGGCGCTCGCCATCTGGGACGCCCTCCTTGAGGACGCAGGCCAGCTCTAACCCGACTCACCTGATTTGCCCGTCAACTCTGCCATACGTGAAAGGGGCCTCCATGGACCTTGCCGATATTCGCCAGACCATCGATGGCATCGACACCACGCTCCTCAACAGCTTTATCGAGCGCATGGACATTGCCACCGAGGTCGCCAAGTCAAAAATCGAGATGGGCAAGGCCGTCTTCGACCCCGCCCGTGAGCGCTCCAAGCTCAACAACCTCGCCAGCCGCGCGCCCGAGCGCTACGAGGCGCAGACCATCACCCTGTTCCGTCTCCTCATGAGCATGAGCAAGGCCGAGCAGCAGCGCTACATCAACGAGCTCAAGGGCATCACCGTCTCGCAAAAGGCCCACGCCACGGCTGCAGTCTCCGACACGGCCTTCCCTCAAACGGCCACCGTTGCCTGCCAGGGCGTGGAGGGTGCCTATAGCCAGATCGCCGCGTGCAAACTCTTCGACGTGCCCGACATCGCGTTTTTCGAGACCTTCGAAGGCGTTATGCGCGCTGTGCGCGACGGCTTCTGCGAGTTTGGCGTGCTGCCCATCGAGAACTCCACCGCCGGCTCGGTCAACGCCGTCTACGACCTGCTCGCCCAGTTCGACTTCCACATCGTGCGCTCGCTTCGCCTCAAGATCGACCACAACTTGCTCGTCAAGCCCGGCACCAAGCTCGCCGACGTGCGCGAGGTCTACAGCCACGGCCAAGCCATTGCCCAGTGTGCCGGCTTTATCGAGTCCCACGACCTGCACGCCACCAAGTACCCAAACACGGCCATGTCGGCCGAGATGGTCGCCAACTCCGAGCGCACCGACGTCGCCGCCATCGCCTCGCGCAGCTGTGCCACGCTGTATGGCCTCGAGGTGCTGGAGCCCAATATCCAAGACTCGGACAACAACTACACGCGCTTTGTCGTCATCGGCCGCGAGCCGCGCGTCTACCCCGGCGCTAATCGCACCTCGCTCATGATCACCACGGCCAACGAGCCGGGCGCCCTCTATCGCGTGCTCGAGCGCTTCTACGCACTCAACATCAACCTCATCAAGCTCGAGAGCCGCCCCATCCCCGGCCGCGACTTTGAGTTTATGTTCTACTTTGATCTGGACTGCCCCTTTGGCAGCAAGGCCCTCGACGACCTGCTCGATTCCATCGACGACGTGTGCGAGAGCTTCACCTACTTTGGCAGCTACACGGAGGTGCTCTAGATGACCGATACCGCCGCAACCCGCCCCTACGGCGTGCTGGGCCGCGTGCTGGGCCACAGCTACACCCCGACCATCTACAAAGAGCTGGCGGAGCTTGAGTACGTGCGTTTTGAGCGCGAGCCCGAGGACCTCGCGGCCTTTATGACGGGCGACGAATGGGAGGGTACCAACGTGACCATCCCCTACAAGCGTGCCGTCATGGAGTATCTGGACGAACTGAGCCCGCTCGCCGAGCGCATGGGCAACGTCAACACCATCACACGCCTACCTGACGGTCGCCTGCGCGGCGACAACACCGACTACTTTGGTTTTCAGTGCCTGGTCGAGGAGTTGGGCGTAGAGGTTGCTGGCAAAAAGGTCCTCGTGCTTGGCGCCACCGGCGGTGCCGGCACCACGGCAAGCATGGTGCTCGGCGACCTGGGCGCCACCGTGGTGCCCGTGGGCCGCACGAGCGAGGTCAACTATGACAACATCGCACAGCAGTCCGACGCCGCGTTGCTCGTCAACTGCACGCCCGCTGGCATGTTCCCCCACTGCCCCGACGCGCCTTGCACGCTCGGGGGCCTCGACGCGCTCGAGGGCGTCATCGATATCGTCTACAACCCCGCCCGCACGGGACTTATGCTCGATGCCGAGCGTCGCGGCATCCCCTGCATTGGCGGCCTGCTGATGCTCGTGGCCCAAGCGGCACAGGCCGTCGAGCGCTATACCGGTCAAGTCACCCCGCGCAAGCGCATCTTAGACGTAACGGAGCGTCTGTCCCGCCGCGAACAAAACATCGCGCTGATCGGCATGCCGGGTTCGGGCAAGACCCGCGTGGGTGAGCAGATCGCCCAGCTCACGGGCCGCGAGCACATCGACCTGGATCGCGCGCTCGAGGAGCGTCTGGGCATGCCCTGTGCCGACTTTATCGTCGAGCGCGGCGAGGCGGCCTTCCGCGAACAGGAGACGGCTACGCTGGCCGACATCTCCAAGCGCAGCGGCCTGGTGCTCTCCACCGGCGGCGGCGTGGTCACACGCGACGAGAACTACCCGCTGCTGCACCAGAATAGCCAGATCGTGATGCTCAACCGCAAGCTCGACGAGCTCGCCCACAAGGGCCGCCCCATCACCGCGCGCGACGGCATCGATAAGCTGGCTGAACAGCGCATGCCACGCTACCGCGCCTGGGCCGACTACATCATCGACTCACGCGACTGCGCCGCCAATACTGCCCAAGCCCTCCTCGACACCCTCCCACCCGCTCTCTAACCAAAACCGCCACAAAGGGGACAGGCACCTTTGTGGTGGTTTCTCGACTGCAAAGGAAGCAACCATGAAAGCACTCGTCATCAACGGCCCCAACCTCAACATGCTCGGCATTCGCGAGCCAGGCATCTACGGCAGCGACAACTACGATCGCTTAGTGCAGATCTGCCAGGAAGCGGGTGCCGCACAGGGCTTCGACGAGGTCGAGGTCTTCCAGTCTAACCACGAGGGCAGCATCGTCGACAAGATCCAGGAGGCTTACGGAAAGGTCGACGGCATCGTCATCAACCCGGCCGCCTACACGCACACAAGCGTGGCCATCCTGGACGCGCTCAAAGCCGTCGCCATCCCGGCTGTGGAGGTCCACATTAGCGCAGTCGAGACCCGCGAAGACTTCCGCCAGGTGAGCTACGCCCGTCTGGCCTGCTTCGCCACCATCACCGGAGAGGGCCTCCAAGGCTACGCCCACGCGTTGGAGCTGCTGAAAGAGCATCTCGAAAAGTAAAATGCCAACCCCAACAAACAGCAGCGGCTTGCTCGCGCTCGGCTCCAGCAACACACAAGATGAAAAAAGCCCAGACCACCAAGCGGTCCGGGCTTAATAAACGATGGTGCTCCATGGCGGATTCGAACCGTCGACCTTGGGATTAGAAGTCCCCTGCTCTATCCAACTGAGCTAATGGAGCAAATAACCGCACGCCCAGCCAAACAATTCGGCCAAGCGCAAGTAATTATAACCTAGTTGAACTGCTCGCGATACGCCTTGCAGACCTCACTGACCGGGCCGTCCATGCGAAGGTCACCCTTCTCAATCCAAACGGCACGCTGGCAGATGCGCTCAACCTGCTCCATGGAGTGCGAAACGAACAGAACCGTCACGTCGCCGCTCTGGATAAAGTGCTGGATGCGGGCCTCGCACTTCTGCTGGAAGAACACATCACCGACGGACAGCGTCTCGTCAACGATCAGAATATCGGGCTCGGTAATCGTCGCGATTGCAAAGGCGATACGCGCCACCATGCCCGAGGAGAAGTTCTTAAGCGGCATATCGACAAAGTTCTGAAGCTCAGCGAACTCAATAATGCCGTCAAAGTTGGCGTCGATGAACTCCTTGGTATAGCCGAGCAGGGCGCCGTTCAGATAGATGTTCTCGCGGGCGGTCAGCTCGGGGTCAAAGCCGGCACCAAGCTCAATCAGCGGCGCAATGTTACCGTGCACCTTAACTTTGCCCTCGCTAGGCTCAAGCACACCGGCGATAATCTTGAGCATCGTAGACTTACCGGAACCATTGGTGCCAACCAGACCCACGACCTCGCCACGATGAATATCAAACGAGATATGCTTGAGCGCCCTAAACTCCTCAAAGAACAACTCGTGCTTGGCAAGCTTGATGAAGTACTCCTTGAGGTTGGTCAGCGACTCGGACGCCATGTTAAAGATCATGGTGACGTCGTCGACCTCGACAGCCAGAGGCTGCTCGCTGTAATCAACAACAGATTCAGTCATCACAGCACTCCTTAGATGTAGAGGATGAACTTGCGCTCGGACTTATGGAACACGGTATAGCCAATAACAAGCGCAAGAACCGCCCAAGCAACGCACATACCAAACGTCATAAGCGAGGGCGTAGTCTGGAACAGGAAGATATCGCGCATAAACTGCAGGTAGTTATACATGGGGTTCGCATAGACCAGAATGCGCACGAGATGCGGCATTTGCGCAACGAAGTCGGTCGTCCAGAAAATAGGCGTAATGTAAGTCCACGCCGTAATGACGACGCTCCACAGATGCATGACATCGCGGAAGAAGACCGTGAGGGCGGAGAGCATCATGCCCAGGCCCATGCAGAAGCACATAAGCAGCAGTAGGCAGACCGGCAGCAGAATCAGGTGCCAAGAAGGCATAACGTGGAACCACAGCATAACGATGGCAACGGCGACCAGCGAGAAGGCAAAGTTAACCAGCGAGAAGAGCACCTTCTGTACTGGGAAGACCCAGCGGTGCACCTTAACCTTCTTGAGCAGCGGGGCAGCACCCACGATCGACGTCAGGGCCTGGTTCGTAGACTCGGACATGACGGCAAAGGTGACGTTACCCACGATCAAGTACAGCGGGTACATCTCGGGCGTAATTGAGCCATTGCGGCCCTGGGCGAAAATCGTCGAGAACACGATGGCCATGACGATCATCATCAGCAGCGGGTTGAGCACCGACCATGCGACGCCCAGAACGCTACGGCGATACTTGATCTTAAAATCCTTGGTAACCAGCTGACGAAGGATAAACGCGTCCTTCTCAAATTCGTTCTTAGCAAACGTCGCAGGCAGACTGCGAGTTTCTTGTTGCTTTGTCTGATCCGACACGGATGCAACTCCTTTACTCGTAATCGTTGACAAACGAACAGTATAGACCCGACGGCCATGCAAACGATTCGCGCAACAAAACTGGAGAACTAACCCACATCTTAGGATGCCAAGCCCAAACGGCTATACTTTCAAGGATTGAACGTATAAGGAGCATTGAGTGAATTCTGAATCCATCGCCGTCATCATCCCCTGCTACAACGAAGCGCCCACGATCGGCAAAGTCATCGACGACTTTCACCGCGAGCTTCCGCAAGCGATGGTCTATTTCTATGACAACAACTCGTCAGACGATACCTCACGCATCGCCACCGGGCACGGCGCCACGGTCCGCTTTGAGCCCCGTCAGGGAAAGGGCAACGTATGCCGCCAGATGTTTCGCGACATCGACGCCGATTGCTACCTGATGGTCGACGGCGACGACACCTACCCCGCCGAGGCGGCCAAGGCCCTCTGCGAGCCCATCCTTAACGGTACGGCCGACATGACCGTAGGCGATCGCCTTTCAAACGGCACCTACGCCGAGGAAAACAAGCGCGCCTTCCACGGCTTTGGCAACAACCTGGTCCGCGCCATGATCAAGTGGATCTATGGCTACAGCTTCGATGACGTCATGACCGGCTACCGCGCCATGAGCCGCCCGTTCGTTAAAACCTTCCCAGTGCTTTCCGAGGGCTTTCAGATCGAAACCGAGCTCTCGATCCACGCCGTCGACCACCGCTGGCGCATCAAAGATGTGCCCATCGAGTACCGCGACCGTCCCGAGGGTTCCGAGTCCAAACTCAACACCGTGAGCGACGGCATTAAAGTCGTTGCGATGATCGGCACGCTGTTCAAGGACTACCGCCCGCTGAAGTTCTTCAGCCTCGTTGCGCTTCTGTTCGCGGTATTCGGCCTCGCCCTGGGCATGCCCATCGTTGTCGAATATTTCCAGACCGGCCTCGTCCCGCGCTTCCCCACCGCTATGCTCGCCGCCTCGTTTATGTTCCTGTGCGGCCTGAGCCTTGCGACCGGCTTCATCCTAGATTCTGTAGCAAAGGTCGAAAAAAAGCAGTGGGAGGTCAACGTGTACAGCAAATACGCCTACGACGACCAGCCCGGCCACCCTACTTCCATGCCAAGCGAGAGGTAGATCTTCCGCAAAATACTATTGGCACCACTGCGCAGATAGCCACCAACAAGAAAAGCCGCCGTTAAAGAACGGCGGCTTTTACTCTCGAAAAGTTAATAGCGGCTAGAGCGTCTTGATGTACTCCCCCAGCTCTTCCTCCCAGTCGGGCATGTAGAAGCCGGCAGCCTCGAGCTTGGACAGGTCGAGCGCGGAGTGGACCGGGCGCGGGGCGACGGGGCCCTCGGCGCTCGCGTAGTAGTCGGCGGTCGATACCGGCACGACCCTGTCCCCGTTGCCGTTGGCGGCCTCGAAGACGGCGCGGGCGATGTCCGCCCAGCTCTTCACGGCGCCGGAGCCGGTGCAGTCGTAGGTGCCGTAGGGGGCGTGCGTCCCCAGCACGTGGAAGATGGCCTCGGCCATGTCGCGCGTGAAGGTCAGGCGGCCCAGCTGGTCGTCCACGACGGTGACCTGCTCCAACTTGTCCTCCGGGTCGGCGACGCGGTCGGAGAGCGCCCTCATGGTCTTGACGAAGTTGTGCCCCTCGCCGATGACCCAGGAGCTGCGCATGATGTAGTGGCGCGGGCACCCGGCCACGGCGATGTCGCCGGCGGCCTTGGTCTGGCCGTAGACGGACAGCGGGCTGAGGGGCTCGTCCTCGGTATGGACCTCGGCCGTGCCGTCGAAGACGTAGTCGGAGGACACGTGCACGAGGGTGATCCCGTGCTCGGAGCAGGTGCGGGCGAGCAGGGCCGGGCCGGTGGCGTTGGCCTTCCAGGCGGTGGCGCGGCCCTCGGGAGTCACCGCCTTATCTACCGCCGTGTAGGCGCCGCAGTTGATGACGGTGCCGTAGAGCGACCAGTCGTACTGCGCGTAGGCGTCCGGGTCGGACATGTCGAAGGTGTCGATGTCGCAGAAGTCGAAGTCCTTCGCCACGCCGCGCTCCTCGGCCAGCGCGCGGACCGCGCGGCCCAGCTGCCCGTTGCAGCCGGTGACGAGCGTCCTCTTGGGCGCCATGGGGACGACGTCCTTGAGCATCGGGTGGTTGAGGTCGGCCTCGGAGACGGTGGCCTGCTCGAGCGGGATGGGCCACTGGATGTTAAGCTCGGGGTCGGCGAGGTTCACGAAGGTGTACGTCTTCTTCAACTCGAGGGACCAGTGGGCGTCCACCAGGTAGGTGTAGGCGGTGCCGTCCTCGAGCGCCTGGAAGGAGTTGCCCACGCCGCGCGGGACGTAGATGGCCCTGGAGGGGTCCAGGACTGTCGTGTAGACCTTGCCGTAGGTGGCGCTGCCCTCGCGCAGGTCCACCCAGGCGCCGAATACCGAGCCGCGGGCCACGGAGATGAACTTGTCCCAGGGCTCGGCGTGGATGCCGCGGGTGACGCCGCGGCTGTCGTTGTAGGAGATGTTGTTCTGGACGACCTTGAGGTCCGGGATGCCCAGGGCGGTCATCTTGGCGCGCTGCCAGTTCTCCTTGAACCAGCCGCGCGAGTCGCCGTGGACGGCGAGGTCGACGACCTTCAGGCCCCCGATGCCGGTCTCGGCGACGGAGAGGTCCTTCTCGAATGCGATGTCTGCCATGTGGGAAAAGCTCCTATCGAAGAGGTTCAGGTTGCGGGCGCCCGCGCGGGGACGCAGGATCATCCCCATGCCCTGCGGCCCCGCGCGGGCGCCCCGCGGTGCGGTTCGCCGGGGTTCGGCCTACTGCCCCTGGGCGCGGTAGCGCGCCTCGGTGGCCTCCTTGGCCGGGCGCCACCAGGACTCGTTGGCGACGTACCAGTCGATGGTCCGCTTCAGGCCCTCGGCGAAGTCGGTGTGCGCCGGCCTCCAGCCCAGCTCGCGCTGGAGCTTGGTGGAGTCGATGGCGTAGCGGCGGTCGTGGCCGGGGCGGTCGGCGACCCAGTCGAAGTCCTCGGGGTCGCGCCCCATGGCCTCCAGGATCATGCGGAGCACGGTGATGTTGTTCCTCTCCCCGTCGGCTCCGATGAGGTAGGTCTCCCCCATGCGCCCCTTCGTGAGGATGTCCCAGACGGCGCTGGAGTGGTCCTCGGTGTGGATCCAGTCGCGGACGTTCTCGCCGCGGCCGTAGAGCTTGGGGCGCACGCCATCGACGATGTTGGTGATCTGCCTGGGGATGAACTTCTCCACGTGCTGGTAGGGGCCGTAGTTGTTGGAGCAGTTGGAGATCGTGGTGCGAAGCCCGTAGGTGCGGGTCCACGCTCGGACGAGCATGTCGGAGGAAGCCTTGGTCGAGCTGTACGGAGAGGACGGGTGATACGGCGTCTCCTCGGTGAACTTCGCCGGGTCGTCGAGCGCCAGGTCGCCGTAGACCTCGTCGGTGGAGACGTGGTGGTAGCGGACGCCGTGCTTGCGGACGGCCTCCAGCAGGCGGAAGGTGCCCTCCACGTTGGTGCGCAGGAACGGCTCGGGGTCGGCGATGGAGTTGTCGTTGTGGCTCTCGGCGGCGTAGTGGACGATCGCGTCGTGGCCGGGGACCAATTCATCGAGCAGCCCAGCGTCGCAGATGTCGCCGACGACGAGCTCCACGCGGTCCGTCGGCAGCCCCGCGATGTTCTCGGGGTTGCCGGCGTAGGTCAGCTTGTCCAGGACGGTCACGTGCACCCCGGGGTGGTTGTTGACCACGTAGTGCACGAAGTTGCTGCCGATGAAGCCGCAGCCGCCCGTGACGATGATGTTCTTGGGTTTGAAGATCTCAGACATGAAAATCCAATCTGAAGCATGTACAGCTTCTTTAGTATGCCGCAGGAAGTGATGCCGCGACACTATTCAACAAAACTATCGGACATTTCGGCACGCGATAAGAGCCATAACCTTCGCAGAATTACTTCCCCTACAAAACGCCTCCGGAATGCAGTCTTTGTCGTACCGGAAGACCGAATTCCCAGTTTTATCGCGTAAGTACTTATAGAAGAAGTCCTCCCAGCTTTTAAACTTCTCACTGTCTGCAAACGCTTCCGGCTCTTGCAGAACTGCTTTGGCATCTAGCCCTGAAATTACGCCGGAGCTCAGCAGAAGCCATTCGAACGACTCGGGAAGACAAACCGTAACAGTATCGCGGTGAATGTCTTGCAGCTTAAGGACGCGGTCCGCATAGCACCCAAATGCCGCCCCGTCCGCGACAACAAACACGCGATCGTCGAGATGCTGATCCAACCAGCCCAAAATCGCGCTGTTCGTCATGGCCGAAGTACAGGTAAGCTCACTGTCAGCAAAATGCCGTTTAAAGAACTGAAAACCAGACTTACTGTCCTCGCATAGAAGGATAGAAAAGTCCTGTTTTGGCGCCGACCGGGAAATAGCATAACGATGATTCCCGCGATCTTGATAAACAGGGACGAAAGAATGGTATTTTCCGCTCGTCTTAATCTTGTAAATCTCATCCACGCTATACGGAAGATTGGGGAAATCAGCCCTTGAGATCAGCACGAAATAATTCGAGGAATACAGCACATGATGGGCAAACTCATCAGAATGGATCTCTTTTAAGCCCTCATCGACAAATACAATCGAGTCATGAACGGACGAAAGCTGGTTTCGCCAATCATAATCGGTCAAGGCGACACAGGGACAATCGCATTGCAAGGAAACGCCCGACTGCTCGCCCGTTCGCATGTAGTCTGCGACCATGTCAAACAGCGTCGTCTTACCCGTGCCGCTATCGCCACGCACAATAGTGATGTTCCGCTTGATGGTAAATGTGTACTTGGTTCCCCTACGGCGGGAAATCTTAACAAGATGCGAACCGTTCATAAGCAGCACCTACAGATACGGAATCGACTCGTGAATCAATTCGGCCATGTTATGAACGATTCGGCCGCTGTTCACGACTTTGATTTTAAAATCCTCGCGGCCAAAGTCCATCACATGATAGAGATTCACAACGAGCTTGCGGTCTTTCGCCATGTCGAGAATCCACTTGGCACAGTTGTCACCACAGGTAGAAGCGTTAAAAATATGCTTACGATCAAATCTCATAAGCAGCAGCGTTTTCACGCCACCAGAAAGCTGGAGTGGGGAGATGGATCCAAGCACAGGGCTTTCGATGACGTTTTCGGAGACAACAACCGATCGATCGACATCTTTAATTATCGAGACTGCATAGGGATCCGTAATCCAAGAAGACCGGTAAGAGTTTTTGAAATATGTCGCTGTGTTGTAAATCGCTTCTGGCATATCGCCAAAGTAGACGCTTAACACATCCACTCCCAATCATATTGTCTTTATGGTCAACGTAATCATAACGAAAGGGGCCACCAGATAAACGGTGACCCCTGAAAGAAAACAAGCTTGCGCTAGTACTCGCGCGGGCTGTTGACGATCTCGCCGGCGGCGACCTTCTTCAGGTGCTGGCCGTAGACCGACTTGCCGTAGGCCTTGGCGGCCTCCTCCAGCTCGGCGGTCGTGATCCAGCCGTTCTCCCAGGCGATCTCCTCGGGGACCGAGACCGGCAGGTCCTGGGAGTGCTCCACGGCGCGGACGAACTCCGCGGCCTCGTGCAGGCTCTCCATGGTGCCGGTGTCCAGCCACGCGTAGCCGCGGCCGAGGGTCACCACGGACAGTGTCCCCTCCTCCAGGTACATCTGGTTGAGCGTGGTGATCTCCAGCTCGCCGCGGGCCGAGGGCCTCACCTCGTGCGCCTTGGCGGCCACGTCGCCCGGGTAGAAGTACAGGCCGGTTACGGCGTAGGAGCTCTTGGGGCGCTCGGGCTTCTCCTCGATGGAGACGGCCCTCCCCTCGCCGTCGAACTCCACGACGCCGAAGCGCTCGGAGTCGTCCACGTGGTAGCCGAAGACCGTGGCGCGGCCCGACTGCGCGTTCTCGACGGCCTTCTTCAGGTGGCGGCTGAGGCCGTTGCCGTAGAAGATGTTGTCGCCGAGCACCAGCGCGCAAGGCTCGCCGGCGATGAACTCCTCGCCGATGGTGAAGGCCTGGGCCAGGCCGTCGGGGCTCGGCTGCTCGGCGTAGGAGAGGTTGACGCCGTAGCGCGAGCCGTCACCGAGCAGGCGCTCGAAGTTGGGGAGGTCCGTCGGCGTGGAGATGACCAGGATGTCCCGGATGCCCGCCAGCATGAGGGTGCTGAGCGGGTAGTAGATCATGGGCTTGTCGTAGACCGGCAGCAGCTGCTTGGAGGTCACGAGCGTGAGCGGGTATAGGCGGGTGCCGGACCCGCCGGCGAGGATGATGCCTTTCATAAAAATCCTCTCGATTGACAATCGTTGAGCAAAAGCCGCTGATTACAGATGCATAGTTAATTAAATTATACGCACCGGCAGCAACCTCCCCGTCTTCTTATTTAAATCGGACAGCAGAAACACGCAACTCTTTCTGCATTTCTAGCGAGGCAACAAATGAAAAAGTACAATGAGCAGTGTCCAACAAACGAAAGGCAAACAATGCGAGTCGAAACAACCGGAGTATGCAGAGGAAACTGGAAAATCTACCAGCAGCTTAAGATTGAAGGCATCCATAAAGGCTCCAGCGTAACAGCCCAGGCGGCTACAGACGATAACCGCCGCTCACCTTTATCCCTCCTAAAATTCCGGGACAATAGTTGTGACTCGAACTCATACGTCCTTGTAGTCCCCGATCCCGATGCTCGCACCATCAAAATTGAGTTTAGCGAAATCGGCCAAGACGGTCGCACCCTGAGCAGCGACTCCCTTTCGCTCAATTGCAAGAACATCAAATGGGAGTCGCGCCTTAACTACAAAATTAAACCTGACATGTGCAGCAAACTCCGAAACTACGATGACGTTTCAGAGTTTGACATGGCAACGATTGATTTCTGGCAGTGCATCGAAGATTCAAGCGACTATATCCTTAGGTGCACGGTGAGAACTCCTTATCGTAGCGACTCGCAAATCAAACTTCGTTGTTTCGATCGAACCCTTAATGAAGTTAATTTGAGCATCGTCAATTTCGGCTCGAATGTAACAAGCGTTGGATTTACGTCTGAGAAAAAGCAGCTTGAAACGCAGCTCTCAATTCGAATGCCAAAGGCGTTCGATCGTTACTACTTTATTATTGACGATCAAAATCACCCATCATTCAGTGCATTCGACTGCTTAACACCCGATAAGCTAGGCTTGCTTCTTGAGGAGACCAACTTTCTCTTTACCCATGCGCAGTTTGACCCTGAATACCCCGAATGGTTCACGGATCATAAGGCAACTATCGGCGCTCTGGAGAAGCAGAGAAAAATCGTCTTCAACAGCGCTCCGAAGTTCAGCATTATTGTCCCTCTATACAACACACCCATTTCGTTCTTTAACGATATGGCCGAATCCGTAAAAAACCAGTCTTATGCAAACTGGGAGCTCATCCTAGTTAATGCAAGTCCTGACAATCAGGAACTAAAGGCTCGCGTTGAGCAGGAGACGGCGCACGACAACAGAATTAAATCAATTAACCTTACCGAGAATAAGGGCATTTCCGAAAACACAAACGCCGGCGTTGCCATCGCTTCGGGTGATTTCGTTAGCTTCTTTGACCATGACGATATTCTTGAACCGGACTTGTTGTTCTCATATGCCGAGGCAATTGAAAACAATGATGACGTCGATCTTCTTTATTGTGATGAAGATAAACTCATGCCCGATGGAATGCTAGCGCAGCCGTTCTTTAAGCCGGATTTCAATATCGATCTGCTCAGAAACAATAACTATATCTGCCATATGCTTACCATCCGTAAGT
This sequence comes from uncultured Collinsella sp., assembly GCA_902482035.1. GTDB lineage: Bacteria > Actinomycetota > Coriobacteriia > Coriobacteriales > Coriobacteriaceae > Collinsella. The sequence continues at coordinate 11,707 of CABSYW010000003.1, read as the reverse complement.
CTCTGCTTGACACTCTAGAACCGAACACGAAAGAGTTCGATGGAGCACAGGATCATAATCTGACTCTCCACGCCGTGGAAAAGGCAAGGAAAGTTCATCATGTTGCAAAGGTTCTATATCACTGGCGCCTAAGCGAGACCTCCACCGCAGCAAATGCCGATAGCAAGCCGTATGCCACTATCGCAGGTATCAAAGCGGTCCAGAGTCATTTGGACAGGCTTGGGCTCAATGCGAAGGTCGAACAAGCGCGTCGTCCCTTTACATATAAAGTAACCTACGCTGTGCCAGATTCCCATCCACTCGTGTCAATTATCATTCCAACTAAAGACCACGCCAACATTCTGGACAACTGCATTAAGTCAATTGTTGAGAAATCAACGTACGACAATTTCGAGCTTGTCATAATCGAAAACAACAGCACAGAAAAGGAGACGTTCGATTATTACGATAAGTTGCAAGCAAAATATCCTGACATCGTTCGTCTTGTAACTTGGAAGCACGAATTCAATTTCTCCAAGCTCATGAACTTTGGCGTTGCTCACGCCAAGGGCGACTATCTCTTGCTGTTGAATAACGATACTGAGGTAATTACGCCCAATTGGATTGAGACTATGCTTGGCATCTGCGCACGTGAGGATGTTGGCGCAGTTGGTGCAAAACTCTACTATCCCGACAACACCATCCAGCACGCGGGCTTATGCGTCACTGGTGGCGTGGCAGGACATCTTTGCCAAAGCATGCCAAGGGATAACTGGGGCTACTTTGCACTCAACGATGCACAACAAGACTTCAGCGCCGTCACCGCAGCTTGCATAATGACCAAGCGTGATGAATATGAGAAAGTCGGAGGTTTCACGGAAGAGCTTAAAGTTGCATTTAATGACGTTGACTTTTGCTTAAAGCTACGCGAGATCAACGACCTAATTGTATACACACCCGAAGTCGAGCTCTATCACTACGAGTCGATTTCTAGAGGCGTTGAAAACAATACGGAGAAGCAGATTCGCTTCCACAAAGAGGTCGCGTACATGAATTATCGATGGGCTAAGTATTACGTCAAAGGCGATCCTTATATGAATCCAAACTTCACCGTCGGGGAACCCGCGAATCGTTATTATCATTTATAGATAATGAGTATTTACTCATTTGGGCGCTGTTGAATATCGCGAAACTGCGCCGTCGATATCGCGCTTGGGCACCGGGCCCGACATGGGCTCCGGTGCCGTTTTGCTACCTGCGGTCCGCCCCGCGGCACGGCCTCATGTTGGCCTCTCGCATGCCAACCCAGCGCTCGGTCAAAGTCTCTGCTTGGCTTGGAAAAGCATAGCTTTCGGGGACCCTGCGGCGTCCGAATCATCGCCTGCTATCTAAACTGTTAGATAGCAGAAAAAACCCGAGAGCATTACGTAAAGGCCTACACACAGGATGCAATACTAATAAAACGAATAAGATATAAACAATTCATCACGCACATGCCAAAAGAGACGACAGAAAGCGAAGATGAGTTGAATTTAAACAAGCGCGTTCTCGACCCAAACAACAAAGCTGGTAGAACAGGAAGAAAATATCGTCCTTGAACACCCTGTATTACATTCTCGTAATTGAACGTCCAGCCCAACCACATAGATACAATGGAACCAAGGGCAGCCAAAGCAAAAGCGATAATAAACAGAATGGAACAAATGGGGCTGAGAAAAGAGGGCTCATCTTCGGAATCCAAACAACAAATAAACCCAAACAACAAATAAGGAATCATAAAAAAGGCTGGAAACTGCAAGTTTTTCTGGAGCCATCCAAGCGAATAACCTAAGGTGGATCCCCAATAGAAATCTCCTAGGGAATCTAATGTCCTAAAAAAGACCTCGAAGCTATTCTTTGGATGCATGATGATGTCACTGAGCGTATAAAACCGCCCGATCTCTTGGCCACGAGAGGCATCTGAAGACTGAGACACCAATGTACTCATTGATGCTATGCGCAGCACTAGAACGGAGGCTATAACAGCAAAGATCAGTATGCACTTACCGATACGTCCGACTTTCACATCTTGGAACTGCGAAAGGGGCACAAGCAAACCAAGTAATATCATCCCAGAATAAACAACCTTACACGGAGCCAAAAACGCCGAAATAATTAAATAAATGACGATTTCTTTACAACCTATTGATTTCTGCTCTCCAAAAAAACCGCGCATTAGACAAGCGAATACTAAAAGCGAGTACGCAATAATTCCTGAATCATAAGAGTATGAAGCAGCCAAGTGAAGCGTCATAGGCAGAAGCGAAACAAAAACAATAACCGATTTGCCCTTAGGTGCAATCCTGTATGCCTGGAACGCACAAAAGCAAAAAACCAGAGCCGAACCAATGCGCCCCATATAGAACACAGGATAGGCACCAAGTCCGAAAAACAGACCGATTTGCAGCCCAACGATAGATCCTATTTTCGCAGAAACGTTCTCACTACTGACGCTAAATGAGAACTCATTGAATGGAGTCCACTTCCCATTCTCAAACAGAGCATAATTCTGAATAATCGAATCAAATGAAGAGGAGTCAATGGCGTTACTCTGGCGACCCTTATAAAGGGAAAGATCGATATCCCGTACTAGAAAACCACCATCATTTGTCACATGCGCATTGAATGGAAGACTATCAACCATCCAATAAGTTGAAAAAAAATGATGGCCTTCATCCGGAACCGTAAACGGAGGAAAGATAAAGATAAAAATAATTAGAAATGCTATAAGCAGCGCCAAGAATACCCATTCACTTTTAAGACGATGGTACACCTTAGCATATGCAGCGCAAAGGCCAAGAATTAGAATCAACGAGATGGTAATTGTAAGCAGTACAAGTAATCTCGGATTATTTAGATACCAATAGACTGAATAGAATGCGAAAAAAACGGCAAACAAAACAAATAAAGGCTTACATCTTATGGAACTTGTCATAAAAATCCTTATAATCGAGAAACTAATAGAACGCAATTAAAAATACTGGTATCAGTATACTAGCAAGCACATTGGCATCCAAAAAGAATGGCGGAATTCAATCTCATGGATCGCGCCGAAAATGTTGGTGCAAGGGTGACCCCTTAGTGCCCGTTTAACGAAAAACGGCCTTCGTCCCGGAACCAGAAATCACCACAACAACAGGTTCCGGGAAAGGACGAAGATCGCTATGTAAATCTTGTCAGACCCGGCGCCGGACATACTCGCCATGCCCCGTTTCAGCGACGGCGCCATCGACATGCGGGAGCTGCTCCCCAGACTCGCCAAACAGGTCGTGAACGCCGCGATGGACGCCGAGGCCGACCAGCTGAGCGGTGGCGGGGCGAACAGCCGAAACGGCTACCGCGAGAGGTCGCTCGCACCTGCGCCGGCACGCTGACGCTGCGCATCCCGAAGCTCCGCTCCGGCAGCTTCTTCCCGGACGACGTGATCGAGCGCCACCGGCGCGTGGACCGCGCCCTCGTTGCCGCCGTCGCCGAGATGTACGCCACCGGCACGAGCACCCGCAAGGTGCAGAGGGTAGCCGAGAAGATAGGCGTCTCCAGGCTCTCGAAGGACCAGGTGAGCGCCATCGCCTCGAGCCTGGACCAGGCATCGAGGATCTGTACGGAAGGCCGCTTGAGGGCTCGCCAGTGCCCTACGTCTGGCTCGACGCGACCTACGTCAAGGAGTCCACTCTTCTTCGAGATTGTTTTCCGCAAGATAGCCAAAGCAATATCATTCCAAAGGCGTATTTAAAACCCAGCCCCACTGGGGCGTAGCGGTAGTGTGGTAGTAGTTCAGCCACCAGGCCAGTGATATCGTCCTAATAAATTTAACGGGTTAAAGGGCTAGCAAAAACCGATACATCATCTGCATTATGCATTACAAAATGATGCGTAACTACACACCACATCGAAATTAACCTAAATGGCTCGATAATGGAATTACGCTCTTTTGTAATGGAGTCCTCCGGCTGATTCTATTATCTGTTCTACATTATTAATACAAAACTATTCGACCACGACATAACAGCTGAAACAACATTGCAGCCGGAGCAGGGATATCGCCTCCATTGACAAGCAAATGGCAACCCGCGATGAGAATCATCGGATTTGGTACCGATCCAGACCTCAGCAAAGGGTATAAGCAACGTTTGTATAAGGCAGATTTCCACTTTCCTCAACTAGCAACATTGAAGAACTAAAAGTAAACTGAATCAAATAATTGTATCAAGCTCAGTCATAATAATCCAACCGATTCTCAAGCTCTTTTTCGAGCAAGGCAATCCTTTGTGTAAGGCTTTTGATTGCCAAAACATGACGGCTCACCGCAACGCTAAGGGATAGAGAGATTGCAAGCAACAGCACAATTGCACCCAGGAAGAGGAAATTGGCCGGGTTAACAAACCCAATAGCCGTGGAGCAATAAAAAATAAGCTGAGGGAATAAATCACAAAGCAAGGCCGCCATGCACATTAAAATCCAAAGCAAAGAATACTTAAGAAGCATCTTTCCTTTGGATACGAGTCGAAGAACATAAACGAGGAACCCACCAAAAAAGATGGCTGCCCCAATCCTTAGAAAAAAATTCATTATTGGTCTCCCCTATGGATCCAACACACAAGGACAATAGCAAGCGTAACTTTAATCATGTAGTAGACGGAAGAGAGGACCCCAATGGATGAACGCCCGCCCTGGCGCTCATTCATCTTTACAGGTGCCTCCATAACGGGGAGACCAAGCTTCATAGCCAAAGCTATCGATTCCGGCTCCGGATAATCATCAGGATAGCTCTTGCAGAATAAGTCGATGGCGTCTTTATTGCAGGCTCTAAAGCCAGAAGTGGGATCGGTGACCGCCTTACCTGTAAGCAACTTAAGCAAAAAAGAGAGCCACCTGATTCCAACACGACGCATAAAGGTTGATTGGAAACCGTCGGTCTCGACCAAGAATCGAGAGCCTATCGCCAGACTCGCCCCACCCTCAATCAGCTTAACAAGCTCAGGTATATAAGAAGGATCATGTTGGCCATCGCCGTCAACCTGAATGTCAATATCATAGCCAAATCTCTGAGCATACTTATGCCCCGCCTGGACCGCCCCACCGATACCAAGGTTCTGTGGGAGATCCAATATGTTGACATCATGCTCTCGACAAAGCCTAAGTGTCCCATCCTGTGAGCCGTCGTTAATTACGACATAGTCATATCCAGCAGCCTTAATAGAAGCAACGGTATTGAGAATGCATTCCTGCTCGTTATAAGCGGGAATAATTACCAGAACACGCGGATATCCTTTTGAATCTTTTGTTAAAGCAAATGACAATCGAGTTTCATCCATTCCAAATAATAGTTGGCCCTTAGCGACGCTCGAAGAAAATGCGGCCCTTACAGTCCAACGCACTGTCTAGTAATGAATAAAGTTTACAGCATCCGGACTAACCATCGCGAAGTTACATCTCAAGCTTGGATATTTAGTTTGCACGGCTGGCATACAGCTGACGTTCACCTGGAGCCCCCATCTGCCATCGCGAGATACAAATCCGCTGCGGCTCTCGCCCAATTGCGCGGTGCATAAGACTTCGACGCCATTCTAATCGGACAAAACTGCTCCAACTATCCCCCCCATCCCAACGATAGTCTTAATCTTTGGCACTAGCTTAAAGAAACACGGTCTGGGTTGATACAGGCGAGGCCAACATGCAGCAGCGACGCGACGCCGGACGCTAGCAATAAATAGGCGCCGAGACCCATGTCGGCCCCAAAGCCAGGCGCAATAACAGCGGCGTGCTTCTTGATATTCAGCGGTGCTCAAGCGAGCAAATATTCATGAAATAGGAGGAATCGACAATACCAAAATCGGCACTTATATCCAACTTCACGCAAAAGCCGAACAAAAGCCCTTGATTATCAACTTCATCCGAACAAAAGCCAGCCAAGTATCACTTAGCAAATACAAAACGCCTTCTCGACATCCATAGCAGTGGCATCCCAGTTATATCGACTTTCAACAAGCGCCCTAGAGTTTCGAGACTGAAGAGAAAGCAGCTCTCGATCATCAAAAAGCCTGCATAATGCCGAAACCACCTCATCAGATGCCATGGACCGAATTATTGTGCCGTAGCTATCATCTAAGATAAGCTCGCGTGCCCCGCCCACATCTGTTACCACTGCAGGCGTTCCGCAGGCTGAAGCTTCAAGAAGTACCGTTGAAAAGCCTTCGGAACGAGTTGGAAGACAAAGCACATCTGCTTGCTGAAGTAAGGAAGAAATATCCTCTGTGTTACATCTCCCAAGCCAAAACAAGTTAGACGAACAGGCTTCCTTGACCTCATTAGCCAGCGGACCATCCCCTGCAAGAACAAAACAAATATCACGCTTGGTAATATCTTTTGTGCGAGCCGCCTCAATAATTGAATTAATTCCCTTTTCAGGAATAAGCCGCCCGACAAAAGCTACAACCAAAGATGACTGAGGGATACCTAATTCAGATCGGAAATCTCTCCCCGAAGAAATACTCCTATAGAATGAGGCATTGATTGAGTTTGAAATGACGCCCTTTGCAGTGATATTAAAGTGCTGAAGCCATTCAACACTTTTAGAAGAAATCCCATAGAAATCAGGGTCAAACGTCTTTACGCGATCCGTAATCCAATCCTCATATCGGCGCACAAAAAAATCAAGGAGTGGCTGATTGAAGGAAAGATACGCTGAGCCGTGGTCGAGAACGACAGCCTTAGCACTATGATCCGCAGCAAACCTCAGCCCTTCGAGCGAGAGAGGGAAAAGTCTCGTGTTTATCAGAACACCATTCCACTCATAATCATCAAGGGTTTGCAGGAGTCGGTAATAATCACTGGTTTTTTTGGGAAGAGGAAGTCTTCCATCAAGTAACGGAATGCAAGGAAGACGAATTACCTCCAGGCCGTTTTCGACTGAATGACCGACTCCCACGCGCATCGAATCATTAGTAACGATAACCACCCTATCGCCGCGTGCAGTCAAGGCATGAGCGAGACCATCGACAAAATTACCAATTCCACTAAGTTGCGGGTGATAATGGTGAGTGAAAATACAAATAGAGGAGCTCATCACATAACCTCATCTGATATAGATGTCATATCCTTAATTCTGTGCCGTCCAGACTTCCCCATCTCCAAAGTCGAGCAAGAGCGGAAGATGGGTATGTCGATTATCCGGTGACGGTATTTTTTTCCAATCGCCATACATCGTTGTAAGATATTTATCCGTCATACGAGGAACAGGGAATTCACTGCCTTCGAAAACCGCGCTGCTCAGAGGGAAAATCTCTGAAATAGGCACTGGCGCCATATTCGGCCAGCTTAACGTCAGACAGTAATCAGAGACCTCACCCGTATTTGAGTCGGCAATACAGGAATCGAACAAATCCTGGTAAGAGCATGCGCCTCGAGAAACCAGTTGTTCCACCACGTGCATAGCAGAACAACCAATTTGCTCGAGTTGACCAAGGAACCCTTTATGAGGGACAACAATGGAAGAAGAATGATATAAATAGGCTCTTTTCTGTGCAATTGATGCAGTTCGGACTTGCTTTGCACGAAGGCGTTTATCTGTATAGAGCTGGTCATATGGAAAGATGTCGACAAAAATGCCCATCGAACTGGAAGCCTCTCGAGCCTCTTGATTCTCGAAGCGAGTTCCATCGCGATACACCTTAGCAAACATCGCAGCATAGCCAGTAGTATTCCGCGATGTATGGAGCGAATATCCTTCCGGTAACCCACCCTCGGCTAAAGAGCAAAAGCGGTCATAATCTGAACGCATCATTCCGATATCTATATCATCATCCCAAGGGATAAACCCCCTATGACGCATTGCTCCTAAACATGTTCCACCGTCAAGCCACCACCTGATGCCGTGCTTAGAGCAGAATGCGGCGACAACCTGAAGGATATCCAATTCAGTGTTTTGAAGCTTTAATAGCGCGTGAGCTTTAGACATCATCGGCCTATCTCTTTTCCCCGAACCATTGTTGCGTCTGTTTCCCCAAAACAGAAGACTGATAAATAAGGCAAATGGCATTGGATATAAGCGCCGATACAGTAGGGCCATTTAAGCCAAACAGCATTTGCGCAGGAGCCATAACAGCGACAGCACTAATTAAGGACAGCATGCTGCCAACAAATACCCCTCGGTAATTATCAAGAGAAACCAACAAATCGTTGACAAACCAAGCGATGCCAGTCAAAAAGGCGCAAGCCAACATAGGCTGAAGGAGATCGGTATGTTTAGCTATTCCAGCGCCATAAAACAGTGACAGCAATAATTTACCGAAAAAGAAAAGGGCAACTGAAGATATGACACCGACAAAAAAGATGCCAGCAAGTATTTTACCTATGAGCGAAAAAAAGGACTTTTCTCTAGAATGGTAACGCTCTACTAGATAACCTAATAAAGGATTATAAATATAGGTCGCACCCATTTGGATAATTGCCACAGGTGCAGCAACTGATGCATAAATACCCAGAGCAGAATCTCCGAATGAATAAGATAAATACTGCCTGGGAATATTCGGCGCCGCAGAAGCAGCAATGCCGCCCAGAACGATGGGCAAACAGCTACATAGGAAGGCTCTGACCTTCGCTCGGCTAATTCCAAGCTTGATTGCAGAAATCCGATTTGATCTTGGATAATCGTAAATAACTCCGATGCCTATTGTCACTACCGTCATAAGCAACAGTGCACCTTCGAGGCTATTAAAAAATCCAAAGACAAGAATGAATGAAAGGAGAGAGCCGATGCCCTGCATTATGAGGGATTTCCCAATATAGTCCATCCTATGACCAACCTGATCATTAGCATGCATGACATCAATGACTAAGCCAGCGGTTTTATAGAGAGCATACAGAAGAATAGCGGGCACCGTACCAATACGACACGTTGCAATGGAATAGACGGCCAACATTGCAAACGCTATAAAAGTAGTAAAGAAACGAAAAGTCAGGTATTCACCAGCAGAGTTTTTCCTTTCAACATCTGCAATTTGCACCGTGTACATCCTGTATTGGGCTAATTGAGAAAACATGTTGAAAATAGACATAGCCAGCGAATAAATGCCTGCAGCACTATATCCATCAGACAGCCGAACGACCAAAATGGTAATAAGCCACTGACAGCCTAAATTAGTCAACGAACCGACGGTATTCCAGAACATATTATGTTTAATCGAAAGAGTCTTCTCTGTGGCCTTCACAAATATAAGCGCCCTTCTAAACCTGTCGAAATGAGGATACGGAGCTATCTCGCAGCTTTAAGTTCTTTTAAAATCAAAATAAACAGCCAATTCGGCACAAGACGTATAATGATATCTGCTTTAGCGATAGACGGGCAAGCTCGTCGGTATTTAAGTAAACCAATTATGGAGCGCCGCTCCCTTGCTTCAGCGAACCCCAATATTTCCTTTAGATGCGGTGAATCGGGAAATCTATCGGCAAATCGCCTAGCAGTATCAACCCTGTTTTTAACTCTTGTCGAATACCAATCATCTTTTGAAGAAACACCTGCAAGGAATCCAGTTTCGTTACCACCATGTCGACGATACTTAACCAAAGGAGTCATAGTAAAGCTGCACTTCCCCAGTTCACTGCAACCCAATGTCAACCACAAGTCATGTGCAGTCGATTCCGGAAAGGGAATCATCGACTTCGCCGCACTCGCATCTAACATGAGAGCCATACCAATGCCGTAACATACGCTTGCGGCCTGTACAGTAATATCCTCTCCAGAGCACCAATTTACTTCCGGCGAATTAGGATGAGCTTTCCTATAACTCTTTACCAGAATATTTCCGTTTTCGTCAATTACCGATCTATCACAAACATCTAGAATTGAGCCTTCTTCTAGCATATGGTTGAGCGAAACTTCAACTCTATTAGGCTCCCAAATATCATCCTGATCGCAAAGTACTACGTAATCCCCTTCCGCCAAGGAGAGCAGCGCCTCGAACGATTTGACATAACCGAGATTATTATCACCGTGATAATACCGATAGGCGTTTTTCGTTATATGCGCTTGGATAAACCGCTCTAATGAATCCGATTCAGGGCAGTCATTTCTAACTAGAAGCGTAAGCGGAAACGTTTGTTTATCTATCGAATCAAGTTGTTCCGCGAAAAACTTAAGATCGGGTTTATAAGCTGAGAGAAGTACGCATACGCCAATATCATTTCCCATTTCTATTTCCAAAAATCCTCCCAAATTCATTGCTAAAGATTATCAAAGCACCCTCAGTTAAAAGAAACTCTTTTAAAAATAGAGTATTTATCCCTGTCTCTTAAAACGAGTGCCTAATATCAATAAGTAACAACCTTTGTTCCATAAGGAATGTTATCGTAAATCCATTTTGCATTCTGAATCTCAAGGCGTACGCATCCAGCAGAGGATGGAACGCCCATCGTGGGATCCATCACGCGGCTGCTGTTGACGTAGTAGGGTGAGGAATGGAATAAGTAATCACCATAGAACTGCGTGTAGTAATAGCAAGTATATCCATGCCCAAAGGAATATCCCTTTCCGTAGACTTGATACTCCCCTATCACCGTAGGTGTGCTAGCTTTTCCCGTCGAACATACATATCGACGGTTTAAGGACCAGTTATTCCAAGATCCAGTGTAAATACTCGTAATGCAACGCGACGTATCGACAAGTATCAGCCAATTTGTATTGCTTGAATAACTTTGAGCTTTAGCATCCATATAGTCTGACACCCACGCGCCGTTTGCCATAAAGTAATTCCAGGACCCGTCCACAACGCGCCAGCCAGTAGCCATAGCGCCGCTAGCGTCAAGCCAATACCAGGTGCCGCCCAGATTGAGCCATCCCGTCTGCATGAAACCAGACGAATTCAGGTAATACCAAGATCCGTTAACGGCAACCCAACCGGTTTTCATAGCATAAGTGGACGGATCTAAATAGAACCAGGAGCCATCCTTGTACAGCCAGCCAGATCGTGCATAGCCAGCGGTCTCATCAAAAAAGTACCATTTTCCGTTAACGTTCTTCCATCCAGCGCAGGGGGAGCCATCGGTTGGATCAGCATAGAACTTACAGCCTCCAAGCATCACAAACCCGAGAGCTTCGACCAATTCGCCATCGCCGTTTGATGTAAACAGTTTTCCATTACGCAATGCTCCACACAATGAGCAATCAGAACCAGCAAAAGCCTTAGATGGCTCATTCTGAACCGAGTCCTGGACATCTACCCATTCACGACAAGCAACAGCGCCTGAAGCTTTTGCATAATAGCTTTTCCCATTTACAGAAAAATGATCAAGAAGCATTTTACCGTCGGCGGCAGGATCGAGATAATAGTATTGACCACCGTCCTTCAGCCATTCAGTCTTTATAATGCCCGACGCTTGAGAAGGCTCAGCGTAATACCAGTCTCCATTGCTCATAAACCAGCCAAGTGACAACGCTCCCGTTGAAGAAAAATGATACCGGTTGGATCCGATGACATAAAAGCCGGTAGCCATTCTATTGTCATTTGCGACATCGAGCCAATACCAAACGCCGTTCACCAAACGCCAGCCCGATGCAAGTGCGCCGGAACCGTCAGCGTAATACCAGTCCGTCCCATCAAACGCCCAACCAACAGCCATTGCGCCGGAATCCGATAAATAGTAAAGAGACGAACCGACAGAAACGATTCCTCTAGACATAACACCATCATTG
>CABSYW010000002.1 GCA_902482035.1 uncultured Collinsella sp. | reverse complement strand
CGGAATCGGCTAAAGTGCGATGGCGAAATTGGTTGTTTTTACAGTAGTGCTAACATTCCTCTCGGCCTTCCTGAACGTGCCCATCATCGGCGCCGCCATCGTCGGCGTTGCCCTCGCGATCGCGTTCTACCAGCGTGCCGAGAGGGACACCGAGCTCGCCGCCCACGCTTCCGCAGACGCCTTCATCGGAGAGGATGAGTAACCATGGAAAACGAGAACATCACCGCCGTCGCCGAGGGCAAGCCCTCCGGCTACAAGGTCACCAAGAAGGACCTGCGCAACGCGAACTGGCGCTGGCTCATGAGCGTGTGCACCTTCAACTACCAGACCCAGCAGGGCGCCTCAGTCGCCTACGCCCTCTCGCCGGTCCTGAGGAAGATCTACACGAACGACGAGGACTATAAGCAAGCGCTCAACAACCACTTCCGCTACTACAACACCCAGCCTTGGCTCGCCGCCATCATCCTCGGCGCCTGCGTGGCCATGGAGGAGCGTGACGGCCTCGCGGCGGCGGACGCCGTCCAAGACCTGAAGATCGGCACCATGGGACCGCTCGCCGGCGTCGGCGACTCCCTGCTCATGACCATGATCCCGACCATCATGGGCTCCATCGCCGCCTATATGGCCATCGAGGGCAACCCCGTGGGAGCCGGCATCTGGTTCGCGCTCATCCTGGCCATCTTCTGGGTCCGCATGCACGCCCTCGAGTTCGGCTACAAGCAGGGTGTGAAGCTCGTCACCGACTTCAGCGAGAAGCTTCCCAACCTCACTGCCGCCGCCTCCGTGCTCGGCCTCACCGTGGTCGGCTGCCTCATCGCCTCGGTCATCGGCGTCACCTGCCCGATTAGCTTCAGCTTCGGCGACGTCTCGATGGAGATTCAGCCGCTGCTCGACAAGATCCTGCCTGCCATGATCCCCGCCGCCATCACGGGAAGCGCGTACTACCTTCTTACCAAGAAGAATGCGAGCATGACGGCCCTCATCCTCGTGGTGATCGTCCTCGCGATGGTCGCCTCCGCCGCCGGCATCCTTGCCTAGCTTCGACCCAAGAGATTGGTGAATCAATGAGAAAGATAGTTGTGGCGAGCCATTCCCTTCTCGCCCAGGGCTTCAAGGACACCCTCGAGTTCCTTACGGGTAAGAGCGACGCCGTCAACGCCGTGTGCGCCTACGTGAACGACAACGGCGAGGGGCTCGACGCGGCGGTCGAGGCGGCTCTTTCGGGCACTGACGAGGTCGTCGTCCTCACCGACGCGCTCGGCGGCAGCGTGAACCAGCGCTTCTCCCGCTTCGCCTCCGACCGGATCCACGTGATTGCGGGTGTCAACCTCCCGCTCGCCATGACGGTCGTGCTCGCGCGCCCCGACGAGAAACTCGACTTCGACGCCCTCGTCAACGAGGCGCGCCAGCAGATCGTCTACGTGAACGGTGCCAGTTCCGCCGAGTGCGAAGACGACGAATAGAGGAGGTCGACGATGAGAGAGTTCCTTAAGGACGTGTGGATGCACGGCGGTGAGGAAAGCCGCGCCATCACCCCCGAGAACATCACGGGCGAGAAGGGCCGCGCCGCCATGTCGGCCAGCCACCTCGGCGTTGGCCGCAAGGGCTCGTGCTGCGTGCCCCTTGAGTCCGGCGAGACCATCACGCTCGCGGACATCGAGGGCCCCGGCATCATCCGCCACATCTGGATGACCGTCCCCGACAAGACCGCCGCCGGCAGCTTCGTCATGCGCGACCTTGTGCTGCGCTTCTACTGGGACGACGAGGAGACCCCCTCGGTCGAGTGCCCTGTCGGCGACTTCTTCTGCAACGGCTTCGGTGAGCGCGCCATCGTCAACTCGATGCCCATCTGCGTGAACCCGACGGGCGGCATGAACTGCTACTTCGAGATGCCCTTCAGGAAGCACGCCAAGGTCACGCTTACGAGCGAGCACCCCGGGTTCATTAAGTACATCTTCTACACGTTCAACTACGCGCTCACCGACGTGCCGGACGACGCCATGTACTTCCACGCCCGCTTTAACCGCGAGCGCAGCACTCGCAGGGGCGTCGACTACACCGTGCTCGACGGCGTGCGCGGCAAGGGCTACTACGTCGGCACCTACATGGCCCTGTGCGCCCTGGAGCGCTATTGGTGGGGCGAGGGCGAGATGAAGTTCTTCCTCGACGGCGACGAGGAGTTCCCCACGGTCACCTCGACGGGAGCCGAGGACTACTTCGGCGGTGCCTGGGCCTTCCTCGACAGGCCGCCCCACGCGCTGCCCGAGGCGCAGTGCTTCAACACGCTGTTCGCCGGCTACCCGTACCGCTCGACGCGCGACGCCACGCGCGACCGCTTCAGCGCGGGCAAGCCGAACCCGAACCCGATGCTCGCGACCAACGACGACGCGCTGCCCAGGCACGGCCTCTACAGGTGGCACCTTCCCGACCCGATCTCGTTCAAGGAGGACCTGCGCGTGACGTTCCAGGACCTCGGCAACGACGACATCAAGCTCTACGAGCGCGAGGACGACATCTCCACCGTCGCCTACTGGTACCAAAGCGAGCCGCACGCCGTGCTCGCCCCGTTTGCCGCAAGGCAGGACCGCGTGCCCAGGTAGGGTCGCCTCGAAACAAGCCAACGTTATGGGCGCCCGCGGTTGACCATGACTGCGGGCGTCCCTTTGTAAGGAGGATCACATGAGCGAAAAGCAAATGAGGCTCGGCGCCCTCGAGGCCGGCGGGACCAAGATGGTCTGTGCCGTGGTGTCCGGCGACGGCGAGGTCCTCGACCGTATGGAGACCCCGACGCTTACGCCCGCCGAGACCGTCCCGCAGATGATCGAGTGGTTCACCGCCCGCGATGTGGACGCGTTGGGCATCGGCGCCTTCGGCCCGACCTGCGTCGACCCCAACGACGAGCGCTACGGCTCCATCCTCCAGACGCCCAAGCTCGCGTGGCGAGGCCATGGTCTTCGCGCCGCGTTCGCCGACGCCCTCGGGATTCCGGTGGCCTACGACACGGACGTGAACGTTGCCTGCCTCGGCGAAGTGGTCTTCGGCTGCTGCAAGGGGCTCGAGGACGCCGTCTACGTGACCATCGGCACCGGCGTGGGCGCGGGCGTCATGTGCGCGGGCAGGCTCCTTCACGGCATGCTGCACCCCGAGGCCGGCCACATGCTGGTAAGGACCCGTCCCACCGAGGAGGGACGCTGCGTCTGCCCGAGCCACGCGAGCTGTCTCGAGGGCCTCGCCTCCGGCCCCGCCATTGCCGCGCGCTGGGGAAAGCCCGCGGCCGAGCTCGCGGACAACGATGAGGCGTGGGCGCTCGAGGGGGATTATCTGGGGCAGATGTGCGCGAACCTCGTGCTCATGTACTCGCCTCGCCGCATCGTCCTCGGCGGCGGCGTGATGCACCAGGAGCAGCTCTACGGCATCGTCCGCAAGAAGACCCTCGAATATCTGGGTGGCTACATCCAGACCGCCGAGCTTAAGGACATGGAGAGCTACATCTGCGCCCCGGGCTGCGGCGGCGACCAAGGAATCCTCGGCGCGGCCGAGCTGGCAAGAAGGGCGCTCGCGTAACTTGCGCTCTCTCCGCCATACAACGCGTTAAGAAAAGACGAGCGCTTCTTGCCAATTGAGCGGCAAGAAGTGCTTGTCTTTTGCATTTTTGTCTCTCAAAATCTTATTTTCACGATTTGCATTTTCATCCCGTTGTCACCGACCCTTGCGAGAAACCGGAAAAAGCCGCTGACAGAAGGGTCTCTCAAATCGTTATAACCCAGCATATAGCCGCGACTTGTGACCTGCAGACGGCTGTCCCACGTGCCGATTTCCTTGGCGGCATCCGAAACCGCAAAATATGCCCCCACATCCTTGATTTTTGCAGTCTTAAGCCATGTTTTTGCGATCATCTTTACTGCCGTCCGATTGGCAGCATCAAAGACCAACACACCGCCGGGGAAAGCGTCCGCCATCTCCCGCACCAGTTCCCGGACCTGCTGGGTCAGAAAGTAATAGAACACCCCGGAGGCAAAGAACACCACCCCGCCGGAGGCATCGATTTTGCTAAACCATGCGGTGTCTTTCAGGTCGCAGGGGATATTTTGTTCTCGATCCTCGGCGGGCAGTAGCTGCTGCCGCAAGGCAATCACATCCGGGAAGTCCAGATTGTAGATCTTGCATCTACCGTTGTCGCAGGTTCTGCCGGTGTTGTCCAGCCCACAGCCCAGATTGACCACCGCCGCATTGGGGTGGCCTTTCAGGTAATCCCGCACCTCGAAAGCAAGATCACTCTGCCGCATGGCCACCTCCAGCGCACCAAAGCGCTGCATCAGGCTGCGGGAGTTTTTCTCTGCCTCTGAAAAGTCGTAGTCAATCTGGTCGAGCAGACGAACCGCTGCTTCATCCCTGTAAAGGTTCGGGTACAGCTCCGTACACAGCTTCCGGGAATACAGCGGGAGGATCAGCGTCTCCTGCACGGTGTTTTTCTCAATTTTACATTTCATAGGTTTCTTCCTCAGTGAATAAAAACTGTCATAATTGCCGCCAGCACAGCCGCTATGACCGTCATGCCTATCGCCATGTACAGGATGGATGCAAAAATGCCCGCATGGCGTCCTCAAACGCCATATCCGCCACGCTGCCTTGCAGAACGGCGCAACGCCCCTCCCGAATTGCAGTTCGGTTGAGCTTTCTAGCCTTCTCCACGCTGACGGGCGAATAGTCGATGCCCTTGATGACGCCATGCGGGCATTTTTTCAGCAGCCGTTTTATGTTCGCCCCGCCGCCGCAGCCACAATCCAGCACTTTGGCATTTGGCGCAAGTCGCAGAAATCGAAGTCCCCACCGCGCCACAGGGCCGTGGCCCAGATTCATCATGGCAACCATAAGTTTTCCGCCGAGGCCCACGGGCTTGCGGGTGTTTTCAAAGAACGACATCTGGCCCCTCCGATTTCGTGCATTCCGCATAGGTCAACGGGAACGAGGCCTTCAGCACCGCGCTTTTCTGCACCGCCCAGCCGTTTTGACGCAGGAAACGCAGGTATTCCTCGCTTGTCCATCTGTTGTGGAGGGGGAATCCCGCCATACTCATGAAGAAGGCTTTTGCCTTGCCGGAAACCGAGTTCCCCGCGTGGGTGAAGGTTGGCGCGATGAGCACGCCGTCGTCCTTCAGCACCCGCCTGATTTCTTGCAGGGCCTTTTCCGGATGCGGCACTATGTGAAGTGCGTTGGACGCGATCACCACTTCGAAGGACTTCTGTGCATAGGGCAGGCGGAACATATCTTGTACGGAAAAGTGCAGCTTTGCGGATTGATTACCCCGCTTTGCCTCAAGGATCATCTTTGCAGAGGCGTCCGTAGCCTCGATGTGCGCCGCCGCATCCACGATGCTCTTTGCGATAAGCCCCGTGCCGGTGGCGACTTCCAGCACGGTTTTTGCTTTTACCACCGGCCTGATCAGCTCATACATCTTCTCATACGCCGCCCAGTCGTTTCGCATGAAACGGTCGTACCGACCGGCATTCTTGTCCCAGAAGCCCTTGCGTTCGTGCATGGCTATCGCCCCCATAAAGTTAGAGCCATCTAACCATAACACACGAATCATGCAGTAAGATTAGGCTAACCTTATTATCTTGGCAAAGATGCATCTCTCCGACCCTTTGAATCGCCCCTTTTCACGCCACCCGCTACGAACCCCGGCGGAAACCAGAGAGCGATTAAAAAAGCGACCTGCGGTTTTGCGAATCAATTGAGTCGTTCCCGATATCGCGAATCAAGGGCCTGATTCGCCCAAATTGCGCACGAATCAGCCCTTAGGCGGTACGACACGACACGCATCGACAACACTCGGACTTGATTAGTCACTGAGTGGGATTAACGGGAACTTGCTTCTGAACTCGCGTTTTGATACCGCCGAGTACCGCCTGATGCTGTTTCGGCGTCGCCATAGAGCAAAGCCATCAACGAAATAACGGGAATAACAGCCTCCGAACCCTCTGGTTCGGGGCTTTCTTTTTCGTTCTGTCCAGAAAGAGCTCCTTGCCGGAGTCCCATGGGTAGCGAACGGCTTTATCGAGCGTGGGCGTTCTCGTAGGTATCTTTGATTTCTTCTGGCAAATTGTCGGGAATCAGTGCCTTCACTCTATCCTCGTTGCCATCTTGGATCGCCTGCTCGTAGTACCAGCATTTGAACTTCAACATATCCAGCGCACGGTTCATCTTCGCGATCTCCGACTCCATATGGGCCTTTCGCTCCTCGAACATGGCCTTGCGCTGGGGGTATGTCGAAGGGCCCTCCGCGCACCATTCCATGAACAGTCGGATGTCCTTGATCTCCATTCCGGCCTTCTTCAGGCATTCGATGACCCGAAGCGCCTCGAGTTCCGTATCGCCGAATCGGCGAATGCCGGACGTCCGCTCCAATTCCGGAAACAATCCCTGTTTGTCGTAATACCGCAGCGTGGAAACGGGCAGACCGAACATCTCCGCTACCTGTCCGATTGTGTACATGGTCCCTCCGGACGAATCTCGAATTTACTCCTTGACCTAAAGTTAGGTTTATGTATTACCTTTATTTTCGTCAATATATATAAGGAGTGCAAGGTGTATTCCGTAATGAGCAAAACGGTTTTGATAGTCTCTTCAAGCCCTCGAAAGGATGGCAATTCCGAGATGTTGGCGGATGCTTTCGCCAAAGGAGCGCGAGAAGCAGGCCATAGCGTGGAGACCGTGCACCTGCGCGAGAAGCGGCTCGGCTTCTGCAAGGGCTGTCTTGCCTGCCTAAAGCTGGGGCACTGCGTCATCCAAGACGATGCCGTGGAAAATGCCGCCAAGATGCACGATGCGGATGTGTTGGTGTTCGCAACGCCCGTCTACTACTACAGCGTTTGCGGCCAGCTCAAGACCATGCTGGACCGCGCCAACCCGCTCTTCGGCTCCGATTACGCATTCACCGAGGCGTATCTGCTGGCGACGGCGGCGGAGGGCGGGCGCTCGACCTTCGACGGCGCGAAGAAGGCAGTGCAGGGATGGGTTGACTGCTTCCCCCGCTGCACGCTTGCCGGAACGGTATTCGCCGGCGGCGTGAACGGTGTGGGCGATATCGCCGGGCATCCCGCTCTGGAGCAGGCGCAACGAATGGGCATGGAAATCTAGGCGCGGCTTAGCTGCGCGAGAGTAGTTTGTACTCAAAACCATCGACAGGAGGAATCAAACATGACGATTAAACAGACGGCAGGTAGAGATGCCCTGGGGGACTTTGCCCCCAAATTCGCACAGCTCAATGACGATGTGCTGTTCGGTGAGGTGTGGAGTCGAGAAGACGGGCTTTCCCTTCGAGACCGCAGCGTGGTGACGGTTGTGGCCCTGATGGCGCAGGGACTGACGGACTCCTCGTTCCAATATCATCTGATGTCCGCAAAGAACAACGGCGTGACCAGGGCGGAGATAGCTGAGATCCTTACGCACGCGGCGTTTTACGCGGGCTGGCCCAAGGCGTGGGCGGCCTTTCGCATGGCGAAGGAGGTCTGGGCAGATGACGATGCCGCTGATGCAAGAGCTGAGCATCAAAACGAGATGGCCTTTCCCATCGGTGCCCCCAACGACGCATTTGCGAAGTACTTTATCGGACAAAGCTACCTCGCGCCCCTTTCCACCGAGCAGGTCGGCGTCTACAACGTGACGTTCGAGCCCGGCTGCCGCAACAACTGGCACGTCCATCACGCCAAAAGCGGTGGCGGACAGATTCTCGTCTGCGTGGCTGGTCGAGGGTTTTACCAGGAATGGGGCAAACCGGCACAAGAGCTGTGCCCTGGCGATGTAGCAAATATTCCCGCGGGCGTAAAGCACTGGCACGGTGCGGCGCCCGACAGCTGGTTCTCCCATCTCGCGGTAGAGGTTCCGGGCGAGGAAACCTCCAACGAGTGGTTGGAGCCCGTGGACGACGAGCAATACCCTAGAGCGACTGACAAGGAAGCTTAGGCATGGAACAGTTGAATCTGACGCAGGAATGGGACAAGGTGTTCCCCAAAAGCGACAAGGCTGAGCACAGCAAGGCGACCTTCCAGAACCGATATGGCATCACGCTGGCGGCCGACGTATACGTGCCTAAGAACGCGGAAGGCAAGCTGCCCGCCATCGCCGTCAGCGGCCCGTTTGGCGCGGTGAAGGAGCAGTCCTCCGGTCTGTACGCGCAGAAAATGGCGGAGCTGGGCTTTTTCGCAATTGCCTTTGACCCGTCCTATACCGGCGAGAGCGGCGGTACGCCCCGCTATGTAGCATCTCCGGACATCAACACCGAGGACTTCTGCGCGGCGGTGGATTTCCTCTCTGTGCAAGAAAGCGTTGACCCGGAGCGTATCGGTATCATCGGTATCTGCGGTTGGGGCGGCATGGCAGTCAATGCTGCATCCATCGACACTCGTATCAAAGCTACTGCTGCTATGACGATGTACGACATGACCCGTGTGACCGCCAACGGCTATTTTGACGCTGAGGATTCCGAACAGGCGCGCTTCGAAAAGCGGAAAGCGCTGAACGCGCAGCGCACCGAGGACTATAAAAACGACAGCTATGCGCTGGCGGGCGGCGTGGTCGATCCGCTGCCGGAGGACGCGCCGCAGTTCGTGAAGGACTATTTCGCCTACTACAAGACTCCGCGTGGTTACCATCCCCGCAGCCTGAACTCCAACGGTGGCTGGAATGTGACGTCCTCGCTGTCGTTCCTGAATATGCCGATTTTGCAATATAGCAGCGAAATCCGCTCTGCTGTGTTGCTGGTGCATGGCGAGAAGGCGCACTCCCGCTATTTCAGCGAAACCGCGTACGGCAAGCTGACTGGGGACAACAAGGAATTGCTCATTATTCCCGGTGCCAGCCATACCGACCTCTACGATCAGATGGATATCATTCCGTTTGAAAAGCTGAAGGCATTCTTTGAGGAATACCTGAAATAAGGCGCGCCTTGATTTAATGCCAAGTCTCCAGCAACGATTCTTCTAAAGAGTGGGAGTAGCTGAAACGAGGCGATTGATTAACTCCATTCGTTTTGGTTACAAGAAAACATGCTGCGCGCCTGCAGCATGAAGGAGAGGGAATCCTATGAATATCGTTGTATTGAGTGGTAGCCCGCGCAAGGGCGCCAATACCGACACCATGGTCGAGGCGTTTGCCGAGACCGCGCGTGAGGGCGGCAATACGGTCGAGGTCATCCGCGTTGCCGGCAAAAAGATCGCTGGTTGTCTGGGATGCCAGTACTGCTTTGCCCATGAGGGCACCTGTGTGCAGAAGGATGACATGGCCGACGTGATCGAGTCGCTGAAAGGCGCCGATATGGTTGTCTTCGCTTCGCCTATCTACTGGTTTGATATCACTGCGCAGGAGAAGGCCGCCATTGACCGCCTGTACGCCTTCGGTGCTACGGGCTTCCCGTTCACCAAGACGGCCCTTTTGCTCGATAGCCACAGCGAGGGCGTCTATGATGCGGCGATCGCTATGTACAAGTCAACCTGCGCGTACTGCAAGTGGGAGGACCAGGGCGTTGTCACCATCAGCGGTATGACCGAGCGCGACAGCATGGCATCGTCGCCCAAGTTGGAAGAGGTGCGAGAGCTCGCTCGCAAGCTCGCCTAAGGACAAGAGGAGCGCATGGCAATCAGCACAAGCGGAAATGCTTGCTGCCCTTACCAAGAGGATTGCTGATTGCCATGCAGCGATGCTCCCGCGGACAATTCCGGCGTGCTAAAACGCCTTCTCGTTCAAGAATTCCCTGAACGCAGGGATGTCGAAGCCGACGAGGCCACGTCCACGTTCCCCGATAACGCCGTCCTCGAGGAGGCGGCGTTTGTATTGGCTTGCGTAGTTGCTGGCGACGCCCATGCGTTTGGCTATCTCCGAGACCCTGCTGGGGCCAGAATCGGGCAGCATCGCGAGCAAAAACTCAATGTCTTTATCGGAAAGCTCCCGATAGGTCGTTTCGAGAGAAGCTCGATGTCATGCTTCTCGAGTTGCCTGAAGACGCCATTCATGCGTGTGCGCCAGTTGCCCTGGGCCTCTTGAGCATATGTCCAATCGATGCCCACTGGACCAATTTGAACGCCGTTTATGCGCGCATGAGGCTGTAAGAGGTAGCTATCTGCGGCTTCTTTGGTTCGCTCGATGATATCTTCGAGCATGCCTGGCATGGCGGAGACATTTGCTGCGATCCATGGTGGCCCCTTTGCAGGTTTTGCTAACTTTTGCAACTTTTGCTAAATTTTGCAAGTTTTGCTAATGGCTTAACATGCCTTGTGCCGTGGGATCGCAGGAGTGAAAAACGGGGATTCCTATTATTCCGACTACGTTGCAACGAGCGGGGCCCGGAGCGCGATGTTGCTGCGCTCCGGGCCCCGCTGCTTTGTAAACCCATGACGGTTTGGCCACCGTTGTTTTAGTCAAACAGACTCGGCATGTCGTTTTCTTTCATGAGGGCACCGGCGGAGGGTAGGCTCTGTGCGGTGAACTTTTCGGCCGAGACGCCGGCGCCAAGAATCTCCTCGGTCGTGCCGACCGTGGTGACCGAGCGGCCCTTCTTTGCCGTGAAGGCCTGGACGCCCTGCGTGTTGGTGGTCGTCTTGGTCTTGAGCAGCGACGTGTTGAAGTTCATCAAACGATAGTCGCTCGAGACCAGCGCGATGTCGCGGTCCTCCTTGAGCACCTGGGCATACAGCAGCTTGCTGCCACCGTAGATGGCGTTCTTGAGACGCTTACGGTTGGTCTTGGTGACGTATCCAGAAAGCGCGACGCGCACCACGCGGCCGTTCTCAAAGACGAACAGCACGTCGGCCTTGTAGTCCTCGGGGTCGATGACCCAGATCACGCTCTCGTCGGGTTCCATCTCGAGGTCGGTGGGCAGGTACGAGCCCAGCTGGGCCGACTTGGTGTCCTCAAAGGCCGCAACCTTGCACTTGTACACCTGGCTCTTGTTGGTAAAGACCAGCAGCTCGTGGGTGTTGGAGGACGGGAATTCGATAAAGGGTTTGTCGCCGTCCTTGTACTTGAGCGTGGTGGCCTTTTTGAGCACGCGGTCCGTCATCTTTTTGAGATAGCCATCGCGCGAGAGCATGATGGTGACCGGATACTCCTCGACCTCGGGCTCCAGGCTTACCTCGATAACCTCATGGGGCTCGATCCTGCCCGTGCGGCGCGGCATCACGTATTTCTTGTTGACCGCGGCCAGCTCGTCGCTGATGACCTTCTTGATGTTCTCCTCGCTGGAGAGGATCTCCTCAAGCTCGGCAATCTCGCCTTCGAGCTTAGCGATGTCCTTGGTGCGGTTGAGGATGTACTCCTCGTTGATGTTGCGGAGCTTAAGCTCGGCAACAAACTCGGCCTGGGTCTCGTCGATGTCGAAACCCTTCATAAGGTTGGGCACGACCTCGGCTTCGAGCTTGGTGCCACGGATGATGGCGATGGCCTTGTCGATGTCGAGCAAGATCGCCTCGAGGCCGTGCAGCAGGTGCAGGCGCTCGGACTTTTTGCCCAGGTCAAAGTTAATGCGGCGACGCGTGGACTCAATACGCCACTTGACCCACTCGTGCAAGATCTGGCGCACGCCCATAACGCGAGGATAACCATCGACGAGCACGTTGAAGTTGCATGAGAACGAATCCTGCAGCGTGGTCGAGCGATAGAGCTTGGCCATGAGCTTGTCGGGGTCGACGCCGCGCTTAAGGTCGATGGCGATGCGCAGGCCCGAGAGGTCGGTCTCGTCGCGGATGTCAGCGATCTCCTTGACCTTGCCCTCTTTGGAGAGCTTGACGATGCGCTCGATGATGACATCGGTCTTGGTGGTGTAGGGGATCTCGTAGACCTCGATGATGCGCTCTTCGGGAATCCAGCGCCAGCGGGAGCGGATCTGGAAGCTGCCAAGGCCGGTCTCGATAATCTTTTCCATCTCCTCGCGGCGGTAGATGATCTCGCCGCCGGTCGAGAAGTCGGGCATGGGCATATACTCAAGCAGGTCGCAGTCGGGATCCTTGAGGTAGTGCATCGCGGCGGTGCAGACCTCGTTGAGGTTGAAGCCACAGATGTCGGACGCCATGGCGACGCCGATGCCCTTATTGGCCGAGACGAGGATGTTGGGGAACGTGGTGGGCAGCAGGCGCGGTTCCTTCATGGCGCCGTCGTAGCTGTCGACGAAGTCGACCGGGTCCTTGTCGATGTCCTTGAAGATCTCGGCGCTGATGGGGGAGAGCTTGGCCTCGGTATAACGCGAGGCGGCGTAGCTCAGATCGCCCGAATAGTACTTGCCAAAGTTGCCCTTCGACTCAACGAACGGCGCGAGCAGTGCCTCGTTACCGGTGGCTAGACGCACCATCGTCTCGTAGATCGCGGCATCGCCGTGCGGGTTGAGCTTCATGGTCTGACCCACGATGTTGGCGCTCTTCTGGCGCTCGCCCTTGAGCAGACCCATCTTGTACATGGTGTAGAGCAGCTTGCGATGCGAGGGCTTAAAGCCGTCGATCTCGGGGAACGCGCGCGAGACGTTGACGCTCATGGCGTAGGGCATGTAGTTGACCTCGAGCGTCTGCGTGATCGGCTGGTCGGTGACCTCGGAGTGCAGGCCGATGACGTTCTCGGCGTTAACCTGCTTTTTCTTTGGCTGGTTCTTCGTCTTCTTCTTTGCCACGATATCCTCTTGAACTTCTTATGGGCCGTCGTTATCGATTTGCTGCTACTGCAGGTCCAGCTGGTCCAGGTATTCCTTGCCGTGCTCGGAGATATGGCGCTTGCGGCCTGCCTCGTCGTTGCCCAGCAACAGGTTGAACATAGTTTCCATCCTGGTGACGTCCTCGGGCTCCACCTTGATCAGGCGCCGCGTCTCGGGGTTCATGGTAGTGAGCCACATCATGTCCGGATCGTTCTCACCAAGACCCTTGGAGCGGTTGATGGAGCACTTCTGGTCGCCGATCTCCTTAAGGATGCCGTTCTTCTCGAGCTCGGTGTAGGCAAAGTAGGTCTTCTCTTTGCAGTTGATCTCGTAGAGCGGCGACTCGGCGATATACACGTAGCCCTCGTCGATAAGTGTGGGCACCAGGCGATAGAGCATGGTGAGCACGAGCGTGCGGATGTGATAACCGTCGACGTCGGCGTCCGTACAGATGATGACCTTGTTCCAGTTGAGGTTGTCCAGGTCGAAGGCGCCAAGATTCTTGATACGCTTGTCCTTGATCTCCACACCGCAGCCCAGCACGCGCATGAGGTCCATGATGATGTCGGACTTAAAGATGCGCGGATAGTCCTCCTTCAGGCAGTTGAGGATCTTGCCTCGGACGGGCATGACACCCTGGAACTCGGCATCGCGCGAGGTGCGAATGGCGCCTGCTGCCGAGTCGCCCTCTACGATGTAGATCTCGCGGCGGCTCTTGTCCTTGGAGCGGCAGTCGATGAACTTCTGCACACGGTTGGCCATGTCGGTCTTCTGCTGCAGGTTGGTCTTGATGCTCTGACGCGTCTTCTCGGCGTTCTCGCGCGAGCGCTTGTTGATGAGCACCTGTTCCATGATCTTGTTGGCGGCGTCTTTGTTCTCGATCAGGTAGGTCGAGAGGCGCTCCTTAAAGAAGGCCGTCATGGCCTGCTGGATAAAGCGGTTATTGATGGCCTTCTTGGTCTGGTTTTCGTAGGACGTCTGGGTGGAGAAGCAGTTGGTCACCAGCACCAGACAGTCCTGGACGTCCTGCCACTTAATGCCGCTCTCGTTTTTGTTGTACTTGCCTTGTTGCTTGATGTAGGCATCGATGGCGCTGGTCAGAGCGCTACGGGCAGCCTTCTCGGGCGAGCCGCCGTTCTCGAGCCACGATGAGTTGTGGTAGTACTCCTGCATCATGAAGGTGCGCGAGAAGCATATGCACGCGGTGATTTTTACGTTGTAATCGGGCAGGTCCTCGCGATCGCGACCGCGACGGTCGGCCTCGATAAAGAAGGGCTCGGTAAGGTAGTCGGTACCGACCTTCTCGAGCACATAGTCCTCGATGCCCTTGGGATAGCAAAAATCCTCTTCGGAAAACTCGCCATCGTCGCCCTCGATACGCAGGCGGAAGGTCACGTTAGCGTTGACCACGGCCTGACGGCGCATGGTTTCGCGATACCAATCGTGGGGAATGCTAATCGAGGTAAAGACCTCAAGATCGGGGCGCCACTTGATGGTGGTGCCGGTGCGGTTCTCGTCGCTGGGCTCAATCTCGAGTGCCTTCTTTTTGGCACCGACGACCTTGCCCTTCTTAAAGTGCAGGGAGTACTTGTTGCCATCGCGCCAAACCGTGACGTCCATGTACTCGGAGGCGTACTGGGTCGCGCAGGAGCCCAGGCCGTTGGTGCCGAGCGAGAAGTCGTAGTCGCCGCCCTGGTTGTTGTTATACTTGCCACCGGCGTAGAGCTCGCAGAAGACGAGCTCCCAGTTAAAGCGCTTCTCGGAAGGGTTCCAGTCGAGCGGGCAGCCACGGCCATTGTCCTCTACCTGGATAGAGCCATCGCGAAAGGCGGTAAGGGTGATGAGCTTGCCGTAGCCCTGGCGCGCCTCGTCAACGGCGTTGGACAGGATCTCGAAGGCGGCATGCGCGCAACCGTCGAGCCCGTCCGAGCCAAAGATGACGGCGGGGCGCAGGCGTACGCGTTCCTCGTCCTTGAGCTGGCGGATACTGTCGTTACCATAGTTTGCGGTGTTTTTTGCCATACTCGCTCTCTCGGTGCTCCTTTGCTGCGTTTAAGTCATGTAGATAGTCAAGGTAGCATAGCCCAGTCCACAGGCGATTCCAACCAACACGAAATCCATCGAACAATCGTTCGGATTAACAGGGATAGTGTTTAGTGGTAGCGCGGCATTGTTAAACAAATTTGGATACAGATGAATTTTATTTAATAGGGATCTAGTTTTACTAAACAAAATCGAACGATGCTGATCGCACGAGCGGGCACATCGATCGACTATCAATCACGTTTACTCGGAGAAACCCGAGTCGGTTTTGTCCGAGTAAGTTTGAATAGCGAATTGAAATTGGTATGTCTGCATGGCGATGACAGACATGGTTTTCATAATGACAGATATAGTTGACATCCTTTGATGGATGCAATATATTTCTGTCATGTTGCAACGGATATCTGTCCATTACTACGAAAGGAACTCCATGCCGGGCAAAAGGAACCTACGCATGAAGGCGGCGCGCGCGGCGGTTGGCCTTTCGCAAGCTGACCTGGCCGAGGCCGTGGGCGTTACGCGCCAGACCATCGGCCTGATCGAGGCGGGCGGCTACAACCCCACGCTCAATTTGTGCGTGGCAATCTGTAAAGCGCTACGCGTTACGTTGAACGACTTGTTTTGGGAAGACGAGAGCGACGTCGACCCTGACGCTCTTTAGGAGTTCGCTATGAAATTTGAAGATTTAAAACTCGTGCAAAAGTGGCGTGAATATGCCGGCCCAAAGGATGAGCGCCTGGAGGCCGAGAGCGCGAAGATCTACAAGATTGGTTTCGTGCTGCTTTCGTTTGGCATGTTGATGATCTTTTTCTACCAGTTTATAGCTCGACAGGTTGCGTGGGTTCACAGCGACGCCAGTGAAATGCCGCATGGCTTTGCAACGCCGTTCGAGGCAGCCATGTATTTGTGGCTCGTTCTCGTGATGTTGATTTGCGCAGGACTGCAAACGCGGAAGGGCTATGTCGATACCAATCGTTTTGGGCAAACCGAGCATCTTCCTGTTGGATATTTCCTGCTTGTCAGCGGTCTTAGCGGCGCCGCGTTCGCTCTTGTTATTGCCGCAATGCGCTGTATCGCTGAGGCGCAGATCGTACCGCTCGAAAGCGTCTTTTGGTTGGCGAACCTGGCCACGGGCGTGTTCTGCGGTGCGACGATTTTCGCGGCCACGTTTGCTGCCCTGTGCGCAACGTTTTTCACGGCGAAAAGACGCCGTGCCAAGCTCGAGGCAGAACTCGACTCCTCTGACGACATCTAATGCGTAATGGGCTGGCTCTGGGTATTCAGAACCAGCCCATTTGATGTTCGATGAGCCGAGTCGGCGCCTCTCACAAAAGTAACTAGGAGCTAGCGAGGCCTATCCGAATTGGCCTCATTGGCGGTGTCGATCTCGAGCGCCGTGCGGCGGGCACTGTAGGCGACGAGGCCGGCGCCTGCCGCGGCGAGTGCTGCAGCGGCTGCCGTGAGGGGAGCGTTGGCATCGCCCGTGCCCGCAAGCGCGCCCGCTTTTCCGGAGCGCTTGTTATTGCCGTGGTCCTTGCCACTGCCGGAGCTGCTTCCGCCGGAGCCGCCGCCCTCGTCAGTACCGCCGCCACTTGAGCCACCATCGCCGTCCGCCGTCATCGGGGCGTCGTGAAGCCCTGTGGCGTCCGCGCTGTCGCATACGCCGACCTGAACTTCTGAGCGTTCGCATGCCGCGTCGGGCACGTGGAGCTCGTGCAGTACAGCACCCAGCGCCGAGTTCGCGCCCGGTCGAATTTCTTCGAGCGTTACGGGATCGAGCGCCACCAGATTACGCGCCTTCGCATACAGCGTTACACGTTTGCCCACTTCGTCGCTCCAACTCTCGGGGATGGCGAAGCTCATACGGAACTGTGCCGTGCAACCCGGTGCCAGCACGGCGTTGCCGTTGTCGGCTACCAGCGGGTGCGTTGCAAAACGTGCGCCCAGCGTCTCGAGCGCGTACTTCACGTGTGCCATATCGTTGGCCGAAGCGTCCTCGGCAAGCTCTGGATCGTAGATCGAAGCCATGCGTGCGTTCACTCCGAATCCGATGGATGCGCTGGAGAACGGCTGGCTGGAGCCCTCTCGGTACAGATCGATCGTGCCGGCGGTCAGTAAGGTGTTGCCGTCGTTTCGCACCGTGACCATGAAGGATTCGCCTGCTGCTCCGGGCACCACCGCGCCCGAGGTAGCAACGGCGCCCGTCGGAGTGGCACACGCCACCAAGGGCACTTCGATGTCGTGCAGCTCTGCCTCGCTCTTCTCCGTGCTCACAATGTGCGTGGCGAGCGCGGAGAGCATGCCTCCCGACGTCAAAAATGTCGTTATCTGATCGACGGGATGGTCCAGCTCGCACATCACAAACGGCTCCGTGAACAGATCGCCCGCCAAGGTGCTGGCGAAGATGCGGAAGTGCTTGCCCATCACTGCAACCGGGTTGCCTTCTTCGTCGTAGGTTTGTCCCACCTTGCCATCGGTGTTCTCTACATAGAGCACGCACCTGCCGTTGTTGCTTACGCTAAACGATGCCGGGCCACAGCCTGCGGCACCCACGGGCTGCGTTGCAAATGCCGATGCGCCTCGCGTCCACGTAACATGCTGCAGCTGCTCGTTGACAGTTGCCAAAAAGCCCGTGTGCTGCGGCCACGGCACCGCGTGGGGTACTGTGGCATCTGGCGACATAACGCCCCAGCCCGCGATGGACTGGCCGATCACGGCGTACGATGCGCAGCCGCAACCGTCTGCGGTCTCGTATGCAACGGGCACTACCATTTTGCCGTTGATATTCTCGGGCTCACCCAGCTCGATACTCGACGGTGCTTGCGGAAAGCGGAGAACTTGGCGGAACGTCAGGCTGTCGCCCGAAATGTCCGACCATAGGGTAAAGCACTCCAGCGCAACCTCAGCCTCGCTGCCGAGCGCCTTTTCTGCGGTGGTCCCGCGGCGGTGAAGGTAGGCACCCGACAGGCGCCCGTCGACCAGCGTCTTGCCCACCGTGATACGCGGGCACTGCAGGCAATGGTAGCCATCCTCCTGAAGGCGGCCGCGCGAGATGCTGCGCCACGACGTGTGCGACATCACGCGAACTCCGTCGTTGCTGATGCGCAGACGCACAACGGACAGCATGCCGGATGTGCTCGCCGTATCGAAATGGGTGTTGTCGCCGGCGGGGCGCTCGCCCGAGACCAGCAGCACGTAGGCGTCTTGGTTTCCCCTCCCGTCTGTATATTCCACGCGTCGAAGTCGTAATCGAATATGCCGCTGCGCTCCACGTCGCCCTCGCCAAACCCAAGGGGGAAGTCCACGGGCGTGGGAGCGGACCACGTGCCGTTCGTTTTTGTATGCACCACCAGGCGCGAGCGACCATTCTCGCCGTAGCGCACCGAGGCGATACGGAACAGGCACTCCACGCCGGCGATCATCGCCAGCTTCATGTGGGCTTCGCTGAGCACGCCAGCAAACAGCACGTTGTCGCTCGAGGGCTTGATGCCGCCACGCTCGTCCTCCGATACACCAGCAGAATTGGCGTTGGGGTCCGCAACGGCGTCCTTCGTCTGCCCGATATAGGTGTACTTATACATCGTCGCGGCGTTTTCGTCGTTCTCTATCAGTGCGTGGACGAAATGCTCGATCTGTCCCGTGTCGTCGCTTTCTGCATCTGCCTCGAGCTCAATGCGCGTGACCGCTTGATCCCAATCGCGCACGACGGGCGCGACGTTTACGGCAGTGGCCTTAACCTCGGCGCGTGCGAGCAGCTCAGCGTTGGTGACGATGGTGGCCGATGCGATAAATTGCGGCACGCCGCCTGCCTCGGCGTTGCCGGCCGTGCCGAAGCGGGCATCCAACGTGTAAGGCGTATCTCCACCCAATGCGAGCTCAGAGCGCTGGAGCACATACTGGTTGCCATTGTTCACCGACATATTCCACGAATCGAGGAGTGTGGGCCACGACCCCGACCAAGCCTTGGTGGTCCACTTGAACATGACGAACTGGAGTATCACATCGACATCGACGTCTGCGCCTACGCGCAGTCGCGGAAGCTGGTGTCCATCTGCCTTCTCGTACCCAATGAACAGCGTGAGGGATGCGGCGCCGCGCACGGCA
Source organism: uncultured Collinsella sp. (assembly GCA_902482035.1). GTDB lineage: Bacteria > Actinomycetota > Coriobacteriia > Coriobacteriales > Coriobacteriaceae > Collinsella. Next base: position 64,165 of record CABSYW010000002.1, on the reverse strand, counting down.
GACGAAGCGACGCCTGCAACGCCGGCGCCAAAGGTGACGGCAAGCCCGATCTGGATGGTGAACGAGCCCGAGGTGTTTGAATAGTCGAGCGAAATGTTTTTAAAAAACGCCGCGCCGCTGCCGTGCGTGTGGGCACCCACGGCGAGCGCCAGCTTCGCCAGCACCCAGGGGTTGACGTTTAGGAAAAACGGCACCGGTCCTAGGGTAAACTGCTCGGTCCAATTGAGGTCGGTTCTTACTTGGAAGAGTGCCTTAATATTGCCGTATGCGGGATCGTTGTTGTTGCCCCAGGTTTTGCCCACCCAGTCGTAGGCGAGCGAGCCGTACAGCTGTGTGGCGATGTCCATCGTGAACAGCAGCGTGCAGTGGTGACGAAGCAGCTTGGTGTTTCTTGGATCGGTGCCCGAGCCGGCACTCATACTCTTGTACTGATTCCACTTCCCCTCCATTTCGTCGAGGTAGCGGTTTGCCTGCTTGGCGCCCGACTCGCGCGGCGATTTCTTCCAGTATTCCGGATCAGGGTTGCCCGAATCGTTCATATAGCTGGCTGGTTTGTATCCTCCGCCAAACAGCACGTATCCAGCAAACGAGAAATCGAAGAGGATTGGAAATGTGGGCATCCAACACGTGAACTTATTGCCGCCGATACCGGGAAACGCCGCGGGGAAATCAAACGGAGTGATCTCTTGGTCCATGGTGGTGGGAATGATGGTGGTCGAGCCCGATTCCGCCTTTGCAGCCGGCGCGGTGACAACGGCCATAGGGGATGAGAGCGTGTAGGTTTTGCCCTGGTAGTCGAGCATAAAGCGCAGCTTGCACCCTTCCTCCAGAAGGCCCGAAGCTGCATCGAGGAACGTGTCTTCAAGCGTGAACGTCGCCAGATTATCCGCGCCCGATGCGCTGGCCTTGATCTGGCCGATCTGCGTGACGGTTTCGGTTGAGCTGCCCGCAGCGGGCATCACTTTATTGATATGCAACGTTGCCTGCCCGCCCTGCGGCAGATGAGCCTGCACGGTAAAAGCGTGCGTGTCGGGCTGGTCGTTTGCTGCTTCGTCCGCTGGCATTGCCATAAACGTGGCGTCGGCGTACTGGATGTCCCATTCGTCGAATGTGAGCTGGCGGAAGTACGGCTCGCCGTCGGAAAGCGGACGCGTGGGCGCGGTTATGGCGGTGCCGCCCTGGATACGCGCAAGGGGAATCTCGACATCACGGTAGCCCGCCATGCTAATGGAGATGCCGCCGTTAAAGTCGTACGCGTCGAGAAGCGTTGCCTCGTCCACGTAGCCTTCCGAAAGCGGCGCGACCTCAAAGATGGCCGTGCCTTCTTCATCGGTAGTGGCGGTGAGCTGCTTGCCTGCGGCATAGCGCGATGTGAGCGTGACCTGGGCACCCGTGATGGGCGTATTCTTGTTGGCGACGTCGACCACGACCACACCAAACATGGTGCGCGAGAGAACGAGCACCCTGAAGGGGTCTTTTTCGTCGGCATAGGCTTCGGTGGGCGCGATCGGCAATATGAAGGCGTTTGCGCTTCCCGGCACGCGCGGCAACATAATGCTCGCCAGCGAGGACGCTCCGGCAACAAGTAACGAACGGCGATCAAGCATCTTTGGCTCCCATCCCGCAGGTATCGGTGGAAATAATCCAATTTTGCGAGAAGGCATCCTGCCACGGTAGTGCCGTCCGAGGGCCAAAATGTCCAATTTGAGCGAGCGAAGCGCCGGGGCTCCGGAGCGCGCATGCTGCGCTAGGCAGCCCGGTCGCTAACGCAACATATGCGCGACCAGTTCGGTGCGCGTGCCGATGCCAAGCTTTGCATACACACTGGATAGGCGGTTTTTGACAGTGCCCGGCGATACTCCCATATGACGAGCGATTTCGGCGTTGGTCCATCCGCGGCAGGCGAGCATGGCCATGGTGAACTCTGTGGTCGTCAGGTCGTCAGCCACGTCCTCGCCCGAATCGGGGTTGTGGATGCGCCGCCAGCCGTAGCTGAATCGATACGTAATCTCGATGATACGTGCGAAATCGTCAGGGTATTGCGATTTTAGGCATGCCTCGATGAGCCCCTGCAAAAGGCCGTGGTGCTCGCCGATGAGCTCGATAAGGCCGTCGGGGCGCGCAATGTCCCAAGCAGCTCCGAAGTGCGTTTTTGCGGCGTCGATGTCTTTGAGACTCATGCATGCCATGGAAGCTGCCAGGTGCAGGAACAGTTCCGAGATCGGATAGCTCCCCTGTTTCATGATCAGGGCGTTTTCCGCCATGCCCAGACTGCGGCCATATTCGCCGCGCAGGTACAGGGCATGCGCCATCACGTAGCTGGCGAACAGGCGCAGGCCTTCGGGCAGATGCGCCGCAAGCGGATAAAACTCTTCGGCAGAATACGGGGAAGACAAGTGCAGCAGGACGCTTGCGGCCGAGGCGAACAGGATATGCGTGGCGTGGACGGCGGGTGATTCCTCGTCAGTTGGCGTATCGAGGATGCCCGCAAGACAACGGCGGGCGTCGGCGATACGGTTGAGCGACAGGCTGGCGTATCCGCAGATAAAGCATGCGGAATAGCGCAGTGCGGAATCGGTGGCGTCAAGATAGGGGCGCGCCGTCTTGGCAGCGAGGGCGGCCTGTCCGCGAAAGTACAGCGCTTCTGCCGTGGCGATGGTGCGTGAATCGGGGTCGGAAATGCCTGCAACCGCAGCGTCAATCTGCCCCGGCACAAAGGCGGTGCACATCAACGGCATGGGAACGCATGGGTAGCCATCGCAGTCCATCTTCCATCTCCCAACAGCTGGCAACAATAGCAGCAATTGTACTCCTGTTGCTCGGGACCCCTTTCGTTTTACTGCTCGGTTGACGCTGCGGATCGTTTTGGAAGGCTTACGAGCATGGTAGTCCCGTTCTCGGAACTTGCTTCGACCTCTACCGTGCCACCGTGAAGCGCTGCAATCTCCCAAACGAGCGCTAGCCCGAGTCCTGCGCCGCCGTATGCCCTGCTGCGGGATTTATCCAGGCGAAAGAACGGTTGGAAGATGCTCTCACGGTATTGCTTGGGTATTCCCGGGCCCTGGTCTTCGACTCGCAGGAACACGTTGCTGTCGTTGTCGCGGATGGAGACGTTGACAATCGAGCCGGGGCGGCTGTAACGGATGGCGTTTTCGACCAGATTGAACACCAGCCGATAGAGGAGCGTGTCGCTCCCGATTACTAAAGCGTCTCCAGCACAATTGAGGGCTATGCCTTTATTTTCGGCAAGTGGTGCAAGGTCGGTGAGAACCTCTTCGGACAAGGGACCAAGTTCAACATCGTCCTCGCAAGGAACGCTGCGGAGCTCACTCATCTCGAGCAATACCTTGGTCATTCGAGACATGCGCTCGGTTTGTTCTTGTAACAGACCGAGCAGCTCGGCTGTTTCGGGTTGCAAACCGGAGTGCTCGGAGATGAATAGTTCAATCTGTGCTTGCATAAGGGCGAGCGGGGTGCGCAGCTCGTGTGCGGCGTTGCCGGTAAACTGACGCTGTGCAGAGAACCCTTCGCCAAGACGGGCGATCATGTCGTTGAAAGAGGCGCTGCATCGTTGTAGCTCGGTGGGCACATCTTCACTGAGTCTGATTTCGCTTAGGTTGTCAGGCTGCACGCGCTCTACCTGGGCGGCAAAATCCCGTAGCGGTTTGAGTGCACGGCCGCTTGCAAAGTATGCCAGCGCGCCGCCAAGGAGTGTGACTCCAGCCGTGATGCACCAGGCTGTCGTGCCAAAAGATTCCTGTGCGTCGTTTACGACGATCGTGACCTCGTCATCGAGGGCTGCTTTTGTTGGGTCAAACGTCTGGGGCGAATCCGCGCCGGCAGCGGTAAAGGCCGAGATGTCGCTGCCGATGGCATCCATGTAGCGCATGCCCGTATAGCCGACCAGGCAGTTCGTCAGCACGCACGCTGCGCACGTGAGCAGCGCCGTCATAATCGTTATGCGCCATTGCAGCGAAAGCCTTTTCATTCGCTATCCTCCATAACGTAGCCCTCTCCAATCCGATTGCGAATCGGGTCGTATCCCAAAGCGCTGCGTAGCTTTTTGCGGAGTGACGAGATATGAACGCGGGTTGCGTTGCTAAAGCTGTTCACGCTGCTATCCCAAACGTGCTCGATAAGCTCTTCTTGACTTACCGGACGCCCCTGATTAAGCATCAGGTATTCCAAGATTCCCGTTTCCTTGCGCGTAAGAGATAGGGCCTCGCTGTCCACGGAAGCGATGCGCGCCTTGGTGTCAAAGCTGAGCTTTCCGCAGGTTAATACTATGTCGCTTTGTGTAAAGCGTCTGAGGGTAAGGCTGCGAATCCTTGCCGCAAGCTCGTCCAGATGAAACGGCTTGGCGAGGTAATCGTTGGCGCCGGCATCGAGTCCGGCGACTTTATCGGATACTTCGCCACGTGCGGACAGAATCAGTACCTTAGTCTCGCAGTCGGTTTTCCTAAGTTCCCTGAGCACGGTCATGCCGTCGATATGGGGAAGGTTGAGGTCGAGTACCACGAGGTCGAAGGTCTCAACGTCCAGTAGGTCGAGCGCCTCCTGTCCGTCGTGACAGCAGTCGACGCTGTACGCCAAGTTTCGCAAGCTGCGCGCGATTGCGTCACACAGCGCCCGCTCGTCCTCGACGATCAAAATACGCATAACAGTCTCCTTGCACATTTCAAATCGCGCTTAACACGGATTTTATAGTCGATATGGTCCAATGGTCGCGTAACGAAAGGAGTGGTTGGGTTGTTCAAAGCGGTAAAACCCGTGGTACAGGTCGCTTTGTTGATCGTCGGAATTGCCATGGTGTGCTTTGGTGTTATGCGTGGCGAGGCGGATGCCGTGCTGGCCAAAGCGATTAGGCTGTGCTTGGAGTGTATCGGAATTGGATAAAAGAGAAAACACTGCGTCGCATGTTTTGGCCCGATTTCGCGGATTCATTCAGGCAGCGGCGACGCTGGTCACCAACATTCACCTGCCAAACTTTGCCAAAGGCGGCATCTATCAGGGCGCGGGAAAAACAGTCTGCGTACCTGGACTTAATTGCTATTCGTGCCCCGCGGCATCGGGTGCGTGCCCCATCGGGTCGTTCCAGTCGGTGGTAGGTTCATCCAAGTTCAACTTTTCTTACTATGTTACCGGTACGCTCATTTTGCTCGGCGTGCTGCTGGGACGCTTTGTATGCGGCTTTCTGTGCCCGTTTGGCTGGCTGCAGGAGCTGCTTCATAAGATTCCCGGCAAAAAGTTCTCCACGAAAAAGCTCAAGCCGCTCACGTACATCAAGTACGTCGTGCTGCTGTTTGCCGTGGTACTGCTGCCCGTCTTGGTGGTTAACGACGTGGGCATGGGCGACCCGTTCTTTTGTAAGTACATCTGTCCACAGGGTGTGCTCGAGGGCGCCATTCCGCTGGCCATTTCCAACGCCGGCATTCGATCTGCGCTGGGGCAGCTCTTTACCTGGAAACTTGCCGTTCTCATTGCCGTGGTAGTGCTGAGCGTTTTGTTCTATCGCCCCTTCTGCAAATGGATTTGTCCACTTGGCGCATTCTATGCGCTCATGAATAGGGTGTCCCTACTGGGGATTCGGGTTGACGCATGCAAATGTGTCTCGTGCGGCAAGTGTTCAAGGGTTTGTCAGATGGACGTTGATGTGGTCCGCGCGCCCAATCATGCCGAATGTATCCGGTGCGGAAAGTGCATCGGGGCCTGTCCTGTCGATGCCATCAGCTATCGCTATGGCCTGGATGTGTCGGCGGAAAAGCTTCCCTTGACCGCCGATAAAAAGTAAACAAGCTTCGACAAAACGGAGGAATGACTATGAAGCTTTCTAAGATTGCGGCCCTGTTTATGGTGCCGGTATTGGCCTTGTGCCTTGTGGCATGTTCGGCGCCCGGTGGCAATGTGAGCGAATCTGCGAGCTCCGATCCTAAGATCGCAGAACTCACTGCGCAGAAGCCGGCCAATGCCGACGAGGCCGCCGAGCTGTATGCGAAGCTCATGCAGAAGGAGAACGAGATCTTTTCGAGTGATAACGCGCTGTGGGAAAAGGTATTCAATGCGGCAAATAAAGACTCGACAATGATTGAGGACGGCAGCAATTACGGCGATTTCTTGCTCAAGACCATCGACGGCGCCAAGGATGAGTTTACGGCGGATGAGCTTAAGACGCTCAAGGCCGGTGCGCAGCAGATCAAGGAAATCGAGGACAAGCTCGAGAGCTTGGAGAAGGAGTTCCCCGGCTGTGGAAGCACGCCGAGCGCAGGCGAGAGCGTCGACGCTTCGACCGCTGGCATGACGGCTGGTGCCAATGCTTCGAGCGAGGCGACGAAGTTCCCCAGCTTTACGGGCAAGGACCTGGACGGCAACGACGTGAGCAGCGACGAGCTGTTCTCTAAGAACAAGGTTACCGTCATGAACTTCTGGTTCACCACTTGCAAGCCGTGCGTGGGTGAGTTGGGCGATCTTGAGAAACTGAATCAGGAGCTTGCCGAGAAGGGCGGCCAGGTCGTGGGCGTCAATTCCTTTACGCTCGATGGCAACAAGGGCGAGATTGCAGATGCCAAGGACGTGCTGAGCAAGAAGGGCGTGACATATAAGAACATCTGGTTCAAGTCGGATAGCGAGGCCGGTAAGTTTACGTCAAATTTGTTCTCGTTCCCGACAACGTATGTCATCGATCAGAATGGCAACATCGTAGGGGATCCAATCGTGGGAGCCATCAGCTCCGCCGAGCAGCGCGCAGCACTCGACACGCTTATCGACCAGGCGATTGCGAATAGCGAGCAGTAAAAACCGCGTAAAGCATAGCGAGGATCGTGTGTCGCTGTGCGAAGTAGTCTGCTGCCTTTCAAGATAATCTCCACCATTTTGAGGTCCCGCTCGGGACCTCTTCTTTTGGGCACCATCCCGTTCGTTTTTTGGCGCCGTTCGTTACATTCCTCACTGGCTCCGGCAAAAAATGGGGATAGAGTAGGACAAACGCGTCGAATACGAACGGCGGGGAAGAGCGGGCAAGTGCGCCCGCGTGGGAGAGGTTGCCGTCCATGCTGGAGCTCAAAGGTATTTGCAAAAGGTACGTCACGCAGTCGTTTACGCAGGTGGCGCTCGACAGCGTGAGCCTGGCTTTTCGCGACAACGAGTTCGTGGCCATTCTGGGACCTTCGGGGTCGGGTAAAACCACGATGCTCAACGTTATCGGTGGGCTCGATCATTTCGATTCTGGCGACCTGCTGATCGACGGTATTTCGACCAAAGACTTTCACGATCGCGATTGGGATGCCTACCGCAACAACCGCATCGGCTTTGTGTTCCAGAGCTATAACCTCATTCCGCATCAGACCATCTTGGAAAACGTTGAGCTAGCGCTGACGCTTACGGGTGTGGGCCATGCCGAGCGCCGCCAGCGTGCACGCAAGGCGCTCGAGGCAGTTGGTTTGGGCGAGCACGTGAACAAGCGCCCGAGCCAGCTTTCGGGTGGACAGATGCAGCGCGTGGCCATTGCCCGCGCCCTGATCAACGATCCCGAGATTGTGCTGGCAGACGAGCCGACCGGCGCTTTGGATTCAACGACATCCGTACAGGTCATGGACCTGCTCAAGGACGTGGCGCGCGACCGCCTGGTCATCATGGTCACGCACAATCCCGAGCTGGCGTACCAATATGCCACGCGCATTGTCAACCTGGCGGACGGCAAGATCACCGACGATTCCGACCCCTTTGATGTAGCAAAGGCCGCGCGTCGCGAGGCCAAGCCCACGCGCAAAACCTCGATGAGCTTTGTGACGGCGCTGGGGCTTTCTGCTCGAAACCTCATGACCAAGAAGGGCCGTACGGCCATGACTGCCTTTGCGGGCTCGATTGGCATTATCGGTATCGCGGCGATTCTGGCGCTGTCCAATGGCGTAAACGGCTACATCAAAAAGGTCGAGGAGGATACGCTCTCGAGCTACCCGCTCACCATTTCCAAGCAGGATTACGACCTGTCGTCCATGATGGGCGGACAGGGGGCTGCGGATGATGACTCGCCAGAAAATGTGGATTCGTCCGACGACAGTGCCGGCGGCAAGGCTCAGGGAACCGATAAAATTCCCGTGGTTACGGCCGTAAAGGATATGTTTGCGAGCGTTAAGTCCAACGACATGACGAGCTTTAAGGCATGGCTCGATGCCGGTGGCGACGGTATCGACAAAGAGGTCAACGCCATCCAGTACGGCTACGGCGTGACGCCGGTTGTCTATCGTGCGGGTAAGGGCGATGAGAAGCCCGTCCGACTTGTTCCCAACGCTATGACCGAGGCAATGAGCGGAGGCGCGAGCTCGGCGGCAACGGTGAGCATGGAATCCATGGGAACCTCGGTCTTTAACGAGATGATTGACGACCAGAGCCTGCTCGACAGCCAGTACGATGTCGTCGCCGGTCATTGGCCCACGTCTGCCAACGAAGCCGTGATGGTGCTTTCGAGCCGCGGTACGGTGGGCGACTATACGCTCTACAGCATCGGTGCGCTGGATATCGATGAGCTCAACGATCTGGTAAACAGTGCCATGACGGCCGACGGTAAGATCGAGACGCCCGAGACCGGCGCCGACTTTACCTACGATGATGCGTTGTCCACGACGTTTAATGTGCTGTCGCCGGCCGATGCCTATCGCAAAAACGAAGAGACCGGCATGTGGACCGACATGTCTGACGACGCCGACTTTATGGCTGCCAAGGTTGCCGACGGTATTGACGTGCACATTGTGGGCGTGGTGCGACCTAACGAGACGGCCAATGCGAGTGCGCTGTCTCCGGGCATTGCCTATACGCATGCGCTGACTCGCCAGCTTATGGAGCGCGCCGCCGATTCGCAGATTGTGCAGGAGCAACTCGACCACCCCGAGACGGATGTCTTTACGGGCAAAACCTTCGACGAGCTGCAAGGCGAGGCCAAACAAGGCGTGGATCTGGGCAGCATGTTCAGTGTGGACGAGGCGGCGCTGAAGAGTGCGTTTTCGTTCGATACATCTGCGCTCTCGGGTGCAGCCGGTGGTATGGACCTTTCTGGCATCGATCTGTCGGGGCTGGACATTGACCTTTCGGGCGTTGGCAAGGACATCGACCTCAGCGACATCATGTCTAAGGCGCCAGCTCCCGATTTCTCGGGTGTCTTCGATGGGTTGGAGCTTACACCCGAGCAGATGCAGCAAGTGGGGGCGCTCGCCAACCAGCTGTTCACGGGCTTTATGCAGTCGGAACAGTTTAAGGCGCTGACGCCCGAAGAACTTAAGGATGCGTCAAAGCTTGCTGCCGCATTCTCGGCGTATCTTGAGCATGATGCCGCAGCCCAGCAATGCCTGGCTCAATTGAAGGCGCTCGGCGGCGATGTCCTGGCCGAGCGCCTGCAGCAGGCGATGACCGACTATGTGCAAAAGCAGCTGGCTCCGTATCTGCAGCAGGCTATGGATCAGGTGATGAAGGTAATCAGCGAGCAGATAGCGTCGACGGTATCGTCCCAGCTCAAGGCGGGCACAGCGGGGCTTATGGACCAGATGGCGACGCAGATGTCTTCGAGTTTTGCCAACCTGGCGAGCGCCATGCACGTGGATGCGAGCGCCTTTGCTCGTGCCATCTATTTCAACATGGACGCCGAGGACCTGAGTTCGCTCATGATGAGCTATGCCAAGGCTTCGAAGCTCACCTACGACAACAATCTGACCACGTTGGGTTATGCGGACGAGGCGGACCCCATCTCGGTCAAGATTTTCCCGCGCGACTTTGAGGCCAAGGAGCGCGTACTCGATCACATCGATGCGTACAACAAGCAGGTCAAAGCCGCTGGCCACGATGATCGGGCAATTTCGTACACCGACTACATGGGCATCATCATGGGTTCGGTGACCGACATCGTGAACACCATCAGCTTGGTGCTCATCGCATTCGTGAGTATCAGTCTGGTGGTGAGCTCCATCATGATCGGCATCATCACGTACATCAGCGTACTGGAGCGCAAGAAGGAGATCGGCATCCTACGCGCGATCGGTGCGTCGAAGCGCAACGTGGCAAACGTGTTCAACGCCGAGACCTTTATCGAGGGCCTCATCGCCGGTGTCTTTGCCGTTGTCGTCGTGGTGCTCGTGAGCTTCCCGGTCAATGCATGGGCGCTTGCGGCCAAACAGGTCCCCAACCTGATGAGCCTGCCCGTGCAGGATGCGCTGGTGCTCATCGCGATTTCGGTGCTGCTAACGGTCGTCGCCGGTTTGCTACCGGCCCGCAGTGCATCCAAAAAAGATCCCGTAGAGGCCCTGCGCTCCGAATAATGTGACAAAGGGACAGTCCCTTTGTCACGTTCGTTGATATGAGAGAAGAGTAGATGATTCTATCGTTGGCCCCTATGGAGGGGATTACCGGGCATGTGTTCCGTCGCGTGCATGCGGAGTGCTTCGGTGCGCTCGATTGCTATTACACGCCGTTTTTGCCGCCACCGCGGGTGGGAAACCGCTTTGGCGGCAAGGCGTTCAAGGAAGTCGATCCAGCTAACAACCAAGGGCTAAATGTCGTCCCCCAGCTTATGTCCAAGAATGCGGACGAGTTTGTGTGGGCGGCGCAGGTGCTCGCCGACATGGGCTATCGCGAAGTCAACCTTAACCTGGGTTGTCCCTCGGGGACGGTTGTCGCCAAGGGCAAGGGCTCGGGTTTCCTGCACAATCTCGATGAGCTCGAGGTGTTCTTGAGTGACGTGTGCGAACGTTCGCCGTTGCCGGTGTCGGTAAAAACCAGGCTGGGGCTGGAGAACGACGACGAATACGAGCGCGTGCTCGAACTGTACTGTCGCATGCCGCTGGCAGAACTGATCGTGCATCCGCGTGTACAGAAGGATCGCTATACGGGCTCCCCGCGCAAAGAGTTTTATGGCGAGACGTTGGAGCGGGCACCGTTTCCGGTGGCATACAACGGCGACATTTTTGATCTTGAGGATATGGACGCGCTGGTGGAGGCCTATCCCGGCACGCGCCATGTGATGCTGGGGCGTGGCCTGCTCGCGAACCCCGCTCTGGCTCGCATGGTTAAGGGCGGTCCTGCTGCCACGGCTGCTGAGCTGCAGCGCTTTCACGACACACTGTTTGCGGCCTATGCAGAAGAGATCGGCGGCAACGCGGTCTTTCGTATGAAGGAGTGGTGGTTCTACGCCAAGTGCGCTTTCGTCGACCCCACTACCGTTCACAAGCTCGTACGTAAGACCAAAAAGGTCGACGAATACCGCGCCGCCGTCGAGCGCGTCTTTCGCGAGCAGCCACTTGCACCCATAGCCCGCTTCCACGGCTAGCTAGTCATTGGGGACGTTCTTTAACGACTAGTCATTTAAGGACGTCCCCAACGACTATGTAGCAAAAAACTGTACACCAGCATCCAAAGATGTCGAAAAATGTCGACTTTGGATGCTGACGTACATGTTTGGGTCGGTGGGGGAGCGGTGCCTAGGCAATCATTGCATCAAGTGTTACGAGTTCCCTGAGCCGTTCCGTGCGCGTTTGCCCATGGCGTTTGGCTTTTTCGTCAAACGCCTCAAGAATCGATTCGCCCACACGTGCTGATATAACGACGCTCGGCTCATCGGAGATCGACGGCCTTCCCAGCTTGATGGTGCGACCCTTCGGCCACTCATCTTTTTCGTAGGCTTCCGCGGCGTTCTTCAACTCTCCGGGGGCAAACCCCATTATCTTTTCGAGCTGCTTAGCATCCATGGCGCCTCCTATCGATCGACATAATGTCGAGCGTCACTTCTCGGATTCTCTTTTTGTATACAATTTTGTAGACAAACATACAAGCAGTTTATCGGGCTAATTAGCTTGTTTTGACCTGCCTGTTCGATAGAAAATGAGCATTGACGGCTTCGATATTTCTTCATTTTTCAGTTTGGAACATGAGCGCTCATTGAACTTGCAGAGGGGGGCACTTTAACAAACTATCGAGATTCTGGCCAGGAGCTTTCACTGGTCTTCGGTGGTGAGACCAGCTTAATTCGCGACACAGTGTGTCGCGAATGGGAGTAGTCGTTAGGTGTCCTTCAATGGCTACTCATATAAGAACGTCCAAGTGCCGGATTTTGTCATTTAGTGTCGTTCTCAGCGACTATTCTGGAGGGTCGTGGTCAAAAAAGGGCAAATATGAGTACTGTTGCCATTATGGTTGCATTTACTTTGCTATAAATAGTAGCTCCTGATGAGATTTGTTCCCATTAGGAGCTACTTTTATTGAACATATGAGGAGAAATAACGTCGTCTGCGGACGAGTGGAACGTTGAATAGTTCCTGAAGTGATCAAAATCGCTGCTACTAAACAGGTAGCAGTACTCATATTTGCCCTTTTTTGACCACAGCCCTCTCGGAAACCCTTTCCAGAGGCGTCAAACAGCCATAATCCAAAGGTCGCCTCAAACAATTAGCCGGTTAAGAGCGTCCATGACTACCCGCAAAAGCTGTACACCAGCATCCAAAGATGTCGAAAAATGTTGACTTTGGATGCTGGTGTACATGTTTAGGCCGTATGGGGTGGGGCCTTGGACGGACGGGATGCGCGTACTAGAGCAGGTTCTCTTGCGCCCACGCGATGATGTCGCTCGATTCGTAGAGTGGCTTGCCGTCGATGAACAGGCAGGGAACCTGGCGCTTTCCGCCGACGGCGATGAGTGTCTGTTCGGCATCGGAGTCGGTCGAGATATTGCGCTCGGGAATGGTCACGCCGTTATCGGCCAGAAAGTGCTTGACCTTTATGCAATACGGGCAGCCGGTCATAACGTAGAGCACGAGCTCGTGATCAGTAGTCATAGGTCTCCAATCGGTTGCGGTTTTGATTGAAATACCCAAAGCCGCCGCGGTCTATGCGCACGTCAACGACGGCTCGATGGCCTGGACCAGAAACGCCGTGGCTCCGGTGCCGCAGGGCTTGTCGTAATAGTCAACAAAGCGCTGGTCGGCAAGATAGCCGTGGGCGAGGCCCAGGTACGCCTCGTCTTGGGGCTCGCATCCCCAGTTGAGAGCAATCCATCGACGGTGCATTGTAACCAGTTTTTGGGCTTCGTTGCTCTCTGGGTCGCCAATGCCCATGGCAATCGAGAGCTGGCCCAAAATGGCGCGTTCAAGTTCCTTCATGTCGTTCCATGTCTGAGGATCCATATCCAGTAACGTTTTGTTTGCTGCATCGATAGCCTCATTGCCATAGCGAGCTCGAGCCTCGGCGCCGTAGCATTCCTCGTTTTCCTGCACGGTGCGCCAGCGCTCCAGTTGCGGCAGGACGGCGCCCATGAGCGAGACGGCTTCGTCGAGCGACATGCCGGTGTTTTGCGCCAGGCGCGGGGCACAGTCCTCGATCATCGCCTCCATGGTGGTGGCGTAGGTGTACTTGCCGTGGTCGTAGCACCACTTGCAGTAATGGTCGGTCGTGGCGCCTGTGGCATCGGTGCCGCAGTCGTCGGGCGTGAGTATCATGCCGCAGCTCTGGCAATAATGCTCGGGCATTTCGAGCAGGTGGGACAGTGGCTCGCCGGTTACGGCGGCAATGAGCTTCATCATGTCGATGCCCGGGGTGACCTCGTCGCGCTCCCAACGGCTGACGGCTTGGCGCGTGACAAAGAGTTTGGCGGCGAGCTGCTCTTGGGTAAGGTGATGGGCGCGACGGATGGCAATGAGCTTTTCTGCAAAGGCCATAGCGGCTCCTTTCTGCTGGTTGATGGCTTAAGCATACGCGGCGGCAGACGCCCTTCCAAGCAACCGTTGGTTGCACGGCGGGGGACCGCGGCGAAGAATTGCACGCAACGCCCCACGCCTCCATGCCGTACAATGACCGGCATGGAACCTATTGCACACATACATACCGACCTGCCGCAGAAGTTCGGCATCCCGCGCAACAGCTTTTTGGCGCCTCATCTGCAGGGACGCATCGTTTTTGAGCCGGAATTTGCCTCCAACGCAGCGGTTGAGGGTCTGGACTCCTTCTCTTACCTGTGGCTGCTGTGGCGCTTCGAAAACGGAACGCCCGGCGGCACGGCTAAGGACATAGCCGCCGATGCCAAAACGCAGGACAGGTCCGGCACCAACGCAAAATGGTCGAAAACTGTGCGTCCGCCGCGCCTGGGTGGAGCCGAGCGTGTGGGCGTCTTTGCCACGCGCAGTCCGTTTCGCCCTAATTCCATTGGGCTCACCTGCGTCAAGCTCGACCGCGTGGAGCTTACCGACGATGGTCCCATCATCCATGTGTTGGGGGCCGACCTGCGCGACGGCACGCCCATCTACGACATTAAGCCCTACATTCCGTTTGCGGACTGCCACCCGGATGCAACGGGCGGCTGGATTGAGGATGCTCCGTGGCAAGAGCTCGATGTTGAGTTTCCGCAGGCGCTGCAGGATATGGTCTCGCCCGCAAAGCTCCCCGGCTTGGTCGAGGTCCTTCGCCAAGATCCGCGCCGCGCGGGCAGCAAGCACGAGCCAAACCGCGTCTATCATCTTGCCTTCGCCGGGCTCGACATATCGTTTACGGTCGATGAAACCCAGCTAACCGTAGTCGCCGTCAACGACGCGCGAGACTAACCAGCAATTCGCCCGCACCCGTCAAATTAAGCGCCAAACCCCGCGCCAAAACCGCCCGTGCTGGTGGACAATAGCGCCTATCGAAACAGTCTACTTTGCACGGGGGTCCAGCATGAAATACGACTTCACTTCAATCATCGACCGCCACGGCATGGACTCCATCGCCGTTGACTCTTGGGGTGAGATCCCCGGTATGGCTCCGAACGCACCCGATGAGGGCTTCGACCGCATTCCCATGTGGGTGGCCGATATGAATTTTGCCACGGTGCCCACGGTCCAGGAGCACATCATTCAGCGTGCCCAGCACCCCATGTTTGGCTATTTCAATCCGCGCGCCGAGTACTTCGACCGCATCATCGAATGGCAGGGCCGCCGCAATGGCGTCGAGGGCCTGCGCCCTGAACATATCGGCTACGAAAACGGCGTGCTGGGCGGTGTCGTGTCGACGCTGCGTGCGTATGTCCAGCCGGGCGATGCGGTGCTGGTCCATAGCCCCACCTACATCGGCTTTACCAAGTCCATTGAGGCTGCGGGCTATCACATTGTCCACAGCCCGCTTAAGCTCGATGATCAGGGCGTGTGGCATATGGACTTTGAGGACATGGAGCGCAAGCTCGCCCAAAACCACATCCATGCTGCGGTGTTCTGCTCGCCGCACAATCCCTGCGGCCGCGTATGGGAGCGCGACGAGATCGAGCGCGCCATGGACATCTATCGCCAGCACGATTGCGTGGTGATCTCGGACGAGATTTGGTCCGATATCATCCTGCCGGGACACAAGCATATCCCGACGCAGTCGGTGAGCGAGGATGCCCGCATGCGCACGGTTGCCCTCTATGCGCCGAGCAAGACGTTTAACCTGGCGGGTCTGGTCGGCAGCTACCACATCATCTACAACGAGACGCTGCGCGACCGCGTGTGTGCCGTGTCCAACAAGACTCACTACAACGAGATGAACGTCCTCTCGATGCACGCGCTTATCGGTGCCTACCAGCCGCAAGGCTACGAGTGGCTGGACGAGCTCAACCAGGTGCTTGCCGGCAATATCGAGTACTTCTGCAATTACGTGGACGAGCATTTTGAGGGCGTGTCTTATTCGCGTCCGCAGGGCACGTACATGGTGTTTCTGGACTGCACCGAGTGGTGCCGCGAGCATGGCCGCGATATTCAGTGGCTGCTCGACGAGGGGGCGCGCGTGGGCGTGGGGTATCAGGACGGCCGTCCGTTCCACGGGCCCTGCCACATTCGCGTGAATCTGGCGCTGCCGCTTTCGCGCGTAAAGGAAGCGTGCGGCCGCCTGGACCGCTACGTTTTTAATGCACGGTAAGTGAGCGCTGCATGCGGGGTCTTCTGCCAAGTCGGCTGGAAGGCCCCACACGGTAAAGCGTCTGTAACAATTGGGTGCTCGTGTGGTTTTGTTTGCTATTATCTTTAACCATTTCAGTCTGTAAACAGGATCGTATGGAGCTCGATGAAAAGACCCCGCCGCTCGGTTGCCATTTCGTTGTTTGTTGCGCTTGCAGTGGCGAGCGTCTTTGTCGTAGCGATAGCTGGCTGCTCCGGGTCGAATGACGGAGCCTCGACGTCTGCATTAGAAGGTCTGGACGCCTCGCAAGTCAAAGACGACGACCTTAAGACGCTCAACGTCGGAAGCGACCTCTATCCACCGTTTGTGTATACCGACGAGTACGGCGATATCGTTGGCCTGGATGTCGAGATATTGACCGAGGCTTTGGCCCGCATTGGTTACAAGCCAAAAAACCAGCTGATTGACTGGGAAAAGAAGGAAGAGCTGCTGGCGAGCGGCGAGCTCGATTGCGTCATGGGTAGCTTTAGCATGACGGGTCGCGAAAACGAGTATCGTTGGGCCGGCCCGTACCTTGCGAGCCGCCAGGTGGTCGCAGTCGATCCCCAGAGCGATATCTACACGCTTGCCGATCTTGAGGATAAGGTCGTGGCCGTTCAGTCCACCACCAAGCCCGAGGACATTTTGCTCAACCGTACAAATGAAAACGTTCCGCAGATCAAGGAACTCTACTGCTTTTCGGACCGTTCATACCTGAACCCGGCGCTCGTCGAAGGTCTGGTCGACGCCATCGCCGCGCATGAGTCCTCGCTGCTCACCTACGAAAAAGACTATGGCGTAACGTATCGCATTTTGGATGAGCCGCTGCTAGAGGTTGGTTTGGGCACCGCTTTCGATATCAACGATACGCGCGGCATCGACGTCAAGCTCACTCATGCCTACCAAGAAATGCTTGCCGATGGCACCATGGAACGCCTGGTGTCAAAGTACTTTGATGACCCTTCGCCATTTTTGAATATGGAGGGCCTGTCATGATCGATGCGCCCGACCACGCCGCTCAGGAGCGGGGCAATCGTTCGACAGGGGCATGGCTTCTTGTCGCTCTGCTGGGGATAGCGCTCTCGGTTGTTGCCGGCATGATGAGCTACAGCTACACGACAGCTCAGGCCGAGCAGCGCTTTGCCGACGTTGTCGATTACGTGGCGACGCAGAGCCTTTCCTACGATGCATTCAATAGCGCCTATACAACCAAAAACCTGATTCGCGTTATGGAGATCGCCGGAGAGACAGCGCGCGATATGGAGCGCGACGGTTCGGTGGATAACGCCATGCTGGAGCAATATGCCGACCAGTTCAACGTGAGCGCACTGATCGTGACGGACGCATCGGGCAATTTGGTGTCTGAGTCCTCGACGGATGGCGTGGGCTACGAGTCGCTCGCTACGTATCTCAAGGAAGCACCCGTGCTGGAGGTGGCAGCCTATCCGCTTAAGTCCTATACCGCCCGCATCACACTTGCGGATGATTCGGTCGCAGACATTGGCTGCGTAACCCGGCAGGATGACGAGGGCATCGTTGTCGCAGTAAGGCATCAGAGCGCGAAGGCAGTTGCAAGCAATACGCTCAAACTGCAGAGCCTGCTCGGTGGTTATGAGACCATCGACAGTGGCAATATCGTGATCGAAAGCGATGGCAAGGTCGTTGCGACCAATGCCGTTGAACCCACCATATTGGGCGTATTCGATCTGCCTGCGACGGATGCCTTCATTGTTGACGGTATAAAGGATCGGTGCCCGGCTGGTAAGGTCAGATTGGTTAACGCCGACGGCGAGTGGTATTTGGGCACATTTGGAAAAGCGCGCGGGTTCTACGTGTACACCTATGCCTCGGCGCGGCGCTACTTTGAGGTCGTCGCGGCTGTTGCTGCCGGCGTGCTGGTGCTCTACAGCGGTGTTATAGCCGTTGTTGTGATGGTGCGTCGCCGCGCTGATCGCCGACGTTTGACGGACTTGCTGCAGCAAGAGCGCGACTATGGCGACAGGCTGGCAAAGGCGGCGCGTGAGGCCTCGTCTGCCAACTCGGCAAAGACGGAGTTTCTGCGCCGCATGAGCCACGATCTGCGCACGCCCATCAACGGCATTCGCGGCATGGTCGAGGTTGGCGATGCCAATGCGGACGATCTGCAAAAGCAGACCGATTGCCGCTCAAAAATCTGGACGGCATCGGGGCTGCTGCTCGACCTTGCCAACGAGGCCCTGGATATGAGTCGCCTGGAGAGCGGCTAGGTCGATTTGGAGCTTGTTCCCACAAACTTGGTGACCCTCAACCACGAGGCGCGCGATATTCTGGAGCGCCAGGCCGAGGAGCGTCTGGTGACAATTATCTGCGACCAGCAGACGCTTAATCATCCCTATGCGCGGGTGAGCGTGACGCACCTCAAGCGCCTGTTGCTCAATATTGCCGGCAATGCCGTCAAGTACAACCGCCAGGGCGGCTATGTTCGCCTGGTGTGCCGCGAGGTGGAGCCAGCGGATGGCGTCCCCGTCTATGAATACACGGTCGCCGACAACGGTATTGGCATGAGCGAGGAGTTCCAACAGCACCTCTACGAGCCGTTTTGCCGCGAGGAGCAACAGGTGGAAGGCGCTTCATCGGGAACTGGCCTGGGCGCGCCTATCGCAAAACAGTTGGTCGAGCTTATGGGCGGAACCATGAGCTTTACGAGCGTCTTGGGGCAGGGGACGACGTTTACCATCCGCCTGCCGTTTGAGAAATGCAAGCGCTCCGAGATTCCTCAGGCAGTTCGCGCGGATGCGGGCGATGGCGACGCGCTCCAGGGCCTGCGCGTTTTGCTCGTAGAGGATAACGATCTGAATGCCGAGATCGCGCAGTTTACGCTCAGCCGTGCCGGTGCCGTCGTGACGCATGCCAAGGATGGCGAGTCTGCCGTCGAGATGTTTGCCGCGAGCGCGCCGTACGAGTACGACGTGGTGTTGATGGACATCATGATGCCCGGTATCGATGGCCTTGAGGCCACGTGTCGAATTCGAGCACTCGATCGCGAGGATGCCGCGACCACGCCGATTATCGCCGTGAGTGCCAATGCCTTTGCCGACGACCGCAGACTTTCGCGCGAGGCGGGCATGGACGCGCACCTGAGTAAACCCGTGAGCTCGCAGGAGCTCGTTGAGGCGCTTGCGCACATAGCCGCCGACGCTTCATAAGCATATGGCCCGGTTCCAAGGTGGGTTGGAACCGGGCCATATTGCCATTTGTGACGCCTGTTCTTGAGGCTTACTTTTCTTGAATCTGCTTACCGCAAAGATGCTCAATCGAAATCTCGTAAAGCTGGACGCCCTTGATGTCTTTGGCGATTTCCTCTTCGACTTCTTCGGCAGAAGGGTAGTACTTAAGGGCGAGCTGGCGGACTTTGTCCTCGATAAACGCGGGGGTGTCATTCGCCAGGCGACAGCGGCCAAAGACCACGGTGCTCATAACGTAGGGAGCCCAGTCGCCGTCCTGGTACCACTCGTTGCCGTAAACGGTAAAGCAGACCTTGTCATCGCGCTTGAGTGCGTCGACCTTGTGGCCGGCCTTGGCGCCATGGAAATAAATCTTGTCGTGCTCGGCGTCAAAGAAGTAGTTGACGGGAATGGCGTACGGGTAGCCATCGTCGCCGTTGACGGCAAAGACGCCGCGCTTGCAGGTGGCGAGCAGTTTGCGCGCTTCCTCGTCGGTGATGGCGCGTTTCTTTCGACGTAAGGGCCTAAACATCGTTGGCTTCCTTTCTGGTCGTGCGTGGTGGTTGAGCACAAACT
Source organism: uncultured Collinsella sp. (assembly GCA_902482035.1). Taxonomy (GTDB): domain Bacteria; phylum Actinomycetota; class Coriobacteriia; order Coriobacteriales; family Coriobacteriaceae; genus Collinsella. Next base: position 44,474 of record CABSYW010000002.1, on the reverse strand, counting down.
ATAGCGAAACGGATCCGTTTTTCTTGATGCGGGCGAGTATGTTTTTGAGCTTGTTAAAGTCGAGCGGTTTGGACAGATGGGCGTTCATGCCGGCGTCGTGTGCCGCCTTGGCGTCTTCGGCAAAGGCGTTGGCGGTGAGCGCGATGATGGGGATATCGGCTGCATCGACCTTCTCGCTCAGACGAATCACGCGGGTTGCCTCGTAGCCGTCCATGTCCGGCATCATGATGTCCATCAAAATGGCATCGAAGCTGCCGGCGGGATGCGACAGGTACAGATCGACGACTTCGTTGCCGTTGGCGGCGCGGGTGACCACGATGCCCTCGGATTCTAGCAGCGCCTGGGCAATCTCGGCATTCAATTCGTTGTCTTCGGCGAGCAGCACGTTCATGTCGGCGAGCGAGCAGTCGGGCGCACTCTCAACCGTATTCGCCCGCGCCTGGGGATTCTCGTCGATATCGAGCGGAATCTCCACGTAGAACGAGGTGCCCACATGGAGCTCACTGGTGACTTCGATGGTGCCGCCCATCAGTTCAATAAGCGACTTGACGATTGGCATGCCCATGCCGGTTCCTTGGAACTTGCTGCGCGCATCGTCACCTTCTTGGGCAAACGGCTCATAGATATGCTTTAAAAACTTGGGAGTCATACCAATGCCGGTATCCGAAACGCTAAAGCAAAAGAGCGCGCGCCCGTTATCGAGTGGCTTGGTCTTTGAGCTAAAGGTGACGGAGCCGCCGTGCTTGTTGTACTTAATGCTGTTGTCTAACAGGTTGATCATGATCTGTCGGATATGGGTGGGACTGCCGATCATGTATGGCCCCGTGGCGTACGGCAGACTATTGTCCTGCATTGTGATGGCGTTACTGGACGCGCGGAGCTTGCACAGCACCAGTGTATCGTCACAGAGCTCTTTGAGGTTAAAAGGCGCATGCTCCAGTGTTAGCTTGCGGTCTTCGATTTTGCCCATCTCGAGGATGTCGTTGATCAGCGAGAGCAGGTGATTGGCGGCAACGCGCGCCTTGGCACGGCTCTCGCGGGCGACCTGGATATCGCCTTCCTTCAATTCCTCGATCTCGATAAGGCCCAGGATACCGTTGAGCGGCGTTCGGATGTCGTGGCTCATGCGCGTGAGGAATGCCGTCTTAGCGGCGTTGGCAGCGTCGGCTTTTTTGCGCTCGGTTCGAGCGCGCACGAGCGCCCAGATGAGCAGGACGATACCGACCGACAACATACCGATGAGGGCAGCTGCAACGGCGGCACGGTTGCGATAAAGGAATTGAAGCGTGTTGGATTCCTGGGCCGTGTACGACGTGGAGGAGTAATTGCTTGCGGAGAGCGATTCTCCGGCATTGATGATGCCCTTGTTGATGATTCCCAACAGCTCGGGTTTTCCGTGCGAAATCCAGCACGAGAGCTCACAGGTGTCAGGGAGCTCGGTCGTCTCGCAGTCCTCGAGATCGTAACGGTCACCGATGGTTTTTACGCGTGAACTGGGAGCGACGATGCAGTGCGCCGTTCCCTTCCTGAGGGCGTCGAACGCTTCATCGTCGGATTGGTATTCGGTTACGGTCGCTGTGGGGGAACAGACTTTCAAGTGCATTTTTGTTGACAAACGACGATTTGGTACAGGCGATGTTCTGAAGGTCTTTGTTCAGGTTGCTGCCGGTGTGGATGGCGGTGAGGGATATGGTCCCCAACGATATCGACTGCACAACGCCTGTTTGCTCGGCAAACCAGTAATCTCGGTATACCGGCAGCGCAACGTCTACGCTTCCCTTTGACAGGGCCTTTGACATCATCTTGTAGCTATCAAAGGCGACGGTTTTGACCGTAATGCCAAATTTATCGTGTAGCGTCGTCGCAAGCGATGCGAGCGAGCCTTCTATTTTGCTGCCTTCGTCTTCGTTGCAGTAGGGGAGTTTGCCCGTAATGTAGCCGAGCGTGATGGTGTTGTTGTTCGCCTTGAGCCAGGAACGTTCGGGGCCGTTGAGCGATGATGAACCGCTGTTTTGGGCCGAGTAGTTAGATTTGACTTCGTCGATATAGCGTGGGTTGACGCGGGCGATTGACGTCATGGCGGCATTGATGTCGTTCATCAGGTCGGGGCGGCTTTTGGGAACGGCAAAGTAGTAGTCGTTCGAACCAATGTAGAACATGGGGGAGGCATTGGGCGACGAGATTGTGTCGTTCATGATGACGGCATCGACTTCGTCGTTTGCGAGCGCGTCAAAGAGATCGGATCCTCCGTCATACTCCTTGTATGTGCAGGCGATTCCTTCGCTGGCGAGCCATTGCTGGCCAGCGAAGGTTTGCATGACGTCGGGGTTGTAGCCGATGGTGAGGCCTTGGAGCGCTTGGGGGTCACCCTTGGCCAGATCGTCGCGATCGGGCTTGGCGTAGATGTAGTAGCGCTCGGTGCCCTCGGGGTTCGAGGAAAAGAGCAGCTTTTGGGCGGGTTCCTCGGAGTAGGAGATGTTGGGCATGAGGTCGATCTCGCCTGCCTCGAGCATGTCCATAAGCTCGGTGAAGGTGCCGGAGACGTATTCGTACCGCCAGCCGGGCGTGTAGTACGACAGGGTCTGGAGGTACTCGTAACCCCATCCCGAGAGACGCTCGCCGGGGGTGCCGTCCTGGAAGCCCTCGTTGTTGACGAGCCAACCAACGCGGACCGTCTTGACTTGCTGACTAGAGTCATCGGCAAAAGCCTGGACAGGCGCGATAGAACTCAGCACGGCAAGCGTGGCAAGCACAATGGCCAGGGCGCGATATATAACTGAACGAAGGACAGTGGCAGCTCTCACGTGCAATCCTAACGAATTGAGACATTACCGCATAAGGATATCAGCTCAGCCCGACTAGTCATTGGGGACGTTCTTGTTTGACTAGTCATTTAAGAACGTCCCCAATGACTAGTTTCGTTTGCGGGGGAGGCGTGGGACAATACCGAGCGAATGTGATTGGACGTCTGAGAAAAGGGGTCGCGATGAAAAAGCTCAAGACGCTTGCTGACGTGTTGCGCCAGGCAGGCTTCGTGCGCATTACGGAGCTGTTCCTCGTCTTCTACCTGCTATGCTCGACGGCCGTTTGGCTGTCCGAGCCCACGACCCTCACGTTTGGCGATGGCCTGTGGTTTAGCTTTGAGACGGTCTCGACCATCGGCTTTGGTGACATCCCGGCCGAGACGCCGGTTGCCCGCGCCATTACCGTCGTCTTGAGCGTCATCAGCATCTTCTACATCGCCATGCTCACGGGCGTGGCGGTGAACTACTGCAATACGCTTATCAAGCTGCGCCAAAAGGACACCATGGCGCGCTTTATGGACGATCTTGAGCATTTGGAGGAGCTCGATCGTGACGAGCTCGCCGACCTGTCGCGCCGCGTGCGCGAATATCGCCGCCGCCAACGCTAGAACGGGCGCCGCGCGTCACGATTGGGGGACTGAATATGGATATCACCGTGTATCTGGGTGCCAGCGTCGGTAATGACCCGGCGTTTCTGCCTGCGGTACAGGAGCTGGGCAACTGGATTGGCGCCAACGGACACGCGTTGGTATACGGCGGGTCCAAATCGGGTCTGATGGGTGCGCTCGCCGATAGCGTGCTCGATGCTGGCGGACACGTGACGGGTGTGGAGCCGAGCTTTTTTATCGAGGCCGAGTTTCAACATGACGGTATCGACGACCTCATCGTGACGAGTGATATGGCGGAGCGCAAGGCCAAGATGATTGAGCTCGGCGATGCGTTCATCGCCTTTCCCGGTGGGACGGGCACGCTCGAGGAGATTGCCGAGGTCATGTCCGCGGTGTCATTGGGGCACCTGAGTGCTCCGTGCATCCTGTATAACCTGGACGGTTACTACAACGACCTCAAGGCGCTGCTCGGGCACATGATCGATAAGGGCTTATCGAGCCCGCAGCGCCAGCAAGGCATTTACTTTGCCGACGATTTGCGCGAGATTGCCTCGATTATCAACGGATAAGTCTTGAGCCTGCCCCACAATGGCTCCCAATGGTGCCGTTTGCAGCGCAGACGGTTGGCTCGTTCGGGCAACGCTCGCTCTACAATAAAACGTAACTATGTCGACTTTGACCGCGGGAGGACCCGATGGATAACCTTGCCAAACCCACAAACCGCGCGCTGTTTTTAGTTAGCGTTGCCGTGACCGGTGCGTTCGCAGGTGCCGCGGTCTGGCTGTTCTTTTTTGCGATGGAGCACGGTATCGACTATCTATGGACCGAGATTCCGCACGCGCTGGGCGTCGCTTCGCCCGAACTCGCCAGCGGCCCGTTTGGCTTTTTGCCGTACCCGTTTTTTGTCTGCCTGCTGGGCGGCCTGTTAATCGGTCTGTACGAAAAGATGACAGGCACCAAGACCGATGACCTCAACCAGGTGATGGCTAAGGTTAAGCAAGACGGGCGCTACCCGTACGACAACCTGGGCAAGCTTTCGCTCGCGGCGTTGCTGCCGCTGCTGTTTGGCGGAAGTATTGGACCGGAGGCCGGCCTGACCGGCGTTATCGCGGGTCTGTGCAGCTGGGTTGGCGACCGCATGCGCCGCTTTGGCGCCGAGTTTAGGGAGCTCACGCTGCTGGGCACCCAGGCTGCCCTGACGGCGCTCTTTACCGCGCCCGTGTTTGGCTTTGTGGCGCCGCTCGCCGGTAGCGCAGACGGCGACGAGGGCTCTGCGTCCGACGAGATCACCATCAGGCTGCCCAAGGCGCAAAAGACCGTGGTCTACGGCATCGCGATTGCCGGCGGCCTGGGCACCTACCTGCTGCTCGGCCAGCTCATGGGCGGCGGCATGGGCATGCCCAGGTTCGAGGCTGCCGTGGTGGGCAACTTGGAGCTTACCTGGCTCATTCCGCTGGCGTTGGTTGGCACCGTTTGCGGTTGGCTGTACTTTGTCTCCGAGCACGCGAGCGAAGCGCTTGCCCATGCAATAGGGGAGCGTCCTGTCGTCAAGGCCATGCTAGCCGGTCTGGCGCTCGCCATCTGCGGCACGGTCCTGCCCTACACCATGTTTGCCGGCGAGACTCAGGCCGACGTGCTCATGGAAACCTACCTGACCATTCCCGCTGGCGTGCTTATCGCGACCGGTCTTGTTAAGGCCATGCTGACGCCCGCCCTCATCAACCTTGGTTGGCGCGGCGGCCACTTCTTCCCGGTTATCTTCTCAGGCGTAAGCCTGGGCTATGGCCTTGCCATCCTCACCGGCGCAGATCCGGTCTTTTGCGTCGCCGTCTGCACGGCATCGACGATGGGCGCCGTCATGCGCCAGCCGGTCATGGTCGTGGGCCTGCTGCTCATGTGCTTCCCACTCAAGGGTATCGTCTGCATGATCATCGCCGCCGTTATCGCCGCCGGCATTCCGCTGCCCAAGCCGCTGCGCAAGTAGTACGGTGGCGCACGCCAGGGACATGCCGTTTGCCACGGATTTGCGGGGAGGGGCGGCGATCGCGCCCTTCGTGGATTGAGATTCGCGTGGCTACAGATCGTGTGCTCGATAGACCTTGGTGCTGACGGTGTAGCTGATTGCACATAGCACGAGGGCAAGTGCGGCGATGCCTGCACACAGACAGCCAAGGACGGCGGGATCGGGATTCGCTCCGGCAATCGACATGAGCCAGTTGCTGATGGGGTTGGAGGAGCTCAACGTGGCAATGGCAAGGCACCAGAGCAGGGCAAACAGGCCGACGGATAGGCGCAGCGCCTCCATGTGTCCAAATCGGAAGAACAGCGGCTGTGCCAAAAACACCATCATGAGGGAGATGAGCATCGATGCTGCCGAGGCTATAGCGATCTCAAAGACCGTCTGTCCCGTCGAGGGGATGCCCACGCTGTTGAATAGCGGGATGGAGACGATGCTCAGAAGCGCGGCGGCGCACGCCATGACAGCCGAGAAGACAATGATGCTCAGGTAGCGTGCGCAAATAATGTCTTTGCGCGTGAGAGGCAGCGTTGCCCGATAACGCTCCCATCCGTTTTGATTGTCGAAGCCGGCCAGCGAGTTCATGACCATGATGGGCGACATGGCGCTGACCGCGCAGGCGCCGGCGCTCATGCCGGAATCGCCATCCGACGCGTTGGCAAGGGTTAGCACGACGAAGATGAACAGGCCGACGCCCGCGATGCTCGGGGTGAGCGTGCGAACGATGGCGAGCTCGGACATAAAGGCGCGTTTCATTTCGAAGCCCCTTTCAGCATGAGGCGCAGGTAGTCATCAATGGTTGCCCGATCGCAGGGAATCTCTGGGAAGGCCTCGAGCGTTTCGCGACGGTTGGGCACGAGCACGTCCACGCTATAGGCGTGGTGGACGGCACGGGCGCCTTCGACGCAAGCCATAAGCTCAGCGGCCTGTGCTTGGGTACAGTGGGCGATGCCGGCGCGGTCGGTAATGTCCTCGCGCGGCAGGTCAAAAATAATCGAGCCATTATCGATGCAGACGACGCGGTCGGCGGCGCGATCGAGGTCGGACGTAATGTGGCTCGAGAGCAGGACGCTGCGCTGACCGTCAGAAACAAAGGCGAGTAGCTCATCGAGCAGCTCCTCGCGTGCCATGGGATCAAGCCCCGCGGTGGCTTCGTCCAAAACGAGCAGCTTGGCCTGGTGGCTGAGCGCGCAGGCAAGCTGCAGCTTCATGCCCATGCCGCGGGAAAGGTCCTTGACCTTTGCCTTGGGATCGAGGCCAAATCGGTTGATGAATCCGGCGAACGTTTCGCGGTCCCACGTGGGGTACGCCGGGCCTACGAGCGACTCGATCTGGCCCACCTTGAGCGTGGAGGGGAAGGGGCACGTGTCCAGGACAAGACCGACGCGGGAGCGTAGATGGCGTTGCGACTCATCGGGCGCGTCGGCGCCACAGCGCTGCCCAAACAGGTGCACCTCGCCGGTATCGAGTTTGATAAGCCCGAGAGCGGCTCGAATGGTCGTTGTTTTGCCGGCGCCGTTGGCACCAACAAAGCCGACGATCTGGCCAGGCTCCACGGCAAGCGTGACGTCACGCAGTGAAAAGCGGTCGCTTACAGTGCGTGAGATGCCTTTGAGTTCAAGCAAGTTTTGCATGGTATAGCCTTTCTTGCAGATGGCTACTGCATGGTTTCGGGGGCTACCAGGTCGAGCATCTCGTGCAGCTTGTCGCGTGTGACGCCCAGGGTTTCGGCTTGGCTTGCCGCTTTCGCAAGTAGCTCTTCGATATGGCAGAGCTGGTTTTCGCGCAAGAGCTCCTGGTTGCCCTCGGCGACAAAACAGCCCTTGCCCTGCACGGTGCAGATAAAACCGAGCTGCTCCAGGTCGGCGTAGGCGCGCTTGGTGGTGATGACGCTCACGCCAAGGTCGCTCGCGAGTGCACGGATGCTGGGGAGTTTGGCTCCCGCAGCGAGCGTGCCCGATAAGATCTGAGCTTTGACTTGCGAGGTTATCTGCTCGTAGATGGGCTTGTCGCTCGAATTGGATAGGATGATGTCCACAGCGGCTCCTTAGCTGTTGGGCTACACGTGTATATAACCGGTAAGCACAGTATATATACACTATGCACAGTTATGCAAGAGGTAAATACGGATTGGGCCGGCTACCCAGGCCCCAACTGATGAATTTGTCCTGATAGGCGCTCTAGAGCGGGATTTCGCGGCTACAATAGTGCGGTTACAACGACGTAATGCACTCAATGCAAGAAAGGATCCGCATGGCAAGCCTGTCGGATGAAATCTCGTCGCGCCGCACATTCGCGATCATCAGCCACCCGGACGCCGGTAAGACTACGCTTACCGAGAAGCTGCTGCTCTATACCGGCAGCATTCAGACCGCCGGCTCGGTCAAGGGCAAGAGCTCGGCCAAGCATGCCGTCTCGGACTGGATGGACATCGAGAAGGAGCGCGGTATTTCCGTTACCTCCTCGGTGCTGCAGTTCACCTACAACGGCGCCTGCGTCAACATCCTCGATACCCCCGGCCACCAGGACTTCTCGGAGGATACCTACCGTACCCTTATGGCCGCCGACGCCGCGGTCATGGTCATCGACGGCGCCAAGGGCGTCGAGGCCCAGACCAAAAAGCTCTTTAAGGTCTGCACGCTGCGCCACATTCCCATCTTCACCTTTGTGAACAAGCTCGACCACGAGGCTCGCGATCCGTTTGAGCTCATGGAAGAGATTGAGAACGTCCTGGGCATCAATACGTATCCCATGAACTGGCCGATCGGCAGCGGCCGCAACTTCCGCGGCGTGTTCGATCGTCAGACCCGTCGCGTCATTGCCTTTGAGGGCGACGGCCACGCCAACGCCACCAAGAAGGTCGCCGAGGTCGAGGCCGAGCTGGGCGATCCCGCCATGGATGAGCTCATTGGCGAGGAGAACCATAAGAACCTAATGGACGATATCGAGCTGCTCGATGGCGCCGGCGACGAGCTCGACTTGGATGCCGTGGCCTGCGGCAAGCTGAGCCCGGCGTTCTTTGGCTCGGCGCTCACTAACTTTGGCGTGGAGCCCTTCCTCAAGGAGTTCCTGCGTCTGGCCCCGACGCCGCGCGCCTACACCGACACGCTCACCAGCGAGCCGGTCGATCCTTGCCGCGACGACTTTAGCGGCTTTGTGTTTAAGATCCAGGCCAACATGGACAAGAACCACCGTGACCGCATCGCCTTTGTGCGTATTTGCTCGGGCAAGTTCGAGCGCGGCATGGACGCCTTCCACGTGCAGGGCAACCGCAAGCTCAAGCTTGCCACGGGCACGTCGATGATGGCCGATGACCGTGCCATCGTGGACGAGGCGTACGCGGGCGATATCGTGGGCCTGTTCGATCCGGGTATCTTTAGCATCGGCGACACCGTGTGCTCCGGCAAGCGCCACGTGCAGTATCCGCAGATCCCGACGTTTGCCCCCGAGATGTTCGCTCGCATTACGCAGGTCGACACGCTCAAGCGCAAGCAGTTCGTCAAGGGCATGGAGGAGCTTGCCCAGGAGGGTGCTATCCAGATCTTCCGCGAGCTGGGTGCCGGCATGGAGAGCGTCATCGTGGGCGTGGTCGGCGTGCTGCAGTTTGAGGTACTCGAGCGCCGCCTCAAGGCCGAGTACCGTGTTGAGGTTCGTCGCCAGCCACTGCCCTATACGGACATCCGCTGGATCCAGAACGACCCCGACACCATCGATATCCCGGCTCTTTCGCTCACGCGCGACACGCTGCGCGTCGAGGACATGCGCGGCGGTAAGCTGCTGCTGTTCACGAGCCCGTGGAACGTGGATTGGGCAACTGACCACAACCCCGACCTTATCCTGTCGGAGTTTGGCAACGTAGCGTTTTAGCGCATCGGCGCGGTGGCCCTGCGAGGCTGCCGCGCCGGTTGCTTGCCTGATGCCGTGTGAGCGGCTATCATACCCACCGTCGTCTTAAGACCGAGGCGTCCGAGCAGTTCGGGTCCGATATCCTGCTCGTTAAACCTAAAACCAAAGGAGTACATAATGATCAAGAAGGTCATGGAGGACTACAAGGTCCTGTTGCGGAGCATTCCCGCGGCAACGGTTTCGCTGTTTTTCGTGAGCGTCATCATGATGAACCTGCTGGCCAACAAGGAGCTCATCAGCCTGCCGTATCTGGCACTCGATTGCGGCTTTGTGGTGAGCTGGGTTTCGTTTTTGTGCCAGGACATGATCTGCAAGCGCTTTGGCGCCAAGGCATCCATCAAAATCTCTATCCTCGCGCTGCTGGTCAACCTGGCCGTGAGCCTGTGCTTTTGGGCATGCTCGCTCACGCCCGGCATGTGGGGCGCCTACTACGACACGGGTATGATCGAGGTCAACACCGCCCTTAACGCCACCATCGGCGGCACCTGGTACGTGGTACTGGGCTCTTCGCTTGCCATGCTCGTCTCTGCCGTGGTTAACTCCACGCTCAACCAGTCGCTCGGCCGTATGCTCAAAAAGAATAACTTTGCGAGCTTTGCCTTCCGTTCCTATGTGTCCACGGGCGTTGGCCAGTTTATCGACAACCTGGTCTTTGCCATTGTGGTGAGCCACACATTCTTTGGTTGGACCTGGGTGCAGGTCCTTATGTGCTCGCTGACCGGCGCTGTCGCCGAGCTGCTGTGCGAGGTCTTCCTGAGCCCCGTGGGCTACAAGGTCGTGCGCGGCTGGGAGCGCGAGAATGTGGGCTCCGAGTACCTCGAGCGCCACGCAACCGCCTAAGGAGCAAGTATGCGGGTTTTGATCACGGGTGCTTCGGGCGGTATCGGAGCCGCGTGTGTGCAGCGCTTTTTGGATGAAGGTCACGAGGTCGTGGGCTTTGATCTTTTGCCGGCGGCGATCGAACACGAGCGCTACCGCCATCTGATCGTTGATGTCCGCGAGCCGGACTCGTTTCCGGGCGACCTTGAGCCTCAGGTAATCGTGAACGTTGCCGGTACGCAGGATTCGGCCGACGACATCGCCGCCAACCTGTGTGGCACCATCAACGTGACCGAGCGCTATGCCTTTGTGGGGGAGGGGCTTGCCGCCAAGCCGGCGCCGGCTATCAAATCCGTGGTCAATGTGGGGTCGGCGAGCGGGCATACGGGATCGGAGTTTCCCGACTATGCCGCCAGCAAGGGCGGCGTTATCGCCTACACCAAGAACCTTGCAAACCGTCTGGCGCCGCAGGCTATCGCCAACGGTGTGGACCCGGGCGGCGTTATCACGCCGCTCAACCGTTGCGTGATGGAAGACGAGCACCTGTGGAACCAGATTATGGAGCTTACGCCGCTTAAGCGCTGGGCCACCGCCCAAGAGATCGCCGAGTGGATCTACTTTGTGGGCGTGACCAACCGGTTTATGACCGGGCAGAGCCTGCTAATCGATGGCGGCGAGGCCGGCCGCACACAATTTATTTGGCCCGAATAGGAAACGCGCCCGATGGAAAGCCGTCGGGCGCGTTTTTGATGTATCGGTTTTTAGCCGAGGCAAGTCCAGTTGACAGGGGTCGAGCCGTGCTGTTCGAGTAGCCGATTGACAGCGGAGAAGGGACGCGACCCTATAAAGGCGGGGAGTTTTGCCGTGGCGCGGTTGGCCGAAAGCGGCGAGGGATGCGTGGAGGCAAGGCAGAACTTGCCGCTTGCCTTGCCCGCGCCGGTCGCGGTGAGCTTTCCTTCGACCATCTGCTGGGCAAAGCGACCCCATGCTAAAAAGACAACCGGTTGGGGCAGCTGGCAGCAGCGTTCGATAACGTAGTCGGTGAGTGTGCTCCAGCCCAGCTTGGCGTGCGAATTGGCGGCATGCTCGCGCACGGTGAGCGTGGTGTTAAGGAGCAGGACGCCCTGTTGTGCCCATGGGGTTAGGTCTCCTGTGGCGGGAATGGGGCAACCCAGATCGGCTTTGAGTTCCTTATAGATGTTGCGCAGGCTCGGCGGCAGCTTGGTTTGCGTCGCGGGGACCGAGAACGACAGTCCCATTGCCTGGTTGGGCCCGTGATAGGGGTCTTGACCCAAGATGACAACTTTGACCTGGTCGGCCGGGGTGTAGGCGAGGGCATTGAGGATGTCGTCTTGTGCCGGGTAGATAGTCTGCTCGGCACGCAAAAGGGCGATGCGCTCGAGCAGCTGGTTCGTAGTGTCACGTACCGGCTGCGGCGCATTGCCCAACCAAGTTGCTATGTTGAGGTCGCGGGTTGCGGTGTCCATGGGGCTCCTTTATGGCAGATGCTCTGTTGGCATCTATTGTAAAGGCGCACCGGTTGCCTTTATGCCGCGGCTGCATGAAGAGCGGGGCCTACGAGGCGCGCTCGGGCGCTCCTGCCATACGAGCGTGTCCATGTGCGCGGAGGCGCGGAAGCTCGACGGTTGCCACCATGACGCCGGTGAGGATGAGAGCTGCACCCAGGAAGGCGATGGGGCTCAGGATCTCGCCGACTAGGAAGAACGAAAAGACGGCGGAGCAGACCGGCTCGAGCGAGAAGGCAAAGCCGGTGGTCTCGGCAGGCACGTGGGGCTGCACGAGCGTCTGGGTGATAAAGCCGTAGGCAGAGCAGATGAGTGCGAGCGCGACGACGACCACGATCTCGCCCGGCGTGCTGGGAAGCGTGAAGCTGCCAAAGGTGAATGCCGCGACGCCCGAGAACAAACCGCCAAAGCCTAGCTGCCAAACGCCCAGAGCCAGCGGATCGACTTCTTCGACAAAGCGCTTGGCCACGATGATGTGGCTGGCATAGATAAAGGCCGAGAGCAGCATGATGAGCGCGCCCGGGTTCAGGCTAGTGAAGTCGGCGCCCGAGAGCAGCAACATACCGCAGGTGACGATGGCGGTGCCGACGAGCACTTTGCGCTCGGGGGCGCGGCGCAGCAGGGCGGCGTTAGCAAACGGCACGATCACGACCGTCAGGCTCTGCAAAAAGCCGGCAGTGGAGGCAGAGGTGAGGCTGGAGCCCAGGCACATGCAGGTGAGCTCGGTTGCCATGATGGCGCCGATGATAGCGGCGCGAACCATAAGGTCGCGGTTGATGCGGAACGCGCGTTTGTGGAAGAGCAGCAGGCAGGCCGCAAAGGCGATGATGCAGCGTAGCGCGACGATACTCGTGGCGTTCATGCTGCCCATGCCGATCTTCATGAGGGGATACGAAAAGCCCCATGCGACGGGAACGGAAAATGAGAGCGCGATTGCTTTTTTGCGATCCATGGGACTCCTTTTGTTACAGAACGGTTTCGTAAAAAGGATTCTGCTCCCAGATTTGGATGTAGTAAAGCGAATGTATCTTCAGTATGATTAAGAAATGCTAAAGTAGGCGCGAAAAGCGCTGACAAAACGTTTTACGGCTGCATTGATGTGGAGGCACGATGGCATCGCGGTATCAGATTGTTTGTATGGTGGTCGATCGCGGCAGTCTTAAGGGCGCGGCGGACGAGCTGGGCTATACGCAAAGTGCGGTGAGTCAGGCCGTCAAGGCGCTCGAGCGCGAGCTGGGTACCACGCTTATCGAGCGCGGAAAGCAGGGCGTTTCGCTTACGCGCGACGGTAAACAATATCTGCCGTATCTGCGCCAAATCGTGACCGCCGAGGCCGAGCTCGAGGGCAAGCGCCAGGAGCTGCTGGGGCTTTCGTCGACCGATATTCGCATTGCGACGTTTACCAACGTGAGTCGTACCGTGCTGCCGCGTGTGATCCGCGACTTTGGAGCGCTGCACCCGGGCGTGCACTTTACCCTCAAGCAGGGCGATTACACGCGCAACGCCCAGTGGGTGCACGATGGCGTGGTTGATTTTTGTTTTACGGCGCGCGGATTTACCGCGGGGCTCGAGAAGCGCGTGGTCTATCACGATGAGTTGGTGGCGCTGTTGCCGGCCGCGCATCCGCTGACGGTAAAGGAAAAGGTGACGCTCGCCGACCTGGCGTCCGAGCCGTTTGTGCTGCTGGATGAGGGCGAACAGAGCCTGGTGCTCGATGCATTCGCGGCGCATGGACTGTCGCCGCACGTGACGAGTGAGGTGACCGACGACTACACCATCATGGCGATGGTGGAGGAGGGCCTAGGCGTGAGCATGCTATATCGCCGTACCGTCGAGGGCATGAGGGCCGATATTCGCGTACGTCCCATCGTGCATGCCCCCTCGCGCGACGTGGTGGCCGCCTGGCGCAGCTGGGACACCATGCCTATCGCCACGAGGCGCTTTATCGACTATATGAGCTCGCATATTGTCAATTAATGACTGGCGTGGCGTTGAGTGCGGTGTTTAGCGGGCTGTCGCTTTGGCTTGGGTGGCGCGATAGGTGCGTGCCGGGTGGCAAAGTAGTACCGCCACGACCATAAAGAACGCCGTGGTGCCCAGGCTGATGGGGTAGACCATCATGATGTTCGCAAAGGTGCGGAAGTGCGGGAACACGCAGAACACCCAATAGAAGCGGATGCCGCAGACACAGATCATGGTGATGAGGGCGGGCGTGAGCGAGATACCAAAGCCGCGCAGGTAGCCGGACATGTTTTCGTAGAACATGCTAAAAGCGTACGCCGGGAAGATCGAACACACGCGAATATAGCCGATCGAGACGATGTTGGGGTCGCTGTTGAACAGCGATAGGATCTCGCGCCCCAGACCGACAATAACGATAATCGTGGTGAGCGCGACGATACCGCCTTCGACCAGGCAGACCTTGAGCGTTTTGGTGCAGCGGTCGATCTGGCGGGCACCGTGGTTTTGTCCCACAAAGGTGGTGCAAGCCTGGCTAAAGCTGTTGAGCAGGTTGTAACACACATACTCCAAGCTCATAGCGGCGCTCGATGCCGCCATGACTTCGGTGCCCAGGCTATTGATGGCGGACTGGATGATGATGTTGGCGACGGCAAAGACAGCGCTTTGGATGCCGGCGGGCAGGCCAATCTTGACGATGCGCTTGAGGGCGACGGGGTCGATAGCCAGGTCGCGTGGGGTGACGCGGACGACGGAGTCGGTCTTGAGTAGGCGGATAAAGAGCGTAGCGGCGCTGACAGTGTAAGCGATGGCGGTGGCGATGGCGACGCCCGCGACGCCCCAGTGGAGTACGGGGACAAAGATGAGGTCCAGGCCAATGTTGAGGACGGTGGACACGGCAAGCGCCTGCAGCGGCATGCGGGTGATGCCGACGGAGCGGAAGATCGCGGCCTCAAAGTTGTAGAGCAAGATCGAGGGCATGCTGAGCAAAAAGACGCGTAGGTAGAGCGAAGCGAGCGGCATGGTTTCGGCGGGAACGTTGAGCGCGGCGAGCATGGGCTCGGCAAACATCTCGCCCAGGGCGATGACGACAAAGCCCACGAGCGCCATTAAAATCGAGGTATGGACGGCGCGTTTGACCATGTTCTGATCGTTGCGGCCGATGGCGTTGGCGATGACCACGTTGGAGCCAAGCGACATGCCAATAAACAGGTTGAGCATAAGACTGGTAAGCGGAACATTGGAGCCGACCGCCGCCATGGCGAGGGTTCCCTGGTCGCCCGAGAAGTTACCGATAATGACCGTGGCGATGAGGTTCGACAGCTGCTCCAAGATGCTCGTGGCGGCCACGGGGAAGGCGAACAGGGGAACATTGCGCCACAGCGAGCCGGTGGTCATGTCAATGTGCTTAGATACGGTGTCAGCCATACGCTCTCAATCTCTAATATGCTTTTTCGTGCTTATTTGCGCAGATGATGATACTCCTAATGCAACCAGTCGGCACTTAGGGACGTTCCTTTTCTGTCGGCAGCTGGGGACACTCCTTATCTCTTCTAACTAGTCATTCAAGAACGTCCCCAATGACTAGGTGGGGAAGGCGTGCGACAATGGTGTGCGTCGTGTTGTTCGCGCTAAGGAGTTGTCATGTTGTTGTGTCCCGTTTGCCATGAGCCGTTGGTGGATGACGAACGCGGCGCTGCATGCGCGGGCGGACATCGGTTTGACCGTGCGCGCGAGGGCTATCTATATCTACTGCGCTCGTCCAAGAGCGGCGACTCCATGGGCGATCCCAAGTCGCAGGCACGCAGCCGTCGTGACTTTCTGAACCGTGGCTACTATGCGCCGTTGCGCGATGCGATGGTTGAGCTGGTGCGCAAGCAGGTGTCTGGGCGCACCGCGTCTACGAACGGCCCCATGACGTTGCTCGATATTTGCTGTGGCGAGGGCTACTACACCAGCGCCATGGGCGCGGTGCCGGGCGTGGATGCTTACGGTTTCGACCTAGGCAAAGAGATGGTGCGCCTGGCCGCCAAGCGCGGCGATGCGACCTATTTCGTGGCCAATATGAAGGACATTCCCGTGGCCGATGGCGCCTTCGATATGGTGACTGAGCTCTTTGCTCCCTTTAACGAGCGCGAGTTTGCCCGCGTGCTGGCGCCCGAGGGCTCGCTCTACACCGTGGTGCCAGGTGCCCGCCATCTCTTTGGGCTCAAGGAGGTGCTTTACGACACGCCGTACCTTAACGATGAGAAGCTGCCGCAGACCACCGAGCTCGAGTTGGTCGGAACGCAGCGGGTATCTGCGAATATTACGCTTCAGACCCAGGCCGATATCGAGGCGGTGTTCCAGATGACGCCGTACTACTACCGCACGCGCCCTGCCGACAAAGAGCGCCTGGCAAACTTGGACACGCTCCAAACCGATATCGACTTCATTATCGCCGAGTACCGCCACAGCTAACAACCTGCCAAAAAGGGACAGGTTTATTTTGGTAGGTTTTATCTGGTCAAACGTAAAGGACCGACCGCGGAGATGCGCGATCGGCCCTTTTTAGTTGCTTGGCTACAGAGGTTATGAGTAGCGAGCGCTACAGGCGGTCCTTGTTTTCGGCCTTAACGGCGCGTGCCTGCTGAACAAAGAACAGGTCGTACACCACGATGACAAAGGCGCCGCTGTTGACGGCGCTGCCGCCGAGCGCGGGAAGCGTGAGCACCGCCTGGACAAGCGTGGCGACCGCGGCAACAATACCGAGCTTAAATGCGCCGTCTACCTGCGAAGGCTTGTTGGCACCCTTGATGCCCGCAACGCCCGCGGCGAGATCGATGAGACCCTTGGCGATAACCACGGTCGCGGCGAGCATGGCGTTCGATCCGTAGGTGGACTCGAGCTTGCCGGTCGCGACGCCGGCGATTCCAATGACGAGACTGGCGATGCCCAGAACAAAATAAATCAGGGCAAGGATTTTGAGTGTCTTGCGAGCGGCGCTCATAGCTGGTCCTTTCGATGCGGGCGCGGAGAATCTGCCGCACCCAGGTTGTGGCACATATCGTGAAGCACATTGTAGTTCAACGCGGCGATGCATGCGCCTGAAAGCGCTTTGAGCCCGCGCGGCCCAACCCAACCTTTCAAAAAGGAAAGCTGGGCGTAAGTCAAATCGATGGCAGCGTATGCGCGGCGCTGCGATGATGGGGCCATGGTAAGAGTTGGACCGAAGGAGGAGCCATGATGTACGGAACAGGGCAAGTGCGTGAGCCGCGGTCGTTGGGAAGGCGCATGGGTGATTCTGTGATCGCTGCCGTGTGCACGGGATTGATGGCGGTGCTTTGCATTGCGATGCTGTGGGCCATGTCGCATGTGGGACAATAGCGGACGGTTGGGTGCTGGCATAAACGGCGCCCCGCGTATTCGTTTTGCTTGCTAAGGAGTACCCATGGGCGTCGTCGATCCCTTTTCTGTTGCTCGGGCCGCGGGGCTTGAGCTGACCGGGAAGCCCGAGGGCCTCACGCTCACCGACGGCACGATGGAGCTGCGTGCCGATTTTGGCCGCATGCTGCCGCGACTCAAGCAGGGCCGTCTGCAACAAGAGCTGTTGGTGAAGGCTGCGCGCACAAAGGGCATCGAGCGACCATGGGCGATTGACGCTACGGCAGGCTTTGGCGAGGATTCGCTGCTGTTGGCGGCCGCGGGCTTTACCGTCGATCTGTATGAGCAGGATTGCGTGATCGCGGCGCTCCTCAAGGATGCCTTGGATCGCGCGGCAGATGATCCGGCGCTTGCGACGGCCGTGGCGCGCATGCGCTTACATGCGGGCGAGGACAGCATTGCCGGCCTTCGCCATACAGCTGAGCTGATCGGGCAGAGCGAGCTCACCGCTCCCGACGTGGTGTATCTGGACCCCATGTTTCCCGGGCGCACCAAGAGCGCGGCGGTTAAAAAGAAGTTCCAGCTCCTACATCATCTGGAACAGCCGTGCGCCGATGAGGAGACGCTGGTCGAAGCTGCGCTTGCGGTGCATCCGCGCAAGGTGGTTATCAAGCGACCGGTGAAGGGGCCACTGCTTGCCGGCGTTAAGCCGAGCTATCAACTTGCGGGCAAGGCCGTTCGCTACGATGTTTTGGTGCCGCCGCGCCCGTAGCTTGCGTACGATGGCTGACACTCCGTCAATGCCGTGCCGATGCGGCGCCTATTTCCAAGGGTGCGACGTCAGGTGCCAGCCGCCGCAGTATTCGCATTTGTAGCAGGCTAAGCCGCGCCGCCCGCGGTTTTCGCAGTCGGCCATAACGGCCTCGGCCTCGGCGCGCGTGTCGTAACGGTTTTTGCGTTCGCACGACTTGTAGCGCCAGGCTTCATTGCGCTCGGCGTTCAGGGCGTCGCGGCGCTCGTCTTCGCGCGCAAACAGGTCGCTCATATCGCCGCCGGTGGCAGCGCCCAAAAACTCGCTTTTGGCCTTTGACCAGGCGGCTCGCTTTTTGCTTCCCATCTGCTTCGCGCCCCTCTTCAAACGCTGGTATCATTGCTCAATCAAAGTGATACCAATAAACGTGAGGCCGCCGCGTGATGATCAGAAAAACCCTCGATACCGACATTCCCGTCGTCATGGCTATCTACGACGCTGCCCGCGCCTTTATGCGCGCGCATGGCAACGCCACGCAATGGCCCGAGGGCACGCCTTCTGCCGAGCAGCTGGCTGCCGATATCGCCGCCGGTGGCAGCTATGTGTGCGAAGTCGACGGTCGCGTGGTAGCGACGTTTGCCTTTTTACCGGGCCCGGACGAGTGCTATGACGTAATTGAGGACGGGCAATGGCGCAGTGACACTCCGTATGCTGTGCTGCACCGTGTGGCGTCCGACGGCACCGCGCACGGTATCGCGGCTGCGATGTTTGCCTTTGCCAAAGAGCGTGCCGATCACCTGCGTATCGACACGCATCAGGACAACCTGCCCATGCAGGGTGCCATCATAAAGGCCGGCTTTGAGCGCGCCGGCGTCGTGTATGTGTCGGACGGTACGCCGCGTGTTGCGTTTGACTGGCTGCGCGAGGCATAAGAGCGGAGACGCGTATCAACAATTCGCGCGAACGAAAATGGCCTCGGGTGGGAATATTTTCGTTCGCTGCACTGTTTTGAAAGCCGGCTTTCGCAAGGCGCGAACCTACGAAAATCGCCGCGCGGCAACGCGGAGCGATGAGCTCGGTCGGGGGATAGGGCCCGCTTCGCCCGCCGGCTCGTAAATTGTATCATCCAGTGTGGAACGAGGACGCCCGTTGCCGCGTGCGATGGGCTTGTAATAAGAGGAGAGCCATGTCGAAGCAGGCAGTCGTTGGAATCTTGGCGCATGTCGATGCCGGCAAGACCACGTTGGCCGAGGCCATGTTGTTCAACGCGGGTCGCATTCGCAAGCGCGGCCGCGTGGACGATGGCGATTCGCATCTGGACACTAACGCGATCGAGCGCGAGCGCGGCATCACGATCTTCTCGTCGCAAGCCGTGCTCGACCACGGCGATACCCACGTCATGCTTGTGGATGCGCCCGGCCACGTCGATTTTTCGGCCGAGGCGGAGCGCACGCTGCGCGCACTCGACTATGCGATTTTGGTTGTGGGCGCCAACGACGGCGTGCAGGGGCACACCGAAACCCTGTGGCGCTTGCTTGCACGTTATGACATCCCGACATTCATCTTCATCAACAAGATCGATTTGGAGAATCCCGGCCGCGATGTTTTGCTGACACAACTTGGGCAACGTCTCTCCGAGGGCTGCTTGGATGCCAACGAACTGTTGGCGGGCGGGGCCGTTCAGGAGGACGCTGCCGCGTTAGACGAAGAAGCGCTCGAGGAGTTTCTCGAGGCGGGTGAGCTTTCCGTCGCGACGCTGTCACGCATGGTTGCCGAGCGCAAGCTCTTTCCCTGCTTTGCCGGCTCGGCGCTTAAGGACCAAGGCGTGGACGAGCTGCTGGATGGCATATGCGCGCTGATGCGTGAACAGGCGTGGCTCCCGGAGTTTGCCGCGCGCGTCTATCGTGTCAGCCGCGGGGATCGCGGCGAGCGCTTGGCTTGGGTTAAAGTGACCGGCGGCACGCTGCATGCCAAGCAGGTGATTGGCGGACGTTCCGGTGCCGAGGCATGGGAGCAAAAGATCGACCAGGTACGCATCTATAACGGCGATAAGTATGAGCTTGCCCAAGAAGTTGCTGCTGGCGGTATTTGTGCCGTGACGGGTCTTGCGCACGTTCGCCCGGGGGACGCCCTGGGCGCGGAGCCCGCGGGCGATGCGCCCGTCATTGCGCCGGTTCTCACCTATACGGTACTGCCGGGCGAGCACGATGTCCATACGGTGTTCCAAGCGCTGACCGAGCTTGCCGATGAGGACCCCATGCTCGGCGTAAGCTGGAACACGCATCTTGAGCAGATTCATCTGCAGTTGATGGGTGCGGTGCAGCTCGAGGTCGTGCAGCGGGTGTTGGCCGATCGCTTTGGCCTTTCGGTTTCGTTTGAGTCTGGCGGCATCCTCTATAAGGAGACTATTTCGCAGTCGGTCGAGGGCGTGGGTCACTTTGAGCCACTGCGCCACTATGCCGAGGTGCATCTGAGCCTGGAGCCGTTGCCAGCGGGTTCGGGCGTGCAGTTTGGCACCGTGGCCTCGACCGACGAGCTCGATCTTAACTGGCAGCGTTTGGCGCTCACCAACGCCATGGAGCGCGATCACCTGGGCGTGCTGACCGGCTCTCCCATCACCGATATTCGCATTACGCTCACGGGCGGTCGTGCGCATGCCAAGCACACCGAGGGCGGCGATTTTCGTCAGGCAACGTACCGCGCGATTCGCCAGGGCTTGATGCAGGCGCGTGAGGCCGGCGCGGCGGTGCTTTTGGAGCCGTGGTATCGCTTTGAGCTCGAGGTACCGGGGGAGTGCGTGGGCCGGGCGCTCTCGGATGCCACGCGCATGGGTGCCGAGTACGAGCCGCCGACGATGGCGGGCGATCGGGCGAAGCTTGTGGGTCGCGTGCCGGCATCCGAGGTGCAGGATTATGCGCTGGAGGTGGCTGCCTACACGAGCGGTCGCGGGCATCTGTACCTGGAGTTCGCCGGTTATGCGGCTTGCCATGATGCCGAGCGCGTAATCGAGACGGTCGCCTATGAGCCCGAGGCTGATCTGCCCAACACGCCCGATTCGGTCTTTTGCTCTCACGGCGCCGGCTACACGGTCAAATGGTACGACGTACCCGCCGCGGCCCACGTAAAGATCGATCCCTCCACCTTCCGCCCCTGGCGAGCGGCAGACGCGGAGTTCTTTTGCCATAGGTGATAGAAGGGCGGCCCCTTTGTCACCTGCTGTTGGTATAACTCGGTATAAGTTGGTATAACTATAGACAGCGTTTGCCAATCCGAGGAGGCCGACATGAATCCAAATCCCTTTAAGCCAACGGCAGGCAAGCGGCCTCCGATACTCATTGGTCGCGAGCCGGTCATCGAAGATTTTCAGGAAGGGCTCGATAACGGCGCCGGAGCGCCGGGCAGGCTCATGCTCATTACGGGGAACCGCGGCTGCGGCAAGACAGTTCTCCTGCGGGAGCTGCAACGTCTAGCCAATGAGCGCGGATGGGCGGTTGTCTCCGATTCCGCTTCGCTTGGCTTATGCGACCGCTTGGCCGATGCGCTTCGCTCGAATAAACCCGTTGTGACGTCAATGGAGTTTGCTCCGTCGTTTGGCCGGATGTCGGTCGAGGCGGCGCGAGCAAAGGGCGAGACGTTGCGCGGGCTGGTCAACGAGCGCCTCAAGAGGCTCGGTCCAGGCCAGGGCATACTGTTTGCGATTGACGAGGCTCAATCTGCGTCTATCGAGGAACTGGCGGCTCTTGCCGTTCTCTATCAGCAGGTGCTCGGAGATCAAGATGCCACGGGCCTGCCCGATAGCGACCAGCGCGGTCTTGCGCTGGTGTTCGCCGGCTTACCCAGTATAGTTGACGACCTGCTCGAAGAGCCGAGCGTGACGTTTTTGCGGCGTGCCCAGCAGCGTACGCTGGGGGCGATATCCTTGCCCAACGTGCGTGATTCATATATCCAGACAGTCGAGAGTACTGGTCTTTGCGTTGACGCGGAGACGGCGGACCTTGCGGCGCGCAAGAGCATGGGGCATCCCTATATGGTTCAGCTGGTGGGATATTACATGTGGCGGTCTGCTGTCCGGCGTGGCTCGCAGGTCATCGAAAGGCGCGATGTCGAGGATGGCCATGCGGATGCCGTCTCCGAGTTCTACGAAGCGGTCGACGCGCCTCTGTATTACGGGTTGCGCAGTCCGCAACGCCTCTTTATCGAGGCCATGGCTGCTGACGAGGGTAAGCCGACGCGAATGGCGGATATCATTGAGCGTTGCGATCGCACCCAGAGCTGGGCGAGTAAATATCGCGCAAGCCTGATTCGCGAGCGCGTCATCGAGGCTGCCGGATACGGCCTCGTCCGGTTTGCCGTGCCCATGCTGGGCGAGTATATCCGCGACCGCATTTTATGGCATGAGTAGGGTGATAAAGGTGACGGAACAGAAGATGAGCCCGCAGGCTATCGAGGTACGCGGCGCGCGCGTCCATAACCTCAAGGACATCGATATCGACATTCCGCTGGGAAAACTCGTGGGCATTGCCGGCGTGTCGGGCTCGGGCAAGAGTTCGCTGGCGCTGGGGGTTCTTTATGCCGAGGGCTCGCGTCGCTATCTGGAGGCGCTCAGCACCTATACCCGCCGTCGTCTGACGCAGGCCGAGCACGCCCAGGTGGACGAGGTGCTGCACGTGCCGGCGGCGCTCGCATTGCATCAGCGCCCCAGCGTGCCGGGCGTGCGTTCCACCTTTGGCACCATGACCGAGCTCAACAATAGCCTGCGTCTACTCTTTAGCCGCTGCGCCCATCACGTGTGCCCGCATTGCGGGGCGCGCGTGGAGCCGAGCCTTAACGTGGCTGCGGGCCTGTCGCTCACGTGCCCCGCATGCGGCCGCGAGTTCTACGCGCCGGGTGCCGAGGACCTTGCCTTTAACAGCGGCGGCGCGTGCTCTACCTGCGGCGGTACCGGTGTCATGCGCGAGGTGGACGAGGCGAGCCTGGTGCCCGACGAGTCAAAGACTATCAACGAAGGCGCGGTGCTTCCCTGGGGTACGCTCATGTGGGATCTGATGAAGCAGGTGGCAGGCGAGATGGGCGTGCGCACCGACGTGCCGTTTAACCAGCTCACGCCTCAAGAGCGCGACATCGTGTTTCATGGTCCGGCGGTTAAGAAGCACATTCTCTACGTCCCCAAAAACGGTGAGGGCGCCACGCCACTCGACTTTACCTACTACAACGCCGTCTATACCGTCGAGAATGCGCTCGCCAAGGTTAAGGACGATAAGGGGCTTAAGCGTGTAGCTCGCTTTTTGTGCGAGAGGCCATGCCGCGACTGTGGTGGCACGCGTCTCTCCGAGGCTGCGCGCCAGCCCCAGGTGCGCGGTATCAATCTGGCGCAAGCCGCGGCCATGACGCTAAGCGAGGCGATTGAGTGGGTGCGCGGGGTGCCTGCATCCTTGCCGACTGAGATGCAGCCCATGGCAGCGGATATCTGCGATTCGTTTTTGAGTGCGGCCCGTCGCCTGGTCGACCTGGGTCTCGATTACCTTTCACTCGACCGCGCCGGTGCCACACTCTCCACGGGTGAGCGCCAGCGCGTCCAGCTCGCCCGTGTGGTGCGCAACCGATCGACGGGCGTGCTCTATGTACTGGACGAGCCTTCGATCGGCTTGCACCCTGCCAATGTCGACGGCTTGGTGGGCGTAATGCGCGATCTGGTGGATGATGGCAACACCGTGGTTGTTGTCGACCACGACACGCGCGTACTGGCGGAAGCCGACTATCTGGTTGAGATGGGTCCCGTTGCCGGAGCAGGCGGCGGCAATGTGATTGCTGCAGGCACGGTAGACGAGGTCGAGCAATCGCGGGGCAGCCGCATCGCTCCGTTTTTGCGCGCAGAGCCCAAGCGCTTGCGTCCGCAGGTGACTGACGACGACATGTTCGATCAGGGCCATATCCGCATGGCAACCGAGGCCATCCATACCGTCAAACCGCTCGAAGTCGATATCCCGCGCGGCCGCCTTGTCGCGGTAACGGGCGTTTCGGGTTCGGGCAAGACGACGCTGGTGCTCGAGACACTCATCCCGGCACTTAAGGCACAGGCAGCCAGCGAGCGCCTGCCAAAACACGTGCGTTGGGTCGATGCCGAGGGCATTGCACGTGCCAACCTGATTGACGCCACGCCCATCGGTGCCAACGTGCGCTCGACGGTAGCGACCTATGCTGATATCCATGACGAGCTGCGTCGCGCCTTCGCCCGCACGCCCGAGGCCAAGGCAGCCGGCTACAAGGCAGGCGCCTTTAGCTACAACACTGGCGCCTTGCGCTGCCCTACGTGCGATGGCACAGGATCGATATCACTCGATGTGCAGTTTTTGCCCGACGTCGAGATCGTCTGCCCGGCATGTCGCGGCTCACGTTATGCAGACGCGGCTTCGCATATCCATCGCGAGGGCAAGGACGGGAGTCTGCTTACGTTGCCGCAGCTCATGGACATGAGTGTGGACGAAGCGCTCGACGCCACGTTGGGACTCAAGAAGGTTCAGGCACGCTTGCAGACCTTGCACGACCTGGGTTTGGGCTATCTCACGCTCGGTGAGCCCACGCCGGCGCTTTCGGGCGGCGAGGCACAGCGCCTTAAGCTTGCGAGCGAGATGGGCCGCGTGCAGGATGATGCTGTATTCGTGTTCGACGAACCCACGATCGGCCTGCATCCGCTCGATGTTCAGGTGTTGCTGAGTGTGTTCGACGGCCTCGTTGCCAAGGGCGCCACGGTTATCGTGATCGAACACGATCTCGACCTTATCCGTAACGCCGATTACGTAATCGACATGGGCCCAGGCGGTGGCGACGCCGGCGGGCAAATCGTCTGCGCCGGCACGCCGGGCGACATCGCGGCCTGCTCCAAGAGCATTACCGGTCGCTACCTATAGGCAATGTGACAAAGGGACTGCCTCTTTGTCACATTGATTTCTATTTCACGCATTGAGCCGCGAGATAGTCGCGGAAGAATGGCAATTCAAATGCGACGAGCCCTCGTCCTCGTTCTCCGATGATGCCGGCATCTATCATGCGGCGTCGGTAGCGGGAGACCTGCTGCGGCGAACGCTTAAGGCGCTCGATAAGGTCGGCGGTGGTGGACTCTTCTTCGTCATCGAGCATGGCGATGAGGAATCGCTTGTCCTCTGCAGTGAGTTCCCGATAGGTTGCCGCGAGGATTCGGTCGTCCATCTCGTCGCGCGCGATTTTGATTCCCAGGTCAAAGTCGCGTGACGAGATTTCCTTCGAATCGCTTGTGAGATCCCAGGCACGGTAGCCTACGAGTTGCAATAGGAAGGGAAAACCAGAGATCGAGCGAACGGCTCTATCGATTCCCTCGGCATCTGCCAGGCGATCGTTTTCCTGGATTGTGCGAATCAAGGCCTCGCGCACGTCATAGTCGGCAATGCGACCCAGATGATATTGTTGGGCGCGGCGAAGGAACGAGACCGTCTTGTGGTTCAGCAACGTCGAGACATTGTTGGGAAGTCCCGCCATGAGCAGGGCGACGCGTTTCCCATCGGTCACAAAGTGCTGATACGTCGCTGCGAGCTGAATCATCTCGTCGAGTGTCGGGTCCACCTCGTCAACCGTGACGAGCAGACCGGTACCGGCCCCGTTGAGCTGGTCGATGATATCGCTCATGCGATAACGCCAGGTTGAGGCATCGTGAACGCGATTGACCTCGATGCTGCCGAGCGGTGCAATTCCGAGGCCGGTGACTTCGAAGTGGTAGGACGAGTCGATGAGATGGGCTGCGGCGCGTTTCGTCCCGAACTCGATTTCCTCAAGCATTCCCGGGAGCGCGGTCGTCTTTACGGCTATCCAGCCGTGGGATTCCGCCCTTGTCGCGAGCGATGACATGAGAGCGGTTTTACCGGTTCCACGCGCGCCTGAGAAGATCGAGGTCAATTCTGGGCGCCTGCGCTGGCTCAAGAAGGCGCGGTCCAAATCCCGAATAATCTGTTGTCTGCCAGCGAGATGGGCAGGAACCTCACCAAAACTGGGGGTAAACGGGTTCTCGAGATATTTCACACGGCTCTCCTTTCACACCGCCGTTTAACTTCATTTTACTTTAGTTAATTCTGATTAAAAGTGAGGGCCTTTATCTAGAGCATCAATTAGGCGTGTGTGCCATCGACGTGGCGCTCGAATGTGGCAAAAGGATAGTCCCTTTGTCACATTCCCGGAAAGCCTGCCTGGCGTAGGGCCTCGTAGAGGACGATGGCGGCGCTGTTGGAGAGGTTGAGCGCGCTGATGCGGTAGTCGTCGGGGTTAACGAAGTTGCCGCAGATATCCTGCTGTAGGATGGCCTCGTGGCTGTCCTCGGTATGCCCGAGCGATTCCTCGTGAGCTTCCCAAGTCTCGGCGTTATCGAGTGAGTCGCAATCGCGCAGCATGGGGATGCGCTCGCAGCGCTCGGGCGCCGCGGCGAGCAGCTCCTCGGGAATGCCCGAGCTCTCGCTGCCAAAGACCAAATAGTCACCGTCGCGGTAGGTGCTTTGCGCATAGGTGCGGCGCGCCTTTTTGGTCAGCAGATGCAGACGCTCGTCGGTAGGGGAGAGGCCGTTACGCGCAAGGAAATCCTCCCAGCCGGCATAGGTCGTCACGTCCAAGTTTTGCCAGTAGCCCAGACCGGCGCGACGCACCGTCTTGTCGTCGAGCGAAAACCCCAGCGGCTCCACCAGATGCAGGCGGGCGCCGGTGACCACGCAGGTGCGGCCGATATTGCCCGTATTGGCCGGAATCTCGGGCGCATACAGCACAATGTTGAACATGAATCTCCTTGGCTCAGAACGAAAAACCACCACGAAGTTAACCTTCGTGGTGGTTTGGCGGTTACGTAGACAGAAAAATGCCCGCTTGGATAAACCTAGGCACGGTGCCAGTCGGTCAGGCAGGCATCGAGGGAGGCGATGAGCGCATCCTTGTCCATGTGACGGCCGATGATGCACAGGCTCGTCATGCGGTCGCCCGTCTCGTCGTCCCAAATCTGCATGATTTCGGGGTTCTCGTCGATGATCTTCTGTTTCTCGCCCTCGGGCGCCGAGTCGACAAACAGGCCGTTCTCCATCAGGCGCATCTGGTGGCCGGCCTGCTCAAACATGTAGCACATGTCCGGGTCGCCGGTCTGCCACAGCGGACCCTTGACGCGGATGACCTCGTCGGGCCACTCCTGCTCAACAAAATCGGTGAACTTCTTCAGGTCAAACGGCTTACGGCGCGAGTAAACAAAGGTCTCGATGTCGTACTCGAGCACCTCGGGGTCGTCGTGCTCCTCGGGATGCTCCATGGCATCGATCCAGGCGGCGGAGTTGTAGGCGCGCATAAAGTCGAAGCGGTCGGTATCGAGCAGCTCCTCCATGGGAACCTCGCCGTTTTGAGCCTCGACGATCACGGCGTCCTTCTGCAGACTGCGCACGATAGCCTTGAGCTCGGCGATCTGCTCAGAGCTCACGGTATCGGTTTTGTTGAGGATCAGCGTGGAGCAGAACTCGATCTGCTGGATGAGCAGGCTCTCGATGTCGTCCTCGTCGATATCCTCGGCCAGCAGGTCGCGACCGCCGTTGAACTCGTCGTACATGCGGGCGCAGTCGACCACGGCCACGATGTTGTCGAGCGCGAGCTTGGGCTCGCCGCCCACCTTGGCCTCGTCGCAGAAGCTCGAGATGGTGTAGGCGATGGGGATGGGCTCGCAAATGCCCGAGGCCTCGATGATGATGTAATCGAAGTTGCCCGAATCGGCGATGCCCTGCAGCTGGTTGGCCAGGTCATCCGAAAGCGTGCAGCAGATGCAGCCGTTGGTGAGCGGGATGAGGTCGTCGGTCTCGGAAAGGCCGCCGTCGGCGATGAGGCTGGCGTCCACATTGATCTCGCCGATATCGTTGACGATTACGGCGGCGCGGATACCGCCATCGTTAGCGAGGATGTGGTTGAGCAGCGTGGTCTTGCCGGCACCGAGGTATCCGGTAAGCATGATGATTTTCACGGGTTTATTGGGCATGTGCCCTCCTTTGTTAGACATGGCTTACAGTTGAATCATATGCCAAACGCCTGCTCTTATACCCACGCGCTGGCAAATAACACAGGCTACTCCCAGGCTCCCCATACATCGGGGCAATAGCCGACGGTGGCCTTTTTGCCGTTACGCACGATGGGCTCGGCTAGAACCTGCTGGTTCTCGAGCAACTTGTCGAAGCGCTGGCTGGGGGTGAGGTGTTGGATGAGCGCGAGCGTCTCCTCGTCCTTGGCCTTGGGGTTGAGCAGCTTGTCGATACCGCCGACCGCCTGTATCACGCTCGTGAGCTCGCCCTTGCTCATCTCCTTTTCCTTAAGGTCAATAAACTGCACCTTAATGCGGCGCTCTTTGAAGAAGCGCTGTGCTTTCTTGGTATCGAAAGACTTTTTGGTGCCAAAAATTTGCACGTTCATGTATTTGTTCCGCCGTTCTACCTGATGAAGTTGGTGCGCTCGCGATCGGCTTCGGGGGCTTCGATACCGGCGGCCTGTCCTGCCTCGATACAATGCAGGAGCCAGGCCATGTTCTTGCCGATGTTGCGCATGGTGGCCAGGCCCTCGGCGTCCTGGGCGGCCTCGCCCGGCATGGCGCCAAACACGTTGTTCCAGTACGTGGAAGCAACCACGGGCATCTGGTTGATGGTGAAGTACTTATTGAGCACGTCGAAGGTGGTCGACGTGCCGCCGCGACGGGCAACGGCGACGGCAGCGCCCGGCTTGTGTGCAAAGGCTTTGCTGCCGGCATAGAATGCGCGATCGAGGGCCGAAAGGATGCGCCCGCTGGGGTGCGCATAGTAGACGGGCGAGCCAAAGACAAAGCCATCTGCCTGCTCGGCGGCAGCGATCAGCTCGTTCACCACGTCATCGTCAAAGGTGCAGCGGCAATCGAGCTTGCCGCACTGACCACAGCCAATGCAGTCGCGAATGGGCTTGGTGCCCAGCTGAAACACCTCGGTATCAATGCCTTCGGCATTGAGTTGCTCGGCGACCTCGGCGAGTGCGCGGGCGGTGTTGCCGTTTGCCTTGGGGCTGCCATTGACCAAAAGAACCTTCATCACAAACTCCCTCTGCTGTCGGTGACTTCTGCAGAGGATTATCGCACGATGGGGGAGGCGGTGTGGGCGCGGTGCTAATCCAGTTTGGTACCTGGCACCTGCACGGCTTTCCCGAGCAACGCTTTGAGCTCGTTCAAAATCGAAACGGGCTGACGGTCGACGCCGTCCAGATGGAGCGTGGCCACGCGAATGGGCGGCTGATATTCAAATGGGCCAAAGAGCACGGGCGAACCCAGGAACCGCTCGATTTCCTCTGCAATCGTATCGGTTTCTTCGGGATCAAAGTCGTCGAAAAGCGCCACGAACATCGGCCCCGTCGAGCGGAACATACGACCCTTACCGCGCGAGCATTCCACCAGACAGGCGGCACATTCTGCCAAAACACGGTCGCCCGCATCAAAGCCAAAACGGGTATTGACCTGAGCGATATCATCGATTTTAATGGCGATCAACCCCGCCTTGCGCGCCACGCGACGCATTTCGCCAATGGCGTTGACCAGGGCGTGAATATCGCCCAAGCCGGTCACGGAATCGGTCGTATCTGCCAAGCTTCGGTTGATGATAATGCCCACATACATGCCGGGCTCGGTATCGGTGCCGTCCAAGCGGTAGCCCGTGCAGTCGCAAAGCACGTATTTTCCGGTGGCATCCATTACGCGATACTGCATGTAGTGGAAGTGCCACGTGCCGTTTATCACCATGTCGAGCTCGGCACGTACGTTGTCGCGGTCCTCGGGATGAACGCGGGCGAGCCACATGTCGAGTGAGTTAAAAGGGTGTTGGGAGGGCAGGTCAAAATCGCGCACGGCGTTAACCGACCATTGCGATTCTCCCGTATCGAGATTGAGAATAAACGGATAGCGCGTCTCGGAGCTCATGGAGATCGCTTGGAACACCCGGTCGTTGCAGGGAAGCTGATCGACGATTGGGCGTTGCGGCGCGTCATCGTCTTTCGGTTGCTGCACACGATGCATAAGCTTATAGCGATACATCTTGCGATCGGCATCCATTGTCATCTGGCGACGCGTGTCGCCAGCAAGTGGATCGACGCGCGAGCAGCCAAAGCTAAAGCTGCCGATCATGGGCGCCTTGCCACCTGAGCTCGCCTCGATCAGCCTGGTACGTACCTGCTCCAAGCGCTGCTCGAGTTCAATCTCGTTTGCGGAGAGCGAGATGAGCACAAACTCGTCTCCACCGATACGGAACAGCATCTCATCGTGCTCCATGGTTTCGGAGAGCGTGCGGCAGATGCTCAGAATATAGCGATTGCCTTCGGCGTGGCCAAACCTATCATTGCAATGCTTGAGATGGTCGATGTCAATATAGGCGCAGGTGAAGGGGTCGCCTTTGCGCCAGAGTTGCTCGACGTGACGGTCGAATCCGTTGCGGTTGCCCAAGTTGGTGAGCGGATCGATATAGGCGTTGCGCTCAAGCAGCTGGCGCTCTTGTTGCAGGATGGCATGCGTCTTTTGCAGTTGCTCGCCAACGGCGCGTAGCCCAGCAGGCAGCGCGGCAACATCGAGTTCGGCGGTCGAGACGCCGTTCGCAAGTCGCTGAAGATAGGCAATAATCGATTGCTCGCCCAGGCGATACGACTCGTTCATGATGGATAACCTCCTTGGGCGGAACAACGGTTTGTATCATATCCCCAATTCGGTTTGAATTGGGGATATAAGTTAGCTAATGGAGACAAATATCCCCTTCGACGGTGGCGTTTTGCGCGCGAGCGTATCAGTTGTTATTGCCGCCATCGAGCAATGCCTCAAAATTCTTCGCCGGCATGGGGCGGTAGTAGAGGAAGCCCTGAGCGTAGCGGGCGCCCATTTGTCGTAGCATGTTCGCCTGCTCATTTGTTTCGACGCCTTCAACCACGACGGGCAGATGGAGCGACTGCGCCATTTCGAGCATCGATGAAATGATTTGCGTGCTGCGGCCTTGATCGCGGTCGGTGGGCACAAAGGT
Organism: uncultured Collinsella sp.; assembly: GCA_902482035.1. GTDB lineage: Bacteria > Actinomycetota > Coriobacteriia > Coriobacteriales > Coriobacteriaceae > Collinsella. Next base: position 13,672 of record CABSYW010000002.1, on the reverse strand, counting down.
GCGGTCGAGCTTGATGACGTCGACGTTGACGTTCTTGAGCATCGCGAGCGTGGACTGGCCGGTGCCAAAATCGTCCATGTAGGTCGAGAAGCCACGGGTGTGCAGATCCGCGGTCAGCTTATCCACGGCCTCGGACTCTCCGGTATAGGCGGTCTCGGTGATCTCGATGTGCATGAGTTCGGGCGGCAGGTTGTACTGGGCGGCGAGCGACCCCATATGCTCGGCGACATCGCAGGCAAGAATGTCTACGCGCGACACATTGAGGGAAATCGGAACCACGCGAAGTCCTCGATTGAGGCGCTCGCGGAGCCACATGGCGACGCCCTGCCAAACATATTTGTCGAGCGTCACTACAAAGCCGCTTTCCTCGAGTGCGGGGATAAACGTTGCGGGCGAAATGAGAGAGCCGTTCTTGTCAATCCAGCGGGTGAGTGCTTCGGCGCCAATAATCTCGCCGGTTTCCATATCGACCTGGGGCTGAAGATAGTACGTGATGCGACCATTTGACAGCGCGTACTGGAATTCGGTCAGCGTGCGGTTGAACGCGATTTCGCGCTTGTACTCCTCGGGGCAAAAATGGCAATGCGCTCCTTAAAGTCGTTTTTTGCGCGCCGATTGGTAAACATGGCCTTTGCCTGCGCATCGATGGTGATCTCCTCACTGGAATCGATGGGGTAAACGCCCATGGACGGCCAAAAACCTACGCCGCCATCATGCCTGGCTACTGCCTCGCGAACGCGGTTGTAGATTTGATGGACGGTGATGTGCTTAAAGGGGATGAGTACGCAAAAGTCATCTTGGCCCCAGTACCCTGCGACGCCCATATCGGCATTCTCGATGTCCTTGAGGACCGTGCCCACATCGGCAAGCAGGCGGTCGCCTTCGGCCTGTCCATACCATTCATTAAACAGGCGCATGTGGCCCATGTCGACCGTGGCGATGCACCAGGTGCCGTTGCGCCTTGCCTCGAGAAATGCGTTGGCGCGCCGCATAAACTCGCTGGGTCGATAGAGACCCGTGAGCGAGTCGATACGTTCGGCTATGGCGCTTTTGCGCTCCGCCTCGGGTATGGGGAGGCTGTCGTTGGGAACAAGCCCGCCGGCCGTGCGAAGGCGACGGTCGAGTTCGCCTAAAACGGCGGTCGCTTGATGGGTTAAGTGCTCGTAAAAGGCCGGGACGACAAGGCAGACGGGAGTAATGGTGTCGCCTGCGATTCGAACAGGAGCGAAAACGGCCTCTTTAAGGTGGCGGGTCAGTTGCTCGAATGCCTCGTGGTCTAGGTCGTTGCTGAGCACGACGAACTGAACGCTTCGTGAACGGTAGACCCGGCTCCTGCCGCGAGTGATCGACAGCATGCGGCCTGCGTATTCGGCAAGCATGTTGTCGACAGCCTCGGCCCCGTAGAGCTCGTTGAGCTTTGTCGTGCCACGAACGCGCACCGCTATAAGCCCTGTCTCGCAACGATCGCGGCGGCAGGCGTCGATGGCGTTGGCCAGCATGCGCTGCGTTCCGAGGCCTGTGGCAGCGTCGACGGTTTCGGCAAGTGAGTGGTTGACGAGCTCGCCGACATAGAGCGAGGGGACATTTCCGTCGCCGTCGATACGAAACCCGCGAGCACGGCAAAGGACGTAGTCGCCGACGGCGTTGCGCACACGATACTGCATGACGCGACGGTGCTTGGTGCCGTTGTAGACTTGGTCGATGTCGTTGATGCAGGCCTCAAGGTCGTCGGGATGGACGCGCGTTTTCCAGTAATCGCGACAGTTGTCTATGTGCTCCGAGGGAAGGCCAAGATCGCGCAAGGCACCTTGTGACCAAAGGGTGCGATGTTTGTCCAAGTTCTCGATAAAGAAATAACGGCCCTCGTTGAGCATCGAAAAGGCGTCAAAAATTCGATCGCTTATTTCGAAGTCGTCGGCGTGAACTTGCGTGATATTGCGTCGATCGAGGTGCATGGCATGACGTAGCTTGTAGTCGTACATGCGATGGTCGGCATCGAGCGTCATGCGATTGGAAGCTTCGCCCAGGGCGGGGTCGGCATGTGACACTCCGTAGCTAAACGAGTGGGGCATCTCGGAATCGTTGTTTCTGAGCAGAACCGTTCGGCAGTGTTTCAGACGTTCGGCGAGGTCGTCCTCGGTTGCAATCGTAGATAGGATGGCAAACTCGTCGCCGCCTATGCGAAACGCCGCTTCGCCCACCTTCATATACAGCTTAAGATAGAGACTTACCTGCAAGATATAGCGGTTGCCCTCGTCATGGCCAAAGACGTCGTTGCAGTGCTTGAGATTGTCGATATCGATGAACGCCATGGTAACGGGGGCGTCCTGCTCCCAGAGTTCTTCGAGGGAGCGGGCAAAGCCGCCGCGGTTACCAAGCCCGGTAAGCTGGTCGGTAAAGGCGGTCCTGATCAGATCGTCTTGACGTTCGAGAAGGTCGCGGACGGTCTTTTCGAGCGTTTCGGTGTAATTGCTGACAGTTTCCATGTTCTAAGCGGCTTTCTGAGGTCGGGGCGGATTGCGTCGGGCGAGCTCGTTGTGTACACGCGTCGTTGCTCAGCGCTTTGCATGTATCCAGGCCCCCGCCTTGCCGCGTTGTTGAGTTAATTTGCCGGTTAATGTTCGCTGTTGATAACAGCTGAGTAGTGTAAACAATAGTGCACAATTATATATGGGTGCACATGCTGTGGGCGGCTATTATTCGACAAACGGTAGCGCGACGATGCGATGTTCGATGAAAATGCGACTGAGACGATATATGTTGACGGGTATACTTGTTCCGTTTGAATTTGCGGGGACGGAGATGGTCGCATGGCACAGTCAAATACGACGCGCACGGTGGGGCTGGCACTCGAGGGAGGCGGCTACCGCGGCATGTATACGGCGGGCGTGCTCGACGTATGGATGGAGCATGGCTTAACTTGCGACCATATGGTGGGTGTCTCGGCGGGCGCGGCGTTTGGCTACAACTTTAAATCGCGCCAGATCGGCCGCGCCATTCGCTACAACAAAGCCTATTGTGCCGATAAGCGCTATGCGAGCGTGACGAGCTGGTTGCGAACCGGCGACATGTTCAATGCCGATTTTGCCTATCACGAGGTGCCCATCGAGCGCGATCCCATCGATTTGGAGACATATCGCGCCTGCCCCATGCGGTTTACGTGCGTGTGTACCGATATCGAGACGGGCAAGGCCGTCTATCACGATCTGCCGTATGGCGACGAGCGCGATATCGAGTGGATCCGGGCGTCGTCGGCAATTCCCGTGGCGACGCGTCCCGTTGCTATTGACGGGCATAAGTATCTGGATGGTGGCGTGGCTGATTCTATTCCCAGCGCATGGCTGTTTGCGCAGGGGTATGACCGCAATATCGTGGTACTCACGCAGCCAGCGGGCTTTGTGAAGCAGCCCAACAGCGTGATGCCCATGCTGCGACGCGTGTTCCGTCACTATCCGGAGTTTGTCGCAGCGCTTGAGCATCGGCATGAGGTCTACAATACCACGCTCGATGACCTGGCACGTCGCGAGGCTGCCGGCGAGATCTTTGTGGTGCGGCCGAGCGAATCGGTGAAGGTGCCGTCGCTGTGTCGCGAGCCCGATGAACTTGAACGCATCTACCAGATTGGTCGCCGCGATGCGGAGGCGACCTTGCCGGCACTGGAGGCATATCTTGCAGAGTAGGGCAAACTGCCGCGTGCTCAGCGGAAAGCGCATCCCAGAATGGACGTCCAAACTGGGATGCGTTTTCCATTGCTGAAGTTATGGGGCCGCGGAGCAACTGCTCGGCTTATGCCTATGCCTGCTGCCAGGTGTCTACGAGCTCCTTGGCCGCGGCGTAGGGGTCATCGGCGCTGCAGACGGCACTCACCACAAAGAAGCCGTCGACGCCGGTAGCCTTGAGCTGCGGAAGGTCGGCCGTCTTGACGCCGCCGCCCACCACGATGGGCACGGGGCTTGCCGCATGGAGCGCGGCCAGGTCCTCAAAGCTCTTGGTGATGATAGAGCCGTCGGCCGCGCGTCCGCAGTCGCGCTTGGTCTCGGTCTCGTGGAGTGGGCCGATGCCAAGGTAGTCGACCAAACTCATATCGGCGGTCTTGACGTACTCGAGCATCTCCTCGCAACGGGCCGAAAGGCCCACGATGGCGTCGGGGCCCAGCAACTTGCGACAGACCTCGACGGGAATATCGCTTTGGCCCACGTGCACACCGTCGACAGCAATACCCTGCTCGCGCGCGGCAAGCACACAGTCCAGACGGTCGTCGATCAGCAAGGCGACCTGACCGGTCTTGCCGGCCTGAGCGATTGCCTGCGCGGCGTCGCCGGTCAGCGCAATGATCTCGCGGGCGCTTGCCACCTTGGAGCGCACCTGGATGCAGGTAAAGCCGGCGTCGAGCGCCTGGGCCACCACATCGCCCACGGGGCGCCCGAGCGTGTTTTCGGGGCCGAGTACCAGATAGGCCGAGATATCAAGGTTGTCGCGGATGCTCATCGTGCTTCCTCCTGCTTTTTGATCTGTGCTTCCATGCGCTCGAGTTTGCCGGTCATGGTGTCGGTAAATCCGGGTCGAATATCGGCTTTGAGCACGACTTCGGTGCGGATGCCCTTGCTCGCCAACACAAAGGTTGCGTCGCGCACGACCTGCATGACCTCGTCCCAGTCGCCCTCGATCTCGGTGAACATGGAGGTGGTGCGGTTGGGCAGGCCGCTCTCGCGAATGACACGCACGACCTCGGCGACCTCGGCGGATAGCTCATCGCCGGTGCCGCACGGGGCGATGGCCACGGCGACGAGCGTGTTCATGCCGGCATTGGTTGCGGGCTCGGACATGGCCTATGCCTCCTCGAGCTCGAGTCGGTTATCGGCGATGTCTTGGGCGGTTGCGCGGTAGAGCTCGTCGATAAAGGCGACCTTAAAGCTTGCCGGGGCGTCGGCGACAGCGGCGGCACGCGTGCCGGCCACGTTGTAGACGGCGGTGCCGCAGACGGCTGCCGTAAACGGGTCGGCGGCGCAGGCATACACGGCCAGCACGCCGCCCTGCGAGCAGCCGCAGCCGGTGATCTTGGACATGAGCGGGCTGCCGCCGTGAGACTTGGCCACCGTCGTGCCGTCGGTGATTAGGTCGACTTCGCCCGAGACCACAACGGCGCCACCGGTGTGGCGAGCGAGCGCCACGGCGGCATCGCGGGCGGCGTCGACCGTGTCGGTGGTATCGACACCACGCACGCGGCTCAGATCAGCCGCCTCGCCCTCAAGACCCCACAGGCCGGCGAGTGCGATAATCTCGGAGGCGTTGCCGCGCACGATGGCGGGCTTGTACTGCTTGAGCTCGTTTACCAGCTGGGTGCGCAGGCTGCCGATACCCAGGCCCACCGGATCGAGCACCCAGGGCTTGCCGGCGTCGTGTGCCGCCTTCGCCGCGCGGGGAATCGTCTGCTCGTAGATAGGGAAGAGCGTGCCCATGTTGAGATAGATGGCGCCGCCGCCGGCAACGAGCGCTTCGCCCTCGTCGGGCAGATAGACCATGGCGGCCGATCCGCCCACGGCGAGCTGTGCGTTGGCGACAAAGTCGATCGTCACCGTGTTGGTGATGGAGCCGGCCATCGGATTGGTGGCGCGAATTTCCTCTACGGCCTTGACCATATGTTGCTTAAGCTGTTCCGAATCAATCACTGCACATGCCTCCTTGGCATAGAAAAGGGGCGCTGTGCATAGACAGCGCCCCTGTAAAGGCGGCATGCTCCCTACGCCAGCATTAACTGACAGGTTCAAAGGATTGGGCCCCATGCCCTCTCAGCCTTGTGGTTTGCACCGCCGGCACTCCCGCATCGAATCTGTTGTTCCCTATACTAGCGCACCTGCCAAAAAGGGACAGGTTTATTTTGGCAGGTCGTTACAATAGGTAGGACCGATACGAATGGGGGCCTTATGATCAAACTTGTGCTGACCGATATGGACGATACGCTGATTCCAGCCGGGCATGACGGCGCCAGCGACTACGCCATTGAGGGTATTCATGCCATGCAGGCGGCGGGTCTGCACTTTGGGCCGGTTTCGGGTCGTCAGCCGTCCGCGATGGGCTGGATGTTCAAAAACCGTTCCGAGTGTTTTTCGACCGGTGCGTTCTGTAACGGCCAGGTGATGTTTGTCGACGGCGAAGTAGTCGCTTCGCGCGCAATCGACAACGATGCTCTGATACGTTTGGCTGACTATCTGGAGCAAGAAACCGACGATACATTTCTAAAAGTCTACAGCCTGGGCGATGACTTTTGGGGTAACGATGCCTATTGCGTGACGAGCAATCCCGAGCGTGTACGTCGCGCTATGGAGTCGGGCGGCAATGCGTGGCTCAAAGGCGAAGAGGCCCCGTGCCGTCCCGTCGTCGATGACGCGCCGGTGTTTAAGGCGAATATCTGGAGTGCCCGTTCGCGTGAGGAGCTCGCGGAGCTACGCGAGCGCGTTGCCGTTGAGATGCCGGAACTCTCGCTTGTGTTTCCCAACAACCGAGTGCGCCTGTTCGACATCCTTCCGGATGGTTGGGACAAGGGCTGTGCTGCGCTGGAGCTGGCGCGCGCCTTGGGCCTGACGCCCGACGAGGTGGCCGTATTTGGCGATTCCGATAACGATCTGCCCATGATCGATGCCGTTCCCAACTCCGTTGCAGTCGCCAATGCCAACGAGGCCGTCACGGCTGCCGCGCGCTGGCATATCGGCGCCGCGGCAGATGATGCGGTCGCCGGGGCTCTGCATCAGATTGCCGCCTGCGCCGCGACGGGGGAGATGCCGCCGTTTATGCGTCAGGAGGGTGCAGCCGACGCGAATCTCGCGAACGGCTAAGGAGACAGCCATGAAGCTCCAGCAGCTCAGATATGTCGTCAAAGTTGCCGAATGCGGCAGCATTACCGAGGCCTCGCGCCGTCTCTTTGTGTCGCAGCCTTCGATTACCGCGTCGATTCGCGATCTCGAAAACGAGATGGGCGTGCACATCTTTGAGCGCACCAACAAGGGCGTCATTGTGTCCGAGGAAGGCGAGACCTTCTTGGGCTATGCGCGCCAGGTACTCGACCAGGCCGACCTGCTCGAGGGCAAGTACAAGGGCGCATCCGAGCAGGTGCCGCACTTTAGTGTGAGCTGCCAGCATTATTCCTTTGCCGTCAACGCGTTTGTCGACGTGATCCGCGAGTTCGATGCCGCGCGTTACGACTTTACCCTGCGCGAAGAGCAGACTCACGAGATTATCGAGGATGTCGCGCATATGAAAAGCGAACTGGGCATCCTGTACTTATCCGAGCATAACCGCGAGGTCATCGAGCGCATGCTGGTGGCCAACGAGCTCGTGTTCGAAGGACTCTTCTGCGCCACGCCGCATGTCTTCGTCTGCGCCGACCATCCGCTGGCGGACCGCTCCAGCGTGACGCTCGAGGATCTGGAAGACTACCCATTCCTGTCCTACGAGCAGGGCAGCTACAACTCGTTTTACTATTCCGAGGAGCTGACCTCGACGTTCGAGCGTCGCAAAAATATCCGCGTGCGCGACCGTGCGACGTTGTTCAATTTGGTCATGGGCCTCAACGGCTACACGGTATGCTCGGGCGTGATCAGCCACGAGCTCAACGGCCCCGGCATTATCTCGATTCCGCTCGACGTGGACGAGTACATGGAGATTGGCATCATCACGCGCAAGAACACGACGCTCACGCGCTACGGCCGGGCCTATATCGACGCGATTCGTCAGCATATCTAGGCTGCTGTGCTCCGCACAGTTCAAGTCTCTTTATGGCAGTCCAGACTGATATAGGAAGCATCTATATCAAACTGTTATAAACGTATATTTTACGATGGTCATATGAGCGCTCATACTCTGTCCCAGTAAAGCAACCAATGCAAAGGGAGATATCTATGAGCACTTCGATTCAACCGAACGCGCCGTTTCGCGCCGATATCGTCGGCAGCTTTCTTCGTCCGCAGGCTGTAAAGGACGCCCGTGCCGCCTATGTCGCGGGTAAACTCGACGCTTCCGGCCTTAAGGCCGTCGAGGACGATGCCATTCGCGATTTGGTGGCCAAGCAGAAGGCCGCCGGCCTGCAGGTGATCACCGATGGCGAGTTCCGCCGCAGCTACTGGCACCTCGATTTTATGTGGGGACTCAACGGCATTGAGCGCCGCACCTCACGTACGGGCTACATGTTCCATGACGAGGAGACGACGGCCGACACCGCCGTGGTTACTGGTCCCATTAGCGGCGAGAACCACCCGTTCGTCGAGCATTTTAAGTTCGTCAAGGCGCTTGAGGGGGAGGGCCAGGTCGCACGCCAGACCATTCCGGCGCCGATCCAGACGTTCTCTGAGGTCACGCTCGATCGCTGCGACGGCCAGCAGGAGAGCCTGCGCGCTGTCTATAAGACCGATGAGGAACTTGCCGACGCCATTGCAGCCGCTTATCGCACGGTGATCGCCGACCTGTACGCAGCAGGCTGCCGCAACATCCAGTTTGATGACTGCACCTGGGGCATCTATTGCGATACCGACTTTGTGTCCAAGACCGGCATGAGCCCGGTCGACCTGCAAAAGGTAAGCGAGCTGGGTGTGGCGCTCAACAACGCCGCCATCGAGGGCAAGCCCGACGATCTGGTTATCAACACGCACGTGTGCCGCGGCAACTACCACTCCACCTATGCCTTTGAGGGCGGCTACGATCCCATCGCGCCGTACCTGTTCGCACATGAGAATGTCGATGCGTTCTATCTGGAGTTCGACACGCCGCGCGCCGGCGGCTTTGAGCCGCTCAAGTACGTCGCTCCCGGCAAGAAGGTCGTGCTGGGCTTGGTAACCACCAAGGCGGCAGAGCTCGAGAACGAGGATGCTATCGTCGAGCGCATCCGCGAAGCCGCAAAGTACGTGCCGCTCGAGAACCTGTACCTGTCGCCCCAGTGCGGCTTTGCCAGCTGCGAGATTGGCAACAAGCTGACCGAGGATGAGCAATGGGCAAAGATCGCGCTGGTCAAGCGCATTGCCGAGCGCGTTTGGAAGTAACGCTACCGTTTGCAGGTGGCGGCGCGTGCGAGGCATTGCGTATCGCGTACAATGGTTCGGATCGTATCGTTCGGGCAGGTTATCCGATATGCCTGATCGCCCTTCCATTTTTTGAAAGGACTCTCATGTCCCGGTCTTCGACGCCCGCCGTCACCGATGCCATCTACGATGCATCGTCGCTCGGCCGCCCGCGCATGTTTGTGTTGGGTTTGCAACACATGTTTGCGATGTTCGGAGCCACGGTGCTCGTGCCCGTGCTCACCGGCCTTTCCGTTTCGACGACGCTTCTGTTCGCCGGCATCGGCACGCTGCTGTTTCATTTTCTATCGCGCGGTAAGGTGCCCGCGTTCCTGGGCTCGTCGTTTGCCTTTATCGCGGGTTATGCCGCCGTTGCGCCCAACGGCGAGGCCGAGCTTTTGCCCTACGCTTGCCTGGGCGTTGTCTGCGCCGGCCTGCTCTATCCGGTGCTGGCAGCGCTGTTCCGCGCATTTGGCGCCAAGCGTGTCATGCACTTCTTCCCGCCGGTGGTGACCGGCCCCATCGTCATTTCCATCGGCCTGATCTTGGCAAGCTCTGCTATCGCCAACTGCCAGACCAACTGGCTTGTTGCCGTTGTCGCTGTGGCCGTGATCGTCATCTGCAATATTTGGGGCCGCGGCATGGTTAAGATCGTGCCGATTCTGCTGGGCGTCGTGGTGAGCTATGCCGTTGCGGCCGCGTTGGGTGAGGTCGACTTCTCTGGCGTCGCAGCCGCCCCCTGGGTTGGCTTGCCCGTCGTGTGGGACAACACCGTGTTTGCGCTCTTTGGACCGCAGCTCGATAGCGGTCTTGCCACGACGGCCATCATCACCATCATGCCGCTGGCCTTTGCAACTATGATCGAGCATATCGGCGATATCTCCGCCATTGGCTCTACCTGCGAACGCAATTACATTGCCGATCCCGGTCTGCACCGTACCCTGCTCGGCGATGGCCTGGCGACCATCTTGGCATCGCTCTTTGGCGCCCCCGCCAATACGACGTATGGCGAGAACACTGGCGTGCTTGCCCTGACGCGCGTGTTCGACCCGCGCGTGATTCGCATTGCCGCCTGCTGCGCCATCGTGCTTTCGTTCTGCCCCAAGTTTGCTGCCGTGATCGCCGCCATGCCGGCGTGTGTAATCGGCGGCGTGTCGCTCGTGCTCTACGGCATGATCAGTGCCGTGGGCGTTCGCAACCTTATCGAAAACCAGGTTGATTTCCAGAACAACCGCAATGTGCTGGTTGCGGCTTTGGTGCTCGTGCTTTCGCTCGGCATTGCCTACAGTACCGCCGGTGCCATCGTGCTGGAGCTGGGCGGCGTGACGATTTCGCTTTCGGGCCTTGCCGTGGGCTCGCTGGTGGGCATTGTGCTCAACGCCATCCTGCCCGGTAATGACTTTGAGTTCGATACTTCCGAGCTTGAGGAGACTACTGAATAGTAGCTGCGTTCAGCCAAATTAAAAATGGCGTCCATGCGTATGTGCGCGTGGACGCCATTTTTAATGCGTCAGTATCCAGTGGATGCCGCGCGCCATGCGCAGGTCAGTTTGGGCAAAATGATTGCCGGGGTTGAGCTCCAGCGTTGTTGGGATGTCGCGCTCGATAAACAGCTTTTCCATCGCGCGCGTATCGTCGAGTACGTGCCGCATCATGCGGTTGGGCGTCTTGGTTTCCTTTTTACCGAGCGACAGATAGGCGGCGTCGGGCGTAGCCGTCATCGTGCGCTCGCGCGCGTAGTCGATAAAGCCGGGGAACCACAGCGACCCCGATGCACTCGCCACGCGCTCAAAGACATCTGTTTGCCAAAGTGCCCACAGTGCAAAAAGACCCGCCAACGAGTAGCCGGCAACGCCGCGCCAGGCGGGCGGTTGCGGGAGCGATGATTCGGCCTGGGGGATTATCTGCTTCAACAACTCGTCAAGAAAACCAGCAGCCTGTCCGCCAAAGGGCTCGGCATCTCGTATAGTTCCGTCGCATTCCCAGGGGCTCAGCTCGCGATTCCAATCGAGCCCTCCAATGGCGACAAGGGTGAACAGCGGGCAGTCGAGCTCTCGGCAGCGCTCGTAGACTTCACTACCGTTGCCCATAATCACGGGGAGATAGATGACGGGCGCGCCTTCCGCACACTCTGAATAAACGGTTATCTGCTTATGATGCGCTTCCAAGGCAGGCTTCTCTCGGTGTTGTGATATTGACAGCCTCAATTGTCGCACGCTGACACGGGGGCAGACGCTAAAAGAAAGGCGCGGAGCCGCTCGATGCGATTCCGCGCCTTGTTGTTTTGCTTTAGCAGACTATGCCGTTACGCCACGAAGAAGTAGACGAGGAAGGCAAGGGCTGCGATCCACATAAGCGGCTTGATCTTGGAGGCCTCGCCCTTAAAGAGCGCGACGATCACGTAGGCGATGAAGCCCAGGCCAATGCCGGCAGAGATGGAGTAGGTGAAGGGCACGCCGGCGACAATCATGAACGCCGGGAAACCCTGCGACACGTCGGACCAGTCGATCTCGGAGGCTTCGCTCATCATGAGGTAGCCGACGTAGACCAGAGCACCGCAGGTGGCGGCGCTGGAAACGATGGTGACGATGGGGGAGAAGAACGCGGCGAGAATGAACAGCACGCCGGTGGTGACGGAGGTGAGGCCCGTGCGGCCACCGTCGGCAGCGCCAGAGGTGGACTCGACGAAGGTGGTGATGGAGGAGACGCCCATGAAACCGCCCACAGCAGCGGCGGCGGAGTCGACGATCAGAATCTCCTTGATATTCTCGACGTTGCCGTCGTCGGTGAGGAACTCGCCCTGCTTGGCCACGGCCATCGCGGTGCCCATGGTGTCGAAGAAGTCACTCATGAGCAACGAGAACGAGATGACGAGGAGCGCGGGGTCGGTAAGGACCTTGACGATGGCAGGCACGCCGCCGGCGTCGGCGATGGGGCCACCGATGCTCGAGAAGTCGAGCGGGGCGATGATACCGGTCGGAGCCTGGGTCACACCTAGGGGGATACCGGCGATGACGGCGACGACGATGCCGATGAGCAGCGAGCCGGGGACGTTGCGGCAGGCGAGGGCGACTGTCACCAGGATGGAGATGATGCCGACGATGAAGGTGGGGGAGGTGATGTCGCCCAGACCGACGAGTGTACCGGCGCCAGCGGTGATAATGCCGGCATCGCACAGGCCAATCATGGCGATGAACAGGCCCAGACCCACCGAGATGGCGTGACGCAGGACAACCGGGATGGCGTCCATGATGGCCTCGCGCAGGCCACAAAGCACGAGCAGCAAGATGACGACGCCCTCAAGGAAGATGACGCTCATGGCCACGTGCCAGTCACCGCCGCAGACGGTGGTGGTGATTCCAGCGATCATCGCGTTGACGCCTAAGCCCGACGCGCAGGCGAGCGGGCGGTTGGCGAAGATGCCCATGCAGATGGTCATGATGCCGGCGCCCAGGCAGGTGGCGCAGGCGAGCGCTCCCGCATCGATGCCAGCGCCCGAGAGCACCGCAGGGTTGACGGCGATGATGTAGGCCATCGCCAGGAATGTTGTCAGTCCAGCGCGAAGTTCGGTCCCGATTGTGGACTTGCGCTCACTGACGTGAAAAAGTTCGTCCATGCATACCCTTTCCTTGTTCGGCCCCGAGTTTAGGCCGATTGACACGAACTCAACTACTATATCGCCTTTGAAAGGTTGATGTTCCTCGCATGTTGATGTTCGGCGCTTTGTAGCAGACGGACGGTATTTTTCGCATGAAAATGTGTGGGTACCGTATACTTAAGCAGTTACAACGACCCCTATGGAGGAACGTATGATTAAAGAGCTCTGCCACGACGAGGCTATTCTGTCCCAGCGTTGCGAGGTCGCGACCGTCGAGGACGAGTCGGTGGCACAGGACCTGATCGATACCATCAAGTCGCTCGACGATGCCGGCTGCCTCGCCGCCAACCAGATCGGCGTCACCAAGAAGGTCTGCGTCTATCTGGACGACGCCGGCGAGCCCCATGTGCTCTACAACCCCCGTCTGGTGTTTGGCCTGGGTGCCAGCAAGATGGAGGAGAGCTGCCTGACGCACGAGGAGGTCACCAAGTCCACGCGCTATATCAAGTGCAAGGTTGCCTTTGACCAGATTGTCGACGGCAAGATGAAGGAGTGCCGCCGCGACTACGCGGGCTTTGAGGCACAGATGATCCAGCATATGATCGACCACTGTCTTGGAAAGTTGGTCTAAGGGGACCAAAGCACCGCACCTTGCCGCTCAATCGTCGCTCGCGTACCTTAAGCACGCTTCGCTCCTCTTTCGTGGCAATCTGCGGCACTTTGACCCCTTAGACGACCTGCGGGGTTAACTTGGTTGAGTTTATCCTGCTTGAATAGCCCGGGCATGACATTGTGAACTGCCTCCCATTTCTTGGACATGAGAAATGGGAGGCTTTCTTTATGCGCGTTGATTTGAGGGTGAAGCATGATGTCGAGGCCAGGAAGGCGGCCATAGGGCTCTTCGAGCTCGGGCACGGGTATAAATCTGCCGCGATTGCCCTTTCGCTTCCCGCGGAAGCCGTGAGAAGATGGCAGGAGATATACCGCGCGTTCGGGAGCGAGGTGCTGCTGCGCATGGACGGAAAGC
>CABSYW010000001.1 GCA_902482035.1 uncultured Collinsella sp. | reverse complement strand
CGATTCCCTTCCCCGCCACCTTGAATTGACTAGGACCTCTGCAAAGGGGTCCTTTTCTTTTATCGAGGACTCTGCGGAAATTGCGTCCCGGAATTTGGCTTCAGAGTGGGATGCGTTTTCCGCTTTGAGGCCGCTTGGGAAAGCACGACTCGGAATCCGGCGTCAGAATGGGACGTGCTTTCCTTTTTCGGCCTTTGGCGGAAACTGCGTCCCAGATCCCGCGCTCAGAACGGGGTGCATTTTCCGGTTGAGGCCTCGAACGGAAAATGCATCCCAGTCTTTTGCGAAAAACGGGATGCGCTTTCCGGCCGCCTACTTCCGGCGCATATGTACATCTCGGCGCGCCATCTCGGGCCCGCCCAGACATTCCTCCCACTTTCGCGTCACTTTGCAGACCGTTCGGTCGCCTGTCTGCATGCGCGGGTATACTCAAATCGATAGATATGTCATGCAAGAGCGATGCGGGCTTAGCCCGTATGATTCAAAAGGGGGCAGTGATGGAGAGGATACTCGGCGTTAATCTCTCTGGCTGGTTTATTCCCGAGCCTTGGGTGACCCCGTCGCTATACGCGGCGACTGGTGCATCCAACGCGGCCGAGCTGCAGGAGGCCATGGGCACCGCCGCCTATAACGAGCGCATGCGCCGTCATTACGAGACGTTTGTGAGTGAGGACGATTTCCGTCGCATGGCGCAGATCGGTCTCAATGCCGTGCGTCTGCCGGTGCCCTGGTATGCCTTTGGCTCGCAGGAGTCCGATGCGTCCTACATCTCGGTTGTCGACTACATCGACCGTGCAATTGAGTGGGCTGCCAAGTACGACATCCGCGTGCTGCTTGATCTGGCAACTGTGCCCGGTGGCCAGGGCGATTCCAATGATTCGCCCGCCACGCCGGAGGCTGTCGCCGAGTGGCATTCGTCCACCAACGGCCGTCATGTCGCGCTCGACGTGCTCGAGCGCCTGGCCGATCGCTACGGCGAGGCCGAGAGCCTGCTGGGCATTGAGCTGCTGGACACGCCGCAGATGAGCGTCCGCAAGAGCCTCTTCACCATGACGGATGGCATTCCGGCGCACTACCTGCGCAACTTCTATCGCGACGCCTACGAGCTCGTCCGTTCGTATATGCCCGAGGATAAGATCGTCGTCTTCTCGTCGTCGGGGCATCCCAACGAGTGGAAGCATTTTATGCGCGGCGCCAAGTACAAGAACGTCTACATGGACCTTCACCTGTACCATTACCGCGACGAACATGCGCTCGACATCACGAGCCCCCGCGGGCTGACGACGGCGATTTCGCGCAACAAGCGCGAGCTTAAAGAGGCGATTTCGACTGGGTTCCCCGTGCTGGTGGGCGAATGGTCGGGCGCGGCGATCTTTGCCAACTCGTCGGTTACGCCCGAGGGCCGCAATGCCTACGAGCGCGTGTTTATCGCCAACCAGCTGGCTTCGTTTGCGCCGGCTGCCGGTTGGTTCTTCCAAACGTGGAAGACCGAGAAGCGCATTGCAGCATGGGACGCCCGCGCGGCGCTCGGTACGCTCGAACGTGGCATGATTGAATAGGTTGATATGACGCAAAACAGCGCCCATACGGGCAAACTCTATGTGGTCGGCACGCCCATCGGCAACTTGGGCGACCTGTCCCCGCGCGTTGGCGAGGCCTTTGCCGCTGCCGATGCCATCTGCTGCGAAGACACGCGTGTGACGTCAAAGCTGCTGATGCACCTGGGCATTTCCAAGCCGCTTGTCCGCTGCGACGAGAATGTGATCGCCAGCCGCGCCGCCGGCCTGGTCGACCGTCTGCTGGCGGGGGAGACCCTCGCCTTTGCCTCGGACGCCGGCATGCCGAGCGTGTCCGATCCCGGCCAGGCGCTGGTCGAGGCGGCGCGTGAGGCCGATGTGCCCGTCGAAGTTATTCCCGGGCCCTCTGCTTGCGTCACGGCGCTCGTTTCGTCCGGCATTCCCTGCGAGCATTTTTTCTTCGAGGGCTTTTTGGGCCGAAAGCACGGCGACCGCGTGCGCCGCTTGCAGCGCCTTGCCGTGGTGCCCGGCGCGCTCATCTTCTACGAGTCTCCACATCGCATCGTGGCGACGCTCGAGGCTGTGGCAGAGGTTTTTCCCCAGCGTGAGGTTGCCGTCTGCCGCGAACTCACCAAGTTGCACGAGGAGGTCTTGCGCGGACCCGCTGCCCAGCTTGCCGAGGAGCTGCGTGCCCGCGGCGAGGTAAAGGGCGAGATTGCGCTGGTCATCGCGCCGCCGAGCGAGGATGAGGAGGCCGGTATCATGCCGGTTGGCGCCGCGGCGGCGGATCCCGACGAGGCCCTGCGCGAGGATATCCGCGTCGCGCTCGAGGAGGGGGAGCCCGCCTCTGCGGTGGCCAAGCGCCTGTCTCAGAAGTATTCGCGCCGCAAGCGCGATGTCTATGCCATGGTGCTCGATATGCAATAGATGGAGGATATCCAGCCCTTGCGTTAGAATCATCCCCTGTATGCAACGTTTTTCTGGAGGACAGACCCCATGGATCAAACCAAGCCTTCGTTCTTTATCACGACGCCCATCTACTACGTCAACGCCGATCCGCATCTGGGCACGGCTTATTCCACCATCATCGCCGACGTCCAGGCTCGCTATCGTCGCTCAGCCGGCTATAACGTCAAGTTCCTGACTGGCATGGACGAGCACGGCGAGAAGGTCGCCGAGGCTGCAGCCAAGCACAACATGACGCCGCAGGAGTGGACCGACAGCCAGGCTCCGCACTTCAAGGAGCTTTGGAGCAAGCTCGAGATCTCCAACGACGACTTCATTCGTACCACCGAGCCGCGCCAGCATCATGCCGTGCAGTACCTGTGGGAACGCATGAAGGAGTCCGGTTACCTGTATAAGGGCAGCTACGACGGCTGGTATTGCGTGCCTGATGAGACCTACTTCACCGATACACAGGTCCAGAAGGGCGACGAGGAGTACGGCAGCGTCGGCCAGCACCTGTGCCCCGACTGCCACCGTCCGCTTGAGCGCGTGCAGGAGGAGTCCTACTTCTTTAAGCTTTCCGCCTTCCAGGACAAGCTGCTCAAGCTCTATGACGAGCACCCCGACTTTGTCGAGCCTGCGTTCCGCATGAACGAGGTTCGCAGCTTTGTCGAGGGCGGCCTTAACGACCTATCCGTGAGCCGCACGAGCTTTGACTGGGGCATTCAGGTCCCGTTTGACGAGGGCCACGTGACGTATGTGTGGTTCGATGCACTGCTCAACTATATGACGGCCGTCGGCTACGGTGTCGACACCGACGAGGCGCGTGCCGAGCTGGCCTATCGCTGGCCCGCGCAGTTCCACATCGTGGGTAAGGACATCATCCGCTTCCACTGCGTCATTTGGCCCGCCATGCTCATGGCCATCGGCGAGGCCCTGCCCGAGCACGTCTTTGCCCACGGCTTCCTGACCGTGCGCAATGCCGAGACCGGCAAGGCCGAGAAGATGTCCAAGAGCCGCGGCAACGCCATCGCTCCGCAGGACGTTATCGACATGCTGGGCGTCGAGGGCTATCGCTACTACTTCATGACCGACGTCGTTCCCGGTACCGACGGCGCCATCAGCTTCGATCGCATGGAGCAGGTCTACAACGCCGACCTGGCCAACAGCTGGGGCAATCTGATTTCGCGTTCGCTCAACATGAGCGCAAAGTACTTTGACGGCTGCGCCCCGGCTAAACCGGCGTCTGCCGACGCGTTCGACAACCCGCTGGCAAAGATTGCCGATGGTCTGGTCGAGCGCTACATGGCCAAGATGGACGTGCTCGATTACGGCGGAGCCAAGGACGAGGTCATGGAGCTCATCCATGCCGCCAACCACTACATCGAGGACTCTGAGCCTTGGGCACTTGCCAAGGACGAGGCCAAGGCTGACGAGCTGGCGTTTGTGATCTACAACCTGCTCGAGGCCATCCGCATTGCCGCCCACCTGCTGATGCCGCTCATGCCTCAGACCTCTGCCGAGGCCCTGCGCCGCCTGTCCTGCGAGGACGAGGCCGCGACCGACGACCTCAAGGGCATTTGCGCTTGGGGCCTGCTTGCCGGCGGTCAGCCTGTCGAGAAGGGCGAGCCGCTGTTCCCGCGTCTGGGCTAAGACGCGGCGCGCCATATCGGCAATTTGCTGTTTAGATGTAAGGGCATGGCCGCCACGGTCCATGCCCTTTCGTTTCAAGACGCCGCCATCATGCTAAGGAGGCAACTATGACAACTTCGCCTTTGGCAAACCCCACGGCAACAAGGGAGCTGCTGGAGGAGTTTGGCCTTGCGACCAAGCATCGCCTGGGCCAGAACTTCCTGATCGACAACCATGTGATCGAGCGCATTTGCGAGCTTGCCGAGCTTGCGGGCGATGAGCGCGTGCTCGAGGTTGGTCCGGGCGTTGGCACGCTCACGCTTGCGCTGTTGCAGGAGGCGGCGTGCGTCACGTCGATCGAAGCAGATCCCGAGCTCGAACCGGTGCTCGACGCCCATGCCGCCGACTATGCCAACTTCCGCTTTATCATGGGCGACGCGCTTAAGGTGGGCCCGGAGCAGATTGAGCAGGCCGCCGGCGGCGAGCCCACGGTATTTGTCGCGAACTTGCCCTATAACGTGGCGGCGACGATCATTTTGCAATTTTTCCAGACGATGCCGGCGCTCAAGCGTGCCGTCGTCATGGTGCAAAAGGAGGTTGCCGATCGCATTGCCGCAGTGCCGGGCAACAAGACCTATGGCGGCTATACGGCAAAGCTCGGCCTGTATGCGCAGGTGACGGGTCGCTTTGAGGTGCCGCCGCGTTGCTTTATGCCAGCGCCGCACGTGGACTCGGCCGTCGTGCGTATCGACCGTGTTGACGGCGTGGTGCCCGAGGGGCTCGATCGCGAGTTCGTGGCTCGTGTGATCGACGCTGCATTTGCTCAGCGGCGCAAGACCATCCGAAATTCCATGAGCGCCAACGGTTTTGCCAAGGACGTGCTCGATGCCGCTTTTGAGGTTTGCGGTATCGCACCCACCACGCGCGCCGAGACGCTCGATGTTGCCGACTTTGTCCGTCTGGCCCGGGAGCTAATCCATGACGCCTAATGCCGAACGCGTGACGTTTACCAAGAAAAAGAAGACGGTTGCTTGTCCCGTGCCCTTAGCACCGCTTGCCGACACGCATGCGCATCTGCTTTCGTTTTGGGGCAAGGATGTGCCCGAGACGCTCGTGCGCGCCAAAGCCGCGGGCGTCGACCTGTTGGTGACGATGTTCGACCCCATTGCCGACAAGCGCAGCGTGGCGGACTATAGCGACTGGCTGGTGCGCGAGATTCTTCCGATGCAGGATATCCCGCAGATCAAGTATCTTGCCGGCGTGCATCCGTATGGCGCGCCGGACTATACCGACGACGTTCATGCACAGGTCGTTGCGGCACTTGATGACCCCTTATGCGCCGGTATTGGCGAAATTGGCCTGGACTACCACATGGACTATGACGACGATGTCGCGCCGGCGCCTCATGACGTGCAGATTGATTGCATGGCACGTCAGCTCGAAGTTGCCGTGCGCCGTAACGTGCCGGTAGAGCTGCACCTGCGGCACGAAGACTCGGATGGGGAGCGCACCTCGCACGTGGATGCGTACAACGTGCTGCGCGAGGTGGGTGTGCCTCAGGCCGGTTGCGTGCTGCACTGCTTTGGCGAAGATCGCGCCACAATGGAGCGCTTTGTGGGTTTGGGCTGCTATATCGCCTATGGCGGCGCGGCCACCTTTAAGCGCAACGACGACGTGCGCGAGGCATTTGCGGCAACCCCGCTCGATCGCATTTTGTTCGAGACGGATTGCCCGTATATGGCGCCGGAGCCTATCCGCGGTCTTGAATGCGAGCCCGCAATGATCTCCATTACGGCAAACGCGCTGGTTAACGACCGTGTCGATCGCACTGGTGAGGAC
Source organism: uncultured Collinsella sp. (assembly GCA_902482035.1). GTDB lineage: Bacteria > Actinomycetota > Coriobacteriia > Coriobacteriales > Coriobacteriaceae > Collinsella. The sequence continues at coordinate 89,882 of CABSYW010000001.1, read as the reverse complement.
GCCGAGACAATCGCGCAAGCCGCTTGGGAGAATGCCTGCAAACTTTTTCAAAAATAGTTCTTGCGTTCGTGGTGGCGCTCCGTTATTCTAATTCCTGCACGCGGGCGTGGCGGAATTGGCAGACGCGTACGGTTCAGGTCCGTATGGGGGCAACCCCATGAAGGTTCAAGTCCTTTCGCCCGCACCATTAAATGAAAGAGCTCCCAGCAATGGGAGCTTTTTTGTTATGGGCCCATCGCAGGGACTTGAACCTGTGAAGGAGCGAGCGTAAAGAAAACGCGGAGCGTTTTTAGCGAGCTGGCGAGGACGCCGGCAGGCGGCCGAAGCCGGTGTGGATCCGCGAAGCGGATACGCGGACGTCCTTTCGCCCGCACCATTGAATGAAAGAGCTCCCAGCAATGGGGGCTTTTTTGTTATGGGCCTCTTGTTGATGTCACGTTGCTGCTTCGTGCGGGTATCCTAATGCCAACGTGTGCCTATCAGAGGAGAGACCATGCTGTTTTCCGGTATCATCGCCGCCCTTACCAGCCTTTTGATTCCCATCATCATCCTGTTGCTGCTGCTTCCCAACGCCTGCTATGTCGTTGAACAACAGCATGCCGTGATCATCGAGCGTCTGGGCAAGTTTAACCGCATCGTCAACGCGGGCTTCCACATGAAGGTGCCCGTGATCGACCGCAAGGCTGCCACGGTGAGTCTGCGCACCATGAAAAACGGTTTTGGCATCGACGTTAAGACCCAGGATAACGTGACCATCGGCCTTGAGGTCTCTGCTCAGTACCACGTGAGCTATGACATGGGCGCCGGCCCGGCAGATTCGGGTATCTACAAGAGCTACTACATGCTGCAGGAGCCCGTCGACCAGATGCGTGACTTCATCACCGACGCCCTGCGCTCTTCCATTCCCGTCTACACACTCGATGAGGTCTTTGCCAAGAAGGATGACATCGCCAAGGATGTCAACGCTACCGTTTCCGAGCAGATGGCCGCCTACGGCTTCACCCTCGTGTCGACGCTCATCACCAAAATCGCACTGCCGACCGAGGTCGAGAACTCCATGAACGACATCAACGCCGCCCAGCGCAAGCGCGCTGCGGCACAGGAGCTCGCCGAGGCCGACCGCATCAAGCGCGTCACCGAGGCGACCGCCGAGGCTGAGGCAATGGAAAAGGCGGGCGAGGGCATCGCTAACCAGCGCAAGGCCATCGCGCTGGGTATCAAAGATTCGCTCGAGATCATCCAGGAGACGGGTGTCGGCAATGACGAGGCCAACCAACTGTTCATGTTTACGCAGTGGTCCGAGATGATGACGGAGTTCGCTCGCACGGGTAAAACCTCGACGGTCGTGCTGCCGAGCGACTTTTCGCAGTCGGCCTCGATGTTCGAGCAGATGCTGACCGCCAGCAAAGTTCAAAACGATTCGAAGGAGTAGACGCGCGTGAAATACACCGTCGTTTGCGTCGGTAAGCTCAAGGAGCGCTTTTGGAAGGACGCGTGCGCTGAGTACACCAAGCGCCTAGGTGCCTATGCCAAGGTTGATATCCGCGAGGTGGCCGATATCGACCCGGCTAAGGCGGGCGGCGTGGATGCCGCGCGCGACAAGGAGGGGGCGGCAATTCTTGCTGCATTGCCGTCTCGGGCGCATGTGATCCTGCTGGCTATCGAGGGCAAGGAGCGTTCGAGTGAGGAGCTCTCGGCGCGGCTCGACGATCTTATGCTGCGTGGTAACAGCGACATCGCCTTTGTAATCGGCGGATCGGACGGCGTGAGCGATGACGTGCGCGCCCGCGCCGACGAGATGCTCAGCTTTGGACGCATTACCTTGCCGCATAACCTGGCGCGTGTGGTGCTGCTAGAGCAGATTTACCGTGCCTGCAAGATCAGTCGTGGCGAGCCGTATCACAAATAGGTCGGCAATACGAAACAATGGCGTGGGACAATAGCTTTCGTTTTTGAAGAGCGTGTCTGAGAGGACTATGAGATATGAAGATTGGGTTTGTCGGTTTTGGCAATATGGCGAGCGCTATGGCCGATGGCTGGATCGCTGCCGGTGTAGCTGCGAGCGACATGTGCGCCTGCGCGGGTCGCTACGACGCACTGGTTGAGCGCTGCGAGGCGCGCGGCATGGTCGCCTGCCACGATGCCGCCGAGGTTGTCGCCGCATCCGATATCGTGGTCGCTGCGGTCAAACCGTATATGATCGAGAAGATATTCGCCCCGCTCAAGGATGCTCTTGCCAAAAAGGTCGTTCTGTCGGTTGCCTGGACCTGGGACAGTGCCAAGTGGGAGCAGGTCCTGCCGGGCGTCGCGCATATCTCGACGGTGCCCAACACGCCGGTTTCGGTGGGCGAGGGCGTCATCGCTTGCGAGAAGGCTTCCACGCTTAGTGATGAGCAGAGCGTAGTGGTGCTTGATCTGCTTGGCAAGCTTGGCACGGTGGTCGAGCTCGATTCGAGTCTGCTGTTTGTGGGCGGTACCGTGGGCGGTTGCGCCCCGGCGTTTGTCGCCATGGCGATCGAGGCTCTGGGCGATGCGGCCGTCAAACACGGTATTCCGCGCGCCGATGCCTATCGCATTGTGAGCCAGATGGTGCTGGGTACGGCAAAGTTGCAGCTTGCAACCGGTCAGCATCCCGCAGCGATGAAGGATGCCGTGTGCTCGCCCGGCGGTGCTACCATCAAGGGCGTCGTCGCGCTCGAGGATGCCGGCATGCGCAGCGCCTTGGTCAAGGCAATTGACGCAACCCTCCAATAAAACCGACCAAAAAGGGACAGGTTTATTTTGGAAGGTTTTCCTGCAGTTTTGTCCTTTTAGCGAAAAGCGCCCCGCAACTGGCTCAATTCCAGTTGCGGGGCGCTTGCGTTTGCCCAGATAAAACCGACCAAAATAAACCTGGCCCTTTTTTGGCAGGTTAGTCCCAGAAGCTGTCTTCCTCATCCTCGGACTTGGGTCCGCGGTCAACGTACATCTTATGGGTGCGCTTCTCCATTACAAAGGCAAGAATCGCAAACAACAGGATGCCGCCGGCGAAAAGGATGGCAAAACCGGTGCGGGTGCCAAACAAAAAGGAAAAAACTGCGTCCATTGGGTGCCTTCTTGCGTAGTTGAGTTGGGTCGTAAACGCTCATAAGTATATACTTGCCCATACATGTACAAGGTTGCAACCTAAATGGAATGTATATCGCCGGAGGATCTAATGCTTGATATCAAGTTTGTTCGCGAGAACCCCGATGCCATCGATGTCGCCATGGCTAACCGCCAGACGTCTTGGGATCGCGAGAAGTTCTTTGAGCTCGACGACGAGCGTCGTGCCGTCATCACCGAGGTCGAGGAGCTCCAGGCTACGCGCAATGCCGAGTCCAAGAAGATCGGCGCCCTGATGAAGGAGGGCAAGAAGGACGAGGCCGAGGCCGCCAAGGAGGCCGTGCGCGCCGTCAACGAGAAGATTGACGGTCTGGCCGAGCGTCGTACTGCCCTCGAGCAGGAGCAGTACGACTTCATGGCTCACCTGCCCAACATTCCTTGCGAGGCCACGCCGTACGGCAAGGACGAGGACGAGAACATCGAGCGCCGTCGTTGGGGCACCCCGCGCGAGTTCGACTTCGACTTTAAGCCGCACTGGGATCTGGGCACCGACCTGGACATCCTCGACTTCGAGCGCGGCAACAAGCTCTCCGGCAGCCGTTTTACCGTTCTCGGTGGCGCCGGCGCCCGCCTGGAGCGCGCCCTCATCAACTTCTTCCTCGATACGCACACCAGCCGTGGCTTTAAGGAGTGGTGGCCGCCTATCGTCGTCAAGCGTCAGACCATGTTTGGCACGGGTCAGCTGCCCAAGTTCGAGGATGACGCCTATCACGTCTCGGGCGACAACTTCCTGATCCCTACCGCCGAGGTCGTGCTCACCAACCTGCACGCCGGCGAGGTCCTCGATGCCGACACCCTGCCGCGCCGCTACACCGCCTTCACCCCCTGCTTCCGTGAGGAGGCCGGTTCCGCCGGTCGCGACACCCGCGGCATCATCCGTCAGCACGAGTTCGACAAGGTCGAGATGGTCAAGTTCGCTAAGCCGGAGGAGTCCGACGATGAGCTCGAGAGCATGACCGCCGAGGCCGAGTACCTGCTGCAGCAGCTGGGCCTTCCGTATCGCGTGATTAGCCTGTGCACCGGCGACTTGGGCTTCTCTGCCCGTCAGACCTACGACGTCGAGGTCTGGCTGCCGAGCTACAACGCCTACAAGGAGATCAGCTCCTGCTCCAACTGCGGTGACTTCCAGGCTCGCCGCGCCAACATCAAGTATCGCGACCCCGAGAACTTCAAGGGTTCGCGCTACCTGCACACCCTCAATGGTTCCGGCCTGCCGGCCGGCCGCACCATGGCTGCCATTCTGGAGAACTACCAGAACGCCGACGGCACCATCACGATCCCCGAGGTTTTGCGTCCTTACATGGGCGGTCTCGAGAAGATCGAGCCGGTCGCGTAACTTGCCTGCATAGGGGATATGCAAGGGCGCTCCTTCGGGGGCGCCCTATTTCGTGCGTAGGTCCATACCATGCCGTGCGGACAGCTCGATAGAAAACACACGAACAACTGTTCTGTATACAGCCATCTACCTGCTATGCTTTTGCTAAATAAGAGCGAGAGAAAGGGGACGCGATGGAGCTGTTTGATGATCGGGTGGTTTTGTTTGAGAGCGACGAGGGCGGGGAGTACCTGCTTGTAACGTGTGAGCCGTCTGGCATGGGTGGCCTGGTGGTTCGACAGACGAGTGAGGGGCCGTTGACGCAATGGTGCTACGAGGAGTCGCCGCATGTGGTCGAGACCTTTGTGACGCATGAGGCGCTTGTTGTCCTTGAGCACTTCTATGGCGTTGGAACTTCTAATCAGGTGGCCCGAATGCTGAGCATCTCGTTTGCCGACTACGACTGTGCGCAACGGGTGCGGTCGCTTCTGGGGGAGCTTGGCACCGGGTTCGATGTGATCGAAAAGCCAATCGATCGCACGAGAAGCGCCGATGCTTGTGGTGCAGCGTGACAAATTGCGGCCCGCGCGAAAAAAAGTTTGAGATTTTGCTTGACTCTAACGAACTAAAGTGGTTTTATATGTCTTGGGCTGCGGCGTTACCTCAGCTGGATAGAGGGTCTGACTACGAATCAGAACGTCATAGGTTCGAATCCTATACGCCGCACCAATTGAGTTTTAAGCCTCCGGAGACGGGGGCTTTTCTTATATCGCGATGCACCGAAGATCGTGCCAAGCCCTCCAAATGAGTAAAAATCAAATTCGATAACTTTTTTTGAAAAAACGCTTGACCATTATTCAGTCCATGTGCATAATAATCAATAAGTCGCGGCGTTACCTCAGCTGGATAGAGGGTCTGACTACGAATCAGAACGTCATAGGTTCGAATCCTATACGCCGCACCAATTGAAATTGAAAGCCTCCGGCGACGGGGGCTTTTCTTTTACGTAAACACCGCATGGATTCGAACCTCGGTCAAAGGGGACTATTTCTCATCGACTCGTGTAAGATTTCGAGTATGCGCCTCGGTGAGCCCGTGGCGCGCTCTTTCTTTAGACGGCCGATCAGGGTGATATTTCGTGGCAGAGCGTCCGACATACAAGCTCAGGTTTCTCGATCCCAAAAAGCGCTTTCCGGCCATGCCCGAGCAGCCTGCGGGACGCTCGTATGGCGTGGTTTGGAAGCTCTTTGGCGAGGACCCGCATGAATCATGCTATGTCGTCGAATTCGTCGGCAAAAGCCATGTGTCGCTTTTGGGCTACGTGAGCGTTTCGGGTGAGGTCTATAAGGTGGACCGTCCCGTTAACGAGATGTCGCTGCCCGACGATCCCGACATGCAACTGATTCTCGACGAGTCCGATTCCAACATCGGTGAGATTGCGGTCAGGGGTGCCGATGGGACGATGCGCTCCCGGGCGCGAGTCATCGGCTCTCCCGAAGGAACCATGCGCGAACAATCCGATCGCGAGACGTGGAATTCGACGCGCAGCCTTCGCTACGGCGAGTTCATGGCCTCGATGTTCTTGCGTTACGTGATATTCGCCGATTCTGAAAACTCCATCTCAAGCACGGCAAACGGTGACGGCCTCGACGAGGGCATGAAAAATGCCGTCGACAAGATCAAACTTGTAAAACTCCCCGAGCCGGTTGAGGTACTGCTGGGTTTTGATTCCACGCCGCTGCCCGATGCAATTGAAACGTTGCTCTACCGCATTGACCATACAGATAATCCAAGTGGCATTGAGCGCTATGCCGCCGCTTTGATGGGCGAAGTTAATCTGCCACGCCTGCGCACCATAGCGGCTAAAACCGAAATGAGCCTGGCGCGCATCGATCGCTCGAGGCTCTTCTATCTCAATTTTGACCGTAGCCCGCTGGACCAGGACGAGATCGATACCCTGCTTGCCGTCGAGTGCCGCCTGAACCGCCTATCGGGCATCCTTGAGCGTATTGGAGCAGGGTTGGGCCCCGTTGCCTCGTCGCCAAGCTTTGAGGGCTGCTCGCTCTTCGACCTATGGCATATCAGCAAGACGACAAACGACGTTCCTCGCTTGCTCGAAACGCTGTCGAATGACAACCCGTGGGCCAAGCCGGGGACGGTTGCGTGCCAGCCGGGTGGAGAGTGGGACGTTCGCACCCGCTTTGCACGTATCGTAGAAGCGCTCAACGTGATCACGCGGCTCGATTACACCTATCGAGCGAACGTCGCCGAGGGCATCATGCTGGTGCGATTTGGCCGCACGGTTGTCGATGCTATGCCGCGGCGCGAATACGATGCTCAAGATGACGCCTGGCGCGAGGTAGATGAGCCTAAGCGCGCAGCATGGGCCACCGAGCACGATGCGCGTATTGCGCTTACACTCGCGGCGGCTTGCTTTGCTTCGGGTGCTCGCATCACGCGCTGCTACGTGCAGATTGCGGCTCCCGACGGCGAGCAGGGCGAGCGCGTTGTTAAAACGTACTCCTTTGGCCGTGCGGCTTATCTGGCCGATTGCGTTTCTGTCGCCAAGGATCTTGAGAGCATGGATATGGACGACATGCCCTGCAAGCATTTGCTCGAGGCATATGAGGCAGATGCGCCGGACATGATTGAGCCTGCAGAGGTTCACGCCCGACCACGCGATGACCATCGTCCATTGCCGCCTGCGCTTCGCGATCTGCTGCTCGCTGATACGGCTGACGAGCTTGAGGTCATGGAGGAGGACAACGATCCGTATGTCGCCCGTGTCGTCGAGCTGCGCGAGCAATCCAAAGTTGACCGAGCCGGTGCTTTCGAGGGCTTTTCTCGCCTTGTCGAGGAGCTGGAAGCCAAGTGTACTGTTGCTGAGCTTTTGGCGACGGGCCCAGTGCAGACCCAGTTCTGCGACAACCAGCTGGTGCGCATGGTGCTGCCGGTGATGGAGGAGGACCGTTCCGTGCGTATCCTTCGCGCTCCCGATGCGCTGTATTTTGCCCAGCACGAGATTTGCAGCTTTTACGCCGAACAAGAGGACTTTGAGCGTGCGCTGCCCGAGGTGCGCCGTCTCTACGACTTGGCGCGCTCGTCCATGCAGTCTCACTTTGCCCTGATTAACGTGCTAGCACGCCTGGAGCGTTATGACGAGATTATCGAGGTAGCGCGTCACGGCCTGCGCATTGCCAGCGACCGGCCTTCGATCGGTTACCTGTTCTATCGCCTGGCATTCGCCTACTGGAACTGCGACCAGCTCGAGCTGGCGCTGGCATGTTATCGCCTGGTGCCGCGCGGCGAGGAGTCGGGCGGCAGTGCGCAGGAGGAAATGCAGGGCCTTATGAACGAGATGGGCGTCATCAAACCGCCCACGTTTGAGGAGGCTGTCGAGACCATCCGCAAGGCAGGTCTTGAGCTGCCGCCGGTGCCCGCCGTGACCAATCAACTCGCGGATGCCGCCGTGCAACTCGTCGACAACGGCTTCTTTTTCTTGGCGCGCGGCTGCATCTATCAAATGTGGCGCACCATGGGTAACGATGAGCTCGGCTCCCTCAACCGCTCGCTGGGGTAGGGGCGGCATAGAAGGGCTGGACCGCGCTTGTCATCCCATTTGCTCACCATGCCGACAAAACGAAGGGGCTACTGCTGCCGGCGTACCGGGAACATTTGCGTATAGATAAGGTATAACGAATTAAGTCGTAGCGAATTAAAGTACGAATTACTGTATCGAGCAGGTTGCCGACAAATTGAATGGAGCCATTTGTATTTGCTCAAGTGGGTGGCTCCAGCAGGACCGGTAAGGTCAAAAGCGGCTAGGTCTGCTAAACCTGTTAAACTCTGCTAAAGTTGCTAAACTTTGTTAAAGTTGTTAAAACTAGCAGAGGAGGGTCGAATGTCGAAAGCCATTAATCCCTTTAAGCCAACGGCGGGCATGAATCCGCCTGAGCTTATCGGACGTGACGCTGTTTTGGATGATTTTGCCGAGGCCCTTGAGAATGGTCCTGGTGCTCCCGATCGACTCATGCGCATCTCGGGCGTCCGAGGCACAGGTAAAACGGTGCTTCTCAATGCATTGGGTGATCTTGCGCGAAAAAAAGGATTCGAGGTTGTTGACGTCGCCTCGAATGCCGGTTTTTGCAGTAGAATCCTCGAGGCTCTACAACGAAATGTTCGTCTTGAGTCAATGTCGATTTCCCCATCAATTCTAGGAGTCAGCCTTGGCTCCGTTGAGGTATCGAAGTCGGCATCTCATCTGGGCGAGGCAATGTACGATGCCGCGAAGCGCGGAGGTCTGCTCATTACGCTCGACGAGATTCAGGATGCCTCAACTGAGGAAATGCGCGAGCTGGGCAATGAGATGCAGCTTTTGATTCGCCAAGGGGCGAATGTCGCTTTTGCATTCGCCGGCTTGCCAACATCGGTGGATGGCGTGGTGGTTGATGATACCCTTACCTTCCTTCAGCGGGCAAAACATATCGAACTCACTCGTCTCTCCGATTTTGAAGTCGGTGGATCGCTTGAGGATACAATGAGACGAGCGGGCAAGGAGCTCGATGAAGACGCCGCTGAGCTATTAACAAAGGCTTCAGCAGGCTATCCCTTTATGGTCCAGTTGGTCGGATATTACGCTTGGCAGGTTGCTGCGCGCAGCGGGGCGGAGAGCGTGAACGAAGGGTCCGCGCGTAAAGGTATCCAAGCGGCTCTTGATAGCTTTAATGCTATGGTGATTGCCCCGGCGCTGCGCAGGGTTTCAGAGCGACAGTTTCAGTATCTCGCGGCAATGGCTCAATGCGAGGGCGATGAGATTGCCAACGGTGATATCGCCAAGAAGATGGGGTTGCCGGCGAACAAGGTCGGCTCGTATCGTAAACGTCTCATCGATGCGGGGTTGATTGAGCCTGCGGGCTATGGCTGTGTTTCGTTTGCAATTCCGTATATGCGCGACTATTTGTTGGAGGCGGTGCGGGAAAGGTAAAAATGGAATCGCTCCAAATTCCCTCTTGCCCATCCTCGACTGTTTGGTTACTATAGAACGGCTGTTACGGAGAGCTGACCGAGAGGCCGAAGGTGCTCGCCTGCTAAGCGAGTATGCCCCAAAAGGGCATCTGGGGTTCGAATCCCCAGCTCTCCGCCAGTTTAACTTTAAAGAAGGGTCCCATCGGGGGCCCTTTTTTATTATCGAGAAAGGGCGCTGGGGATTCGAACCCGAGAGGGCACGGGCGTTAAGCAAACGCGAAAGCGTTTGTAGCCCGTGGGCGAAAAGCCGCCAGGCTTTGAAGCCGGAGGGCATGCGTAGCATGCCCGGACATCCCCAGCTCTCCGCCAGTATGAATTGAAAGAAGGGTCCCATTCAGGGCCCTTTTTTGATTAGGAGAATGTTAACTGGGGATTCGAACCCTCAAAAAAGGAGGCGCCCCGTTGGACGCCTCCTTTCAGCGAGTGTATTGTTCTTCGACCTTACACCTCGGGTGCCTTGGCTACGGTCTCGCTCTCGGCTGTGAGCGGGCGGTTGTCGATGCGGCGGCCCAAGCGATCGAGCTTCACGAGCAGCCATTCAATGGGATTCGGTCCTGCGCCTTCCTCGTCGGCAACCAGGTCCATGACGGCGATCTTGGTGCCGTCCTGCTTGAGCGTAACGCTGCCCACCTTGTCGCCCACATGCACCGTGCCCGAAAGATCGTCGTAGCTAACCTTTTCGGTCACCTCGCCGGCAAGAGAAAACACGGTCGCTTGCGCCGTGGGATCGGCGAGCGTGGCGTCGATTGTCTTATCCGTCCAGTCGGTTTGACTAATGCGCGCCATAAGCGGGTTGCCGTTGGCGGTCTTTTCTTGCGTGTTGGCGATTGCGACCGTCACCTTGTGGTCGTAGTACCAGTTGGCAAGGGTGGCGGTATCGGTAAAGCGCTGATCGGTGGTGGTGGAGTTCAAAATAACGGTGTAGATCTCGTCGCCGTCGCGGTTGTAGGCGCTCGTAAAGCAATAGCCTGCATCGTCGGTGGTGCCGGTCTTGCCACCGATGTTGCCATCTTGGCCCAGCAAATAGTTATGCGTGTCCATGGAGTGCGAATGGTCGGTGCCGTCGGCGCCCGTGACCTCGATCCAAGAATCCTCGCTCGCTACGACCTCGCGGATCGTGTCGTTTTTCATGGCCTCCTGCATCATTAGCGCTACGTCATGTGCGGTTGAGTGCATATCGCCAGCCCACTCATCAAAGTCCAGACCATGCGGGTTTTCAAAAAGCGTACCGGTACAGCCGAGCTTCTTAGCGCGCTCGTTCATGGCCTTCACAAAGGTGGCCTCGGCGTCTTTGGTCTTAGGGTCGATCTTCTTGCCCACATATTCGGCGAGCACGATGGCGGCGTCGTTGCCCGAGGGAATCATCAGGCCGCGCAGCGCCTGCTCCACGGTAAGCTTGTCGCCTTCGAGCAAGCCGGCGGTCGAATTGCCCACGGTGGCTGCGGCGTTGCTCACCGTGACCTTCTCGTCCATCTTGCAATTCTCGACGGTTAGGATTGCGGTCATGACCTTGGTGATCGAGGCAATTTTGACCTGCTCATCGGCGTCGCGGGCATAGTAGACGGTGCCGTCTTTGCCCATGACGAGGGCATTGGTCGCATCGATATCGGGCAGGTTTTCGGCCGTGATACCGCGCACATCGGCGGTTTTGCCGCAAACATTGTCGGTCGTGAGCACTTGGGCGCCGGCGACGGTGGGCACGCCAGCGGCAAGGGCGATAGCGCAGACAAAGCCGGCGGCAAGCTGGGCTGAGCGCTTTGCAAAAGAGGTGAGGGACTTCACGGATTTCGCTTTCGACGGGATGGTCTCTTCTGGAACTAGAGTATATCGTTTGCCGGCGTCGGCGATCATCGCGTGCGTGCGTGGCCCACATCCGCGCCCGAACGGGCACAAGGGTGCTTAAGGCCGACTTAATCACCCACGCTTGTTGTGTGTGGCATGCGTCGCCTCGGGCATAATGGAGCGCGAGAGGAGCACGCATGAACGAGCGCATTTTGGTAGTTGATGACGAAAAGGCCATCGCCGACTTGGTTGGTATCTACCTTACAAAAGAGGGCTTTGATGTCCAGATTGCCTATAGCGGGGCCGATGCGGCCAAGGCAATCTTGGAGCAGGAGTTCGATCTGGCGCTGCTGGATGTCATGCTGCCCGATATCGATGGGTTTGAGCTGCTGCGTACGATCCGTTCCAGCCATACCTATCCCGTGATCATGCTGACGGCGCGCGATGCCCAGCAAGACAAGATCGAGGGTCTTTCGCTTGGCGCGGACGATTACGTGGTTAAGCCGTTCCGTCCGCTGGAGCTCATCGCGCGCGTGCACGCTCAGCTTCGCCGCTACACCAGCTACGGTAGCCGCGCACAGGCGGCCGAGTCGCCGACCCTCCAGCTCGACGGCCTGGAGATCAACCGCGATGCTCGTTCCGTGACAGTGGACGGTTCACCGGTTCGCCTCACGCCCATCGAGTATTCCATCTTGCTGTATCTGGTCGAGCATCGCGGCAGCGTGGCGGCCGTGGAGGACCTGTTCCGCGCGGTGTGGAACGAGGACTTTATGCCCGGCTCCAACAATACGGTGATGGTGCACATTCGCCACTTGCGCGAAAAGATTGGCGACGACGCACAAAAGCCGCGCTTTATCAAAAACGTCTGGGGCGTCGGCTACATAATCGAATAACGCTTTTCGCTTGTGAGGATCTTGATATGACAAAAGACGATAGACAAGCGTTCGAGGTGCCCGATCGACTCTTTGAATACGTGAGGTCGGTCGTCGACAATCGCGCGCTTGCAACGGTGCTGCTCTTTTTGCTGACCCTGCTGCTGATTGGCATTGATAACATCGCTGGAATCTTGGCGGTGCTGCTTGTCGGCTTTTTGCTGATCGATCGATTTGAGATCGTGCGCCGCTGCATGGTGATTGGCGGCGCCGCGTGGGCCATGACGTTGGCGATTGGCGCCATGGCGCTCGGCGGCATCGAAGGGCCGGTGCTGTTCGATGCCGGCTTTGTATTCAACATGCTTGGCTTTGTGCTGGCGCTTGCCGCGTGCGTGCTGTTCTTGTGCGGCCGTGCCCTGTACTACCAGGGCTACGAACAGGGCGAGCAGCATGCCGATTGTGTGCTGGCCGCTCGTATTCAAGATCGCCTGATCGATCACCCCGACACCTGGGACAACATTGACGGCGACTTCTTGGAGGTCGAGGGCGCCCTTAACCGCGTGCGTGACCGTGAGCGCAAGGTGCAGCAAGCTCTGCGTGACGAGTCGCATCGCAAGGACGATCTGGTCACGTACTTGGCACATGACCTACGCACCCCGCTTGCCAGTGTGGTGGGCTATCTTTCGCTGCTGCAGGAGGCTCCTGAGCTGCCGGTTGAGCAACGTACGCACTTTACGGGCGTGGCGCTCGACAAGGCGCACCGGCTTGATGCGCTCATCGAAGAGTTCTTCGATATCACGCGCTTTGACTTCCACGATATCGTGCTCACACGCGGCTATGTTGATCTGGGGTTGCTGTTGGCTCAGGTGACTGACGAGTTCTATCCCATCCTCAACGAGCAGCATAAGGAAGTCCAAGTTGATATTCGCGAGGACCTGACGGTGCTCGTGGATGGCGACAAGATGGCCCGCGTGTTTAACAACATCATGAAAAACGCCGTCGCCTATAGCTATGAGGACTCGACTATCACGATTGAGGCCGGGCGCCAAGATGATGGCGGCGTGCGCGTGCGCTTTATCAATCAGGGCGATCCTATCCCTGCGGCTAAGCTCAAGGTGATCTTTGAGAAGTTCTATCGCCTGGATGCGGCGCGTGCGACCAATCGCGGTGGTGCCGGTCTGGGCCTTGCTATTGCCAAGGAGATCATCGCGGCACACGGCGGTACCGTTGCATGTGAATCGACGCCCGAACACACGATATTCACCATCGAGCTGCCCGCCGTATAGCCAGCGTGCCCTTACAAACACTTGACAATGCGCTCACGTGCATATGAGCCGCGATTCCTACTATCGATACTGCTGAATTGATATCGATATGGAGGTATGCGGTATGACGGCTGCTGCGGCTGTGGAGCCCACGGAGCTTGAAGAACTCATGGAAGCGCAGGCCGAGGCCGCGCGCGAGCGCGAGGTTGGGGATGCGACTCGTCCCACGGCAGAGGATCTTTCGGCCTCGCCGACGCACATCGATGTCGAGGGCCTCGACCTGTTCTATGGCGATCACCACGCGCTTAAGAATGTGTCCATCAAGATTCGCGACAAGCAGATTACCTCGTTTATCGGTCCATCGGGCTGCGGCAAGTCGACGTTGCTGCGTTGCTTTAACCGCATGAATGACGGCATCAAGGATTGCCGCATCGAGGGCAAGATTGCGCTCGATGGTCAAGATATCCTGGGCGATTACGACATCTGCCGTTTGCGCCAGCGCGTGGGCATGGTGTTTCAGCGCCCCAACCCGTTTCCCATGAGCATCTACGACAACGTCGCCTACGGTCCTCGCGGCATGGGAGTGCGCGACCGCGTCGTGCTCGACGAGCTGGTCGAAGACTCCCTGCGACGCGCCGCTCTGTGGGACGAGGTCAAGGACAAGCTCAAAGAATCGGGTCTGGGTCTTTCGGGCGGCCAGCAGCAGCGTCTGTGCATCGCCCGTGCGCTGGCCGTGCAGCCCGACATTCTGCTGATGGACGAACCGACCTCGGCGCTCGACCCCGTATCGACGCTGGTGGTGGAGCAGCTGGCCTGCGAGCTCAGGGAGACCTGCACGCTGGTGGTCGTTACGCACAACATGCAGCAGGCTGCGCGCATCTCCGACTCGGTCGCGTTCTTTTTGCTGGGCGAGCTGGTGGAGCATGCGCCCACTGCCCAGCTCTTCAAAAACCCGATCGATCCGCGCACGGCGGATTATTTGACGGGCCGTTTTGGCTGATACCATCTAGTACAGGCACCTTTAGGGTTAAGATGCGGTCATGTCGGCCGCAAAGGGGTTCAACATGATCTATTACGTCGAGGACGATGACAACATCAGGGATCTGACGGTCTATGCGCTGCGCAAGCAGGGAATCGAGGCCGAGGGCTTTTCGTGCGACGGCGAGTTTAAGGCCGCCGTGGCGCGACGGGTGCCCGATGCTGTGCTGCTCGATATCATGCTGCCCGATACCGATGGTTTGGCGATTATGCGCCGCCTCCGCGCCGACCGCCTGACGGCGACGGTGCCCATCATGATGCTTACCGCCAAGGACACCGAGCTCGACAAGGTGATGGCGCTCGATGGCGGTGCCGACGATTACCTGACTAAACCCTTCTCGCTCATGGAGCTCGCCAGCCGCTGCCGCGCACTGCTGCGTCGCGGCGGCATGGTCAAACAGGCAAGCGATGTGCTCAGCGTGGGCGACATTGTGCTCTCGCCCAGTCATCGCGAGGTGACCGTTGCCGGCGAGCCGCTTAAGCTCACCCTGCGCGAGTTCGACCTGCTCGAGTACCTCATGCGCAAGCCCGGCGTGGTCTTTACCCGCGAGTCGTTGCTGCAGAGCGTGTGGGGCTGGGACTTCGACGGCGGTTCGCGCACCGTTGACGTGCACGTGCAGACGCTTCGCCAAAAACTGGGCGAGCATGCCAGCGCCATCGAGACCGTGCGCGGCGTGGGCTACCGCTTGGCCGAGCCTTCTGCCGGTGATGGTGCCGAAGGTGACGACACCGCGGCCACTGCATCGGAGGAGTAGCCCGTGGTCTTCGCCCCCCAGGGAAAACATACGCTGTCGCACCGCGTTTTTGTGACGATCTTTGTCTGCGCCATGGCGGTTATCGTGGCGTTTACGGTGCTGGGTGCGTTCTTTGTGCAAAACACCTTGGCGGATGCCACGAGTGCCAATCTGGCACAGGAAACCGAGCTCATTGCTGCCGCCCTCGACGAGCAGCAGGAGCTCATCCCGTTCTTGCGTAGCCTCGATCGCGAGGACTTGCGCATCACGCTGATTAACAAGGATGGATCGGTTGCCTACGACAACGAGGCGTCGCCTTCCGCACTGCCCAACCACGGCGATCGCCCCGAGGTCATCGAGGCCTTTGAGAATGGTTCGGGTTCCGCGGAGCGCGCAAGCTCTACGCTCGACGAGATTATGCTGTATCGCGCCGTCGCCCTTGATAACGGCCAGGTTGTCCGCTTGGCGCAGGCCCAGCCTGGCGTTGCGGCGATTTTGCTGTCGATGGTGGCGCCGATGCTGCTTATCGCAGCAGCGGGTGCGGTACTCTCGTTTTTTATGGCGCGCCGCGAGTCCCGTGCCATCATCGCGCCGTTGCAAGAGGTGGATTTGGACCACCCACGCCGTAGCTATGAGCACGCCTATGCCGAGATGGTCCCCATGCTTGAGCGTATCGAGTCGCAGCGCCAGGAACTCAAGCGCCAAATGGCGGTGCTGGCGGACAACGATCGTATGCGCCGCGAGTTCACGGCGAATATCACCCATGAGCTCAAGACGCCGCTTACGGCGATTTCGGGCTATGCCGAGCTCATCGCAAACGGCATGGTCGAGGGCGAGGACGACCTGCGCAACTTTGGCGGTCGCATCTATCGTGAGGCGGGCCGCTTGGCAGCGCTTGTCAACGACATCCTTACGCTGTCTAACTTGGACGAGGCCGAGCGTGCAACTGAGGGCGAGGCGGTGCCCATTGGGTCCACGGAGCCTATTGAGCTCTCGCGTGCCATCTACGCGGTTGAGCAGCGTCTTGAACAGGTCGCCCGTCAGGCGAATGTGACGATAAGTCATGAGACCAAGCCTGTGGTCATCGAGGGCGTGTCGCGCTTGATTGACGAGCTCATCTATAATCTGGCAAGCAACGCCATCCGCTACAATCGACCCGGCGGTACGGTTACGCTGCAGTGCGGCACCAACGACGAAGGCCATCCGTTCCTTGCGGTCGCCGACACGGGAATCGGTATCGCGCCTGAAGAACAGGGCAAGGTATTTGAGCGGTTCTATCGCGTGGACAAGAGTAGGTCCAAGGCGCGCGGCGGAACCGGTCTGGGGCTTGCCATTGTCAAGCATGCGGCCCTGTATCATCACGCCACGCTCGATCTGTCGAGCGAGTTGGGCGTGGGAACCACCATTACGGTGACGTTTCCCATACAGCAGGACGAGCCATTCGCATAGCGATACAACATAGGTATTGATGCAGACGCCGCATTTGACTTTCGGGTGCGGCGTTGTTGTGCAATTTTACGATTGCTTCCGACATTTTTACAGGAGAGCCTGTTTCTTATGTATAGAGTTTGGTCTCGGTAAAAAGATGCGATAACATACGGACAGTTTTGTCAATCCGAACTGGGGAAATGAAAGGCAAGATGCATGACCCTTCTCGAACTGTTCCAGCTGCTGAAGAAGCACCTCAAGCTGGTCATCACCCTTCCGGTGGTCTGCGCGATCGCCATGGGTATCGTGTCCTTCGCCGCGATGGACAACACCTATACCGCGACGACGAGCATGTACATTCTCGCCAAGACCGACGATAGCGGCCAGATGAGCTACAACGATCTCTCGGCGAGCCAGATGCTTTCCAACGATATCGCCACGCTGCTGGATAGCGATAGCGTTAAGAGCGGCGCCGCCAAGGAACTGGGCCTCACCGATCTGGATGACTACAAGGTGTCTGTTTCCTCCGAGACCACCACGCGTGTCATTACGCTTTCGGTTACCGGCACCGATGCCAAGGAGACGGCTGAGGTCGCAAAGGCCATAGCTAGCTCGGTGAGTACGGTCGCTCAGAACGTCGGCGCTGCCCAGAGCATCAACGTTATCGACGAGGCTAAGACCCCCGAAGCCCCCAGCGGCCCCAAGCGCACGCTGTATATTGCCGTCGCGTTCCTCGCCGGTATCTTTATCGCAGTCGCCTATGTCGTTTTGGCAGACATGCTCAATACCCGCATCCGCGGTGCCGAAGAGGCGGAAGAGCTCCTGGGCATTCCCGTTGTTGGCCGAATTCCGGCTATGAAAGGTGGTAAATAGGCATGGCTAAGGCAAAGAACACCGATAAGCTCGTTGTACAGAATGCCGCCAAGACCCTTCTGGCCAACATCCGCTTTGCGAGCGTGGACGACCCCATTCGCACCATTACTGTCACGTCCTCGATTCCCAACGAGGGCAAGTCTACGGTTTCCATCAACCTTGCCCAGGCTATCGCCACGAGCGGCAAGTCCGTGCTCCTGGTCGAGGCCGATATGCGCCGCAGGTCCCTTTCCGATATGCTCGGCGTTCGTTCGCGCGGCGGACTCTATGCGGTCCTTTCCGAGCAGATCTCCATTGACCAGGCAATTGTCGAGACGGGTCAGAAGAACTTCTACTTCCTCGATGCCGAGCCGCATATTCCCAATCCTGCCGACATCATCGTCTCTCACCGCTTTGCCAAGCTGGTAAAGGCACTGTCTGCCAAGTTCCAGTACGTCATCTTCGACGCTCCTCCGGTAGGCACCTTCATCGATGCTGCCGAGATCGCAAGTCTGACCGACGGCACGCTGTTCGTGGTGCGCGAGGACTTCACCAAGCGCGAGGAGGCACTCAACGCTATCGGCCAGCTTAAGAAGTCCGAAAAGGTCAAGCTCATCGGTACCGTTATGAACTACTGCGAGACCGAGACCAGCGAGTACTACTACTCCTACTACACCAAGGACGGTAAGAAGGTGAAGAAGGGCTCCGACGATCAGGGGACTTCCAAAAAGGGCATCTTCACCAACCGAGCAAACGTTTAGTTGATTAAGGCTGACCTATGCGTGACATTCATTGCCATATCTTGCCGGGTGTAGACGACGGCGCCGCCGATCTCGATGAGAGCTTGGCGATGCTCGAGGCTGCCAAGCGGGCCGGTGTAACCAGAATCGTTTGCACTCCTCACTGCCGTGATCCCTATTTTGATTACGACAAGATGTGGGATGCCTTTGAACTGCTGCGTGATAACGCTGACGGTTTTCCGCTCCAGATGGGCTTCGAGGTCAACCATCGAAAGCTCGTTGAGCTTGGTATCGATGCCGCGGAGCACTTGCATTTCGATGGGACCAACGAGTTTCTGCTCGAGCTTTCGACGCATGCCGATGCGTATGCGTTTAGAGAGTACGAGAACACGATTTACGATTTGCAGTGCCGTGGCTACCAGGTGATCATCGCTCATCCTGAGCGCTATCGTGCGGTTCAAAAGGATGTAAGCGTGGCGGAGCGCCTGGTCGATATGGGCTGCAAGCTGCAGGCTTCGGCGGACTTTATTGCCGGCGGTCGCTTTGGTCGCGAAAAAAAGCCGGCACAGCGCCTGTTCGATCAGAACCTGTACAGCTTCATCGCGAGCGATGCCCATAACGTGGGTCATTACGACTGCCTGGCGAAGGCTCGCGCGAAGTTTAGCGTGCGCGGAGCTCATTTTCGCTAAAATCTGTCCCTAACGTTCGCGTTGAATGAAAGGGCAGCTATGGATATCCAACTTAAGACGGGATGCTTTGATGACGCGGCGTTGGTGCGCCGCGTCGTTTTTATGGACGAGCAGGGCTACGAGAATGAGTTCGACGCTATCGACGAGGATCCGAACTGCATTCATGTGACGCTCTATGTAGACGGCGAGCTTGCCGGTTGCTCGCGCGTGTTTCCCGAAGAGCTTGAGCGCGTGGCTGACGCAGAGGCCCCGGTGTTGCCGGCATGCGACATGGACGAAGACGTTGCGGCGGGGGAGACCTACATTATGGGGCGCGTCGCCGTGCTGCCGGCTATGCGTCGTCGCGGACTGGCGAGTGCGATCGTGGAGACCAGTGCTTCGTGTGCACGCGATGCCGGCGCTAAGCTTATTAAGCTGCATGCGCAGGAATACGTGCTGCCGCTTTATGCAAAGGCGGGCTACACGCAAATTGCCCCGGTAGATTACGAAGACGAGGGCCAACCCCATGTCTGGATGGCCAAGCGCGTAGATGGCAGATAGGGACGTTCCTTTTCTGCCGGCAGTTGGGGACACTCCTTGGCAATTGACGCATTGGAGCGCTCGGACATACAGTTTTTCGATTCCGTATGTATATATGCGCGTTAATGGGTTATAAAATCTAAGTCTGAACATAGCAGGTCTGCGATGCGGCTCGGGCGACCGGGCCGTTTTTGCGGACGGGGGTAGCGCGAAAGGACTGCACATGCGTCAATTTAAGACCGAGAGCAAAAAACTGCTCGACCTCATGATCAACTCCATCTACACCAATAAAGAAATCTTCCTGCGCGAGCTTATCTCTAACGCGAGCGACGCCGTCGACAAGCTCAACTTTAAGAGCCTGCAGGACCCGAGCGTCAAGATCGACCAGGGCGACCTGGCCATTCGCGTCTCCTTTGATAAAGACGCCCGCACCATTACCATCTCGGATAACGGCATTGGCATGACCGCCGAGGAGCTGGAGCGCAATCTGGGCACCATCGCCCATTCCGGCTCCGAGGAGTTTAAGACCGAGAACGCCGAGCAGCAGGGCTCCGATGTCGACATCATCGGTCAGTTTGGCGTGGGCTTCTACTCGGCTTTTATGGTCGCCAGCCATGTGAAGGTCGTCAGCCGCGCCTACGGCGAGGATGTCGCCCATGTGTGGGAATCCGACGGTCTTGAGGGCTACACCATCGAGGACGGCGAGCGCGCCGAGCACGGTACCGATGTCATCCTGACGCTGCGCGAGAACGAGAAGCTCGATGCCGACGGCGAGGCCGAGACCTACGATCGCTTCCTGACCGAGTGGGGTCTCAAGAGCCTGATTCAGCAGTACAGCAACTATGTGCGCTACCCGATTCAGATGATGGTGTCCAAGAGCCGCCAGAAACCCAAGCCCGAGGACGCCGGCGACGATTACAAGCCCGAGTACGAGGACTACCAGGAGCTCGAGACCGTCAATTCCATGACACCGATCTGGAAGAAGCGCAGCTCCGATGTCGAGCAGAAGGACTACGACGAGTTCTACAAGTCCACGTTCCACGACTTTGACGATCCTGCGCGCACCATCAGCTTCCATGCCGAGGGCACGCTCGAGTATGACGCCCTGCTGTTTGTGCCGGGACGCGCGCCGTTCGATCTGTACAGCAAGGACTACGAGAAGGGCCTGGCGCTCTACAGCTCCAACGTCCTGATCATGGAGAAGTGCGACGACCTGCTGCCCGACTACTACAACTTTGTCCGCGGCGTCGTGGATTCCGCCGACGTGTCGCTCAACATCTCGCGCGAGACGCTTCAGCAGAACCGTCAGCTCAAGGCCATCGCCAAGCGTGTGGAAAAGAAGATCACCGCCGACCTTGAGGATATGCGTGACAACGACCGCGAGGCCTACGAGAAGTTCTTTGAGAACTTTGGCCGCGGCCTCAAGTACGGCATCTACTCGAGTTATGGCATGAAGGCCGATGAGCTCGCCGATCTG
Organism: uncultured Collinsella sp.; assembly: GCA_902482035.1. Lineage (GTDB taxonomy): Bacteria > Actinomycetota > Coriobacteriia > Coriobacteriales > Coriobacteriaceae > Collinsella. Next base: position 69,002 of record CABSYW010000001.1, on the reverse strand, counting down.
TTGCTGTTCTGGTCTGCCAAGGAACAGAAGATGATTACCCTGGCCGAGTATGCCAAGGGCATGCCCGAGGATCAGAAGGCCATCTACTACGCCGCCGGCGACTCGCGTGAGCGCTTGGCCAAGATGCCCGTGGTAAAGGGCGTGCTCGACCGCGGCTATGACGTGCTGCTTCTGACGCAGGACGTGGATGAGTTCACCTTCCAGGCCATGCGTGAGTACGTTGCCGCCGATATGCCCAAGGTCTACGAGGACGATGCTGCCCGCGAGGCTGCCGAGAAGGCTGTGGCCGACGGTGCCGAGCCCGAGGTCGAGGATCGTCATCTAGAGCTCAAGAACGTTGCGACTGGCGATCTTGATCTGGCGACCGAGGACGAGAAGAAGGAGGCCGAGGACGCCACCAAGGAAAACGAGGACCTCTTTAGCGCTATGAAGGAGGCGCTCGGTGACAAGGTCGAGAAAGTTGCCGTCTCCGCGCGCCTGACCGATGCCCCCGCTTGCATCACCACCGAGGGCCCGCTTTCGCTTGAGATGGAGAAGGTGCTCCAGAAGGGACCCGAGGGCGCGCCCGACGGTATGCCCAAGAGCCAGCGCGTGCTCGAGCTCAACGCCAAGCACCCGGTCTTTGCCAAGCTCGTCGCTGCTCAGAAGGCGGGCGACACTGACAAGATCAAGCAGTACTCAGGCTTGCTCTACGATCAGGCCCTGCTGGTCGAGGGCATCCTCCCCGAGGACCCCGTGGCCTTCGCGGCGGCTGTTTGCAACTTGATGTAGTTAGGTAGTTACGCGGTTTTACCAAACCGCGTAACGGCTCGACGCTGCCCTCAGTTCCGCCGTTCTAACGAACGGCGGACCAGTCGACGCTGCGCGGGCGCCAGAGCGACAACTTGTCATTCAAAGAGGACGGCATGACCAGAAGGTCTATGCCGTCCTCTTTTCATGCCAATTTGTTCGCTCTGGCGCTCGCTCGCTGGCATTGCCAAAACATCGACGTTGCCGTGGCCCTAAGTAGTCATTGGGGACGTTCTTGTTTGACTAGTCATTTAAGAACGTCCCCGATGACTATTTGAATTGCTAATTTGTGCGGGTTGTGGTTTTGTGACCTGCTGAAATTTAGGATACTGTACATCTGTACGTTAACTCATCTTCGTAGTATATTGCTACCCGCAAAACTCAACACCATTGTGCTTTGAGACGTTAAAGCGCCTACTACAATGGTTGTCGATAGTACGATTCGATTTAACGACAGGATGGATGGTCCAAGCGTGAGTCTCGGCAGCAAACTATCCAATGCAAAGGTGTCCTTTGCGATATTTAAGCGCGACATTAAGCGACTGCTTGTGAACCCCGTCGCCCTGGTGGTTACCCTAGGCGTGTGCGTTATTCCCTCGCTGTATGCCTGGTATAACATCGTGGCAAACTGGGATCCGTATGGAAACACCCAAGGCATCAAGATTGCTATCGCCAACAACGATCGAGGCACCCAAAACGACTTGGTGGGCGAGCTCAACGCTGGCGACAAAGTGGTCGACCAGCTCAAGGAGAATCATCAGTTGGGCTGGACGTTCGTCGACTCGACGGCCGATGCCAAGGAGGGCGTCGAGAGCGGCGAGTACTATGCCGCTATCGTGATTCCCAAGAACTTCTCGGATAACCTGGTTTCGATGCTCGACGGCAACTACCATCAGCCCAAGCTCACGTACTACGTCAATGAGAAGAAGAGCGCCATTGCGCCCAAGGTTACCGATACCGGTGCAAACACCATCGAGGAGCAGATCAACTCGGAATTTGTCTCTACGGTAGGCAAGACTGTTGCCGGTATCGCCAAGGATGCCGGTGTCGATTTAAAGGACAAGGCAACCCAGACTCAGGACTCGCTGGCAAGTTCGGTGTCCGAGGCGTCCGACACCTTGGGCGAGGTGCGCGATTCGATTGGCGATATGAATGCCGCCATCGATAAGACGAGTGGCGCTATCGCCTCGGCTGATGCGGCACTTGCCGGCTTGCAAGGCCAGGCACCGTCGCTGACGCAGGCGATCTCCCAGGGCAACGACCTGCTGAGCGAAGCTCGCACCGCGGCGGGCAACTCCATCACCTCGCTCTCCAAGGCGCTCTCGGAAGGCAGCCTTGCGCTCACCAAGACGTCGGCCTCTGCGAACGCTGCCATCGGCAAGCTGACGGGCGCGGTCACATCTACGACCACCCGTATCGACAACTCGCTCGAGTCTCTTCAAGCGACGATCGACCACAATAAGGCCGTTATCGGGCACTTGGAGATTCTCGCCAATGACACGTCGACAGGTTCCGAGGAAATTGACGCGCGCATTGTATCGACCATCGATTTGCTTCGAGAGCAGAATGAAAAGCTTCAGAGCATCAAGGACGGTCTGTCCGCGCAGTCGAGCGCCATGGCGAATGACGCAGCGGCTGTTTCGGGTGCCAGTGACGCTATCAATAACGCAATTCATACCGGTGCGACCAACCTTGGCCAAGCCCAGACGGACTTGGGCCAAAACGCGCTGCCGAAGGCCTCGAGCGCGCTCGACTCTTTTGCTGCCGTTTCGGGCGACCTGACCGGTATCGTCTCGGGTATGACACCTACACTTGCAAATGCGCGCGGCACGTTGGCGCAGCTTAGCGCTACGCTCGGCCAGGCCAAGACTACGCTGTCCCAGACCGATGCCTCACTTGCCAAGGTTCAGGACAGGCTTGCGACCGCCGCTAACGACATCGCGGCGCTGCAGACCTCCGAGTCCATGGGCGAGCTGGCTGATCTGATGGGCGTCGATGTCAATGACGTTGCCGACTTTATGGCATCTCCGGTTGAGTTGACGTCCAAGTCGATCTATCCGGTCAAGAGCTTTGGTTCGGGCATCGCTCCCTTCTACACTAATCTGGCGCTTTGGGTGGGCGGTTACGTACTCATCGCCATCTACAAGCTCGAGGTCGATCGCGAGGGCATTGGCAGCTTTACGGCGCGCCAGGGCTACTTCGGCCGTTGGATGCTCCTGGTGATCCTGGGCGCGTTGCAGGCCATCATCGTTACGGTGGGTGATTTGGTCATTGGCGTACAGTGCGTCAACCCACTGCTGTTCGTGCTGGGCGGCATCGCCATTTCGTTCACCTACGTCAATATCATCTATGCGCTGTCCACCACGTTTAAGCATATCGGCAAGGCTATCGGCGTCATTCTCGTCATCGTGCAGATCCCGGGTTCGTCGGGCATGTACCCCATCGAGATGATGCCCGGCTTCTTCCAGTGGCTGCACCCGCTGCTGCCCTTTACCTACGGCATCAATCTGCTGCGCGAGACGGTCGGCGGCATGTATTCGTTCAACTACCTGTTTAACCTGTGCATTCTGGGCGTGTTCTTGATCGTGGCGCTCTTTATCGGCCTGCAGCTGCGTCCGCTGCTGCTCAACCTTAACCTGCTCTTTGATAAACAGCTCTCCACGACCGGTATGATGATTTGCGAGTCCAATGACCTGCCGCGCCAGCGCTACTCGCTGCGCACGGCCATGCGCGTCATGCTCGATTCCGATTCGTACCGTCGCGAACTGCTCGATCATGCGGTCGCCTTTGAACATCGCTACCCGTACTACATCAAGGGCGGTTTTGCCGCCGTGGTGGGCGTTCAGGTCCTGCTCTTTGTCCTGTCGACGGTTCTCGATATCGACAATAACGGCAAGATCATCCTGCTTGTCATTTGGATCATCTCGGTTATTGCCATCTGCGGCTGGCTGATCAATATCGAATATATCCGCGCGAGCCTCAATACCCAGATGCGCATCTCGGCGCTTTCGGATGAGGACCTGCGTCGCGAGATGCGCGAACACACGGCCGCCATTCCTGCCGCCCGCCACATGTTTGGCCTCAACGCCAGCGAGCGTGGTGCCAAGGGCGGCGATCAGTCCACGGGCCGCTTGCCGCATATCGGCTCGCACCATAAATCTCAGGGCAGCGACAGCACAGCCACAAATGATGGAGATACCACCGCGCTTGGCAAGCACTCAAAAGGAGGTGAGGCATAAATGAAGAACATCCTGCATCTGTTTAAGCGTGATGTCCAAAACGTGTCTCGCTCCGTGATCGGCATGGTTGTCGTGATGGGTCTGATCATCGTGCCGTGCCTGTACGCGTGGTTTAACATCGCCGGCAGCTGGGACCCGTACGGCAATACCGGAAACCTTAAGATTGCCGTGGTCAATACCGACGAGGGTTACGAGAGCGATCTGATTCCCGTCGAGGTTAACGTGGGTGAAAACGTTACCGCCGCTCTGCGTGGTAACGAGAACTTTGACTGGGTTGTGCTCAACAATCGCGATAAGGCTATCGACGGTGTTAAGTCGGGCGCTTACTATGCGGCCGTCGTAATCCCCAAGAGCTTTAGTTCCGACATGATGACGCTCTTCTCGACCGACGTGAAACACGCCGATATCGAGTTCTATGAGAACCAGAAGGCCAACGCTATCGCCCAGATCGTGACCGAAAAGGGCTCGAGTGCCGTTCAGAACCAGGTCAACGAGACCTTTACCGAGACCATCACGACCATCGGCCTCAAGACGGTGTCCAGTCTGCTCGATTACATGAGCACCGACCAGGTCAGCAACTTTATCGCCAACCTGTCCTCGACGCTTGGCGACTCGGTTCAGGACCTGCAGGACATCAAGGCCAGCGCTACTTCGCTTGCGGGCATTTTGAGTTCGACCTCCGATTCGCTGACGTCGGCGGGCGGCCTGCTCAAGCAGACCGGAACTACCGATCAGTCGGTGAAGCAGCTGATGGAGCATGCCGAGAGCGGTATCAGTGATTCCGAGCAGGCGCTCAAGGCAGCCAGCGATGCCATCGATGCGGCGATTGATGGAAGTGCCGGGTCGTTCGACAACGTGTCCACCGAGCTCGCAAAGGCCTTTGACGCCGCGAACCAGCATGTCTATCTTACGGTGTCTCAGCTCAACGACGGCGCGGCGTCACTCAATGCGCGTGCCGACGAGATTGATGCCACGGCAGATAAGCTCCGTAGTCTTGCTGGCCAGGTGAGTAACGATAAGCTCAAGGAAGGTCTCGAGTCTGTTGCGACATCTCTTGGCGGAACTGCGGAAGAGTACCGCAACAATGCCAAGGAGCTGACGAGCATCGCGACGTCGCTCTCGGACAGCATGGCAAAGGTTAACGATGTCCGCGCCGAAACCGACCAGGCCATCGCCGACGCCAAGGTGGGTGTCTCGGGTGCCAAAATCGATTACGACTCCAAGTTCTCGGCCAAGGCAAAGGAGCTCAAGAAGACCATCTCGGGCGTTTTGGATTCGCTGAACGGTATTTCGAGCAATCTGGATAGCGCCGTGAGTGGCCTCACCGATGCATCCGGCTCGTTGGCGAAGGGCCTCTCCAAGGCTGCAAAGCTGGTCAACAAGGCTTCTGATCAGCTGGGCGAGGCGTCGGACAAGATCAGTGCGTTTAAGGACGAGCTCGATGGCGCCCTGATGTCGGACGACCTTGCCACGATCAAGACGATGATTGGCAACGACCCCGAGGGCCTGGCCGTGTCGCTTTCCGGCCCCGTCGCGCTCGATCGCAAGCCGGTCTATCCGATCCGCAACTACGGTTCGGCCATGGCACCGTTCTACACGATTCTGTCGCTCTGGGTGGGCTCGATTGTGCTGGCGGCCATGATGAAGGTCTCGGTTGACGATGAGCTTATCAATGAGCTGATCCCCGTGCGCCTGCACGAGATCTACCTGGGCCGCTACCTGTTCTTTGGTGGTCTGGCCCTGCTGCAGGCAACGCTCGTGTGCGCGGGCGACATCCTGTTCTTTGGCATCCAGTGCGACGACCCGCTGCAGTTTGTGCTGGCGGGCTGGGTCGCGAGCCTCGTGTTCTCTAATATCGTCTACACGCTTACGGTTTCGTTTGGCGATATCGGCAAGGCGCTCGCCGTCGTGCTGCTGGTCATGCAGGTCGGCGGTTCGGGCGGCACGTTCCCCATCGAGATGACCGGCCCCGTGTTCCAGGCGATCTATCCGTTCCTGCCGTTCACCCACGGCATCAACGCCATGCATGCCGCCATGGCTGGCGCCTACCATATGGAGTACTGGATTGAGCTAGGCATTCTGGCGAGCTATCTGATTCCGTCGCTGGCACTGGGCGTCGTCTTCCGCCGCCCGGTCATCAAAGCCAACGACTGGATCATCGAAAAGCTGGAGAGTACTAAATTAATCTAGCGCAACAATGTAAACGCTGATGCTACGGCAATGTCAGCGAGCGAGCCGCATTTGCGCCAAGGTGACGTGAAATGAGAGGGCGCTGACCTTCTGGTCGCGCCCTTGAAATTGAACGTCAGATTGGTGTGAATGCAGCTCGCGCAGCGTCGGCCGGTCCGCCGTTCGGTAGAACGGCGGAACAAAACGCTTTAGTGGGCTGGATTGCGATGCAACGCTGGTTGTTGCTACAGTAGCGGGGCGTGCCGGGGGTCCGGTGCGCCCTGTTTTTATTTGACCATGAGGCGGCACGCAGCCATACGCGTGCGGACACCACGCCCAGATTGAGTGCGAGGATGTTCCATGGCCCAATACGCTGCCAACGAAATCGAAAACATGCCTGATGGCCCTGTGGCCCGTGAGGATTTGGGCGCGGGCGGTATTCCCCGGGGCGCCGGCGCTCGCTCGCCGCTGTTCTGGAAAGTTCTGCTGCTTTCGGTGGCGATTATCTGGGGCTACTCCTTTACCACTATGAAGGACGCGCTCGGCACCATTCCAGTGTTTGAACTGCTCTACGTGCGCTTTCTGCCTGCGGCGTTGGTCATGTTTGTCATCTTCCACAAGCGCATCATCGCGCACCTCAACGCCCGCAACCTTATCGTCGGACTTGGCATGGGCACACTTATGTGGGCCGCCTACGCCCTGCAGACGGTCGGTCTGGCTCAGACCACGGCGGGCAAGAACGCGTTTTTGACGGGTACGTACTGCATCCTCGTGCCCTTTGCGAGCTATTTCCTGAGCGGCGAAAAGCTCACGCGTTACAACTTGGGTGCCGCATTGCTCTGTCTGGCGGGCATTGGCCTGGTGGCGCTCGATAGCGTCGAGTTCAACATCGGTGATGCCATTACGCTGGGCGGCGCGGTCTTCTTTGCCATCCAGATGGCGGTGACCGCCAAGTATGGCCGCAAGATGGACATCAACGTCATCACGTTTTGGATGTTTGTGGGCAACGGCGTGCTGAGCCTGATCTCGTCGCTGCTATTCGAGACCCAAGCGCCGCTGTCCGTTTGGACGCCGAGCTTTATCAGTGTGATGGCGTTTCTCTCGGTGGGCTGCACATGTGTGGCTCTGCTCATCCAAAACGTCGGCCTGGCGCATGTCCCGGCCTCGACGGGCTCGCTGCTCCTTTCGATGGAGTCGCCTTCGGGTGTGCTGTTCTCGGTGCTGCTGATGGGGGAGGCGCTCACCTCGCGCCTGCTCGCCGGCTTCGCGCTCATCTTTCTTTCGATTATCTTGAGCGAGACGCATTTCGATTTTTTGCGTCGAAAGCCGCGCCCGCAATTGTAAACAATTTGTTGCGCCGCCTCCCGGGGCGGCATTTTTTATGCGTCGCCCTTAAAGTAGTACCTTGCACTTTACGCTATCAAAGTGCTTGCTGCAAAAACGTTACTGGAGGGCATCTATGGCACCAGCACTGTCCGATCTTCAACCGCAATCAGCGCCCAAGGCCACCGCGGCGGCGCAAGCCGCCATTGGCGACAGTCTGGTCAAAGAGGCTCAAACTTTTGCTGATGAGCTTGCCGCATGGCGTCACGATCTGCATCGGACGCCCGAACTTGGTAACGACCTCCCGCAGACCTCTGCGTATATCCAAGCGCGCCTGGCCGAGATGGACATCCCGTTTGCCACGCTCGTCGATGGTTCCTGCGTCGTTGGCCTGATTGGTTCCGGTGCGGCCGCGGCCGCTCAGGGCAATGGCACGTGCAAGGACGAGCAGGCCGGAACGGTCGTCATGCTTCGTGGCGACATGGATGCCCTGCCCGTTGCCGAAGAGTCGGGCGAGCCTTTCGCCTCTACCAACGGCTGCATGCATGCTTGCGGTCACGATATGCATGCGACGGCGTTGCTCGGCGCGGCCCGTTTGCTCAAGGCTCGAGAGGCCGAGCTTGTGGAGGCCAACGCTACCGTCAAGTTGCTGTTCCAGCCGGGCGAGGAGACCTTTGAGGGAGCACGCGCTGCCATCGCCGACGGCTTGCTCGAGAACCCGCGCCCTCAGGCGGCCTTTGCCATGCATGTCAACAGCCAGTCGCCGCTTGGCCTGGTGCTCTACGGCAGCCCGGCGCTCTCGGGCGTGTACGGTTTCCGCATCACGCTCCAGGGCAAGGGCGGCCACGGTTCCAGCCCCGAGATCTGCATCGACCCCATCACGGCCGGCGTCCACGTGCACCTGGCGCTCCAGGAGCTTATCTCCCGCGAGGTGCCGGCGGCCAAGGAAGTCGCACTTACCGTTGGTAAGTTCGCCGGCGGCTTGGCGGCCAACGTCATCCCCGACACCTGCGTGCTCGAGGGAACGCTGCGCGGCTTTGATGTTGAGCTCATGGCTCACCTAAAGACCCGCATCGCGGAGGTCGTTAACGGCGTTGCCACGACCTATCGTACGCCGGCGACCATCGAGGCGCTTTCGGATGTTCCGCCGCTTGTACTCGACAGCGATATGACTCAGGCGTCGCTTGGCTACGTGGGCGCAGTACTGCCCAAGGCGGCTTTCTTGCCGCTTTTCCATGCCATGGCGAGTGAGGACTTCGCGCTTATCTCGAGTGAGATTCCGAGTGCGTACTTTACCGTGGGCGCGGCCGTAACCGACACGGACGAGCATTTTGCCCAGCACCATCCCAAGGCACGTTTTAACGATGCCGAACTGCCGCTCGGTGCTGCGGCTTATGCCGCCGTCGCTTTGGGCTATATCGCCGACCACCGGTAGCACCCAACCTTGCCTTTCAAGCCTGCGGGCATGGCCGTAAGGCCTATGCCCTTGTCTTTCAAGGCAATCTTGGGCACTACCGGCGCCCGGCGCCGGCTATTCGTTTGTTAAATAAGGAGCAGTATGTCCCAGCAGCGTAAGTTCTTCCCCGGCTGGCTCGTGGTGGCCTCCGGCTTCGTGATCATGGCCACGTGCTACACGATTTTCGTCAACTGCATGAGCCTGTTCCAGCCGCTGATCGTCAGCGACCTGGGCATTTCCCTTGCGCAGTACAACATCTCCAATGCCATCTCCACCGTGGTGAGTGTCGTGGGTTCGCTCGTTATCGGCCATGTTGCCGATAAGGTGAGTGGCCGCGTATTGGGCTCGCTCACCGTTATCGCTACCTCGGCAGTGCTTGCCGGCATGAGCTTTGTCGGTGAGCTGTGGCAGGTCTACGTGCTCTTTGCCGTTTCGGGCTGCTTCGCTGTGGCCTCGACCCGCCTGCTTATCAGCCTAGTGACCGCCAACTGGTTTACGGCCAAGCGAGGCCTTGCCATCTCCATCGCACTTTCGGGCTCGGGCTTTGGCGGCGCTATTCTGTCTCCCATCGTGAGCTCGCTTATTGTGAGCGTTGGCTGGCGTTCCGCCTTCCTGGTGCTCGCGGCTATCTGCATGGTGGCGGCGCTGCCCATTACGGCCTATTCCTTCCGCACCAAGCCTTCCGAGATCGGCCTTAAGCCGCTCGGCGAGAACCCGGGCGATCCGTCCGTCTCGACGGCTGGCGACAAGGACGAGCACACGGCGCCCGAGGTTAGCGTCGGCTGGTCTCGTATCAAGAAGAGCCCGGCGTTTTGGCTGCTCGTCGTTGCCTTCCTCTTCATGGGCTTGGTCAATGGCGCCATCCTGCCCAACCAGGTTACCAACATGACGAGTGTTACCGTCAACGGTGCCAAGATCGTCACGGGCGGCCACGATCCCATGTGGGCGGGTACCGTGCTTTCGGTCTATATGGTTACCGTCGTTATTGCCAAGATTTCGCTCGGTGCGATCTACGACCGCTTTGGCCTGCGCTTTGGCAATATCCTTGGCTCCGTTGCGTGTATTGTCGCCTGTGTGGCGCTGTGCTTCCCGACGACGGACCTTGGTCCTATTGTTGCCGCTGTGAGCTTTGGTATCGGAACGTGCATGGGCACCATCACGCCTACCATTGCCGCGTCCAAGCAGTTTGGCATGGCCGACCTCGGCAAGGTCACGGGCACCATTACCTCGCTCGAGATGGTCGGCGGCACCGTGGGCGCTATCGTCTCGGGCGTGCTGTTCGATGCCACGGGCTCCTTTGCGAGCACCTGGATCGTGTGCCTGGCGTGCTCCGTGGTCATGCTCGTGTTCCTGCTGGCATCCGAGCCCATCGCCGCCAAGCTGCGCGCAAGCGTGGCGGGGGAGTAGATAGGCCAAAGCGCATTGCCGCTTGTCCGCTTCGTCCGTGGCTGCCGCGGCGGCGCGTCTGGCCGAACGAGCCCCCATACCCTCGTTCGGTCAGACGCGCCGCCGCGGTTTGTGTTTGTGCCGTATAATGACCATTACCTATGACGCGATACAAAAGAAAGGTGTTTGCCCATGCAGGCACAGAAGGCGGAGGGAACCCGCGACCTTATCGGCGCCGAGATGCGCGCCTGGCAAAAGATGCAGCAGATTGCGGCCGGCGTGTTCGAGCCGTTTGGTTTTAAACCCATCGAGACGCCCGCGATCGAGCAGGTTGACGTGTTTGTCCACGGTATCGGCCAGTCGACCGACGTCGTGCGCAAGGAAATGTTCCGCGTGTTCAGCGGTGCCAACCTGGAGCGCGTCTTTGCTGAGGGCACCGACACCAAGCTCAAGCCCAAGCAGCGCCTGGCACTTCGCCCCGAGGGCACGGCCGGCGTGGTGCGCGCCGTCGTCGAGAACAATCTGGTGCCCCAGGGCTCCACGCCGTTTAAGGCTTACTACGCCGAGGCCATGTTCCGCGGCGAGCGTCCCCAGAAGGGCCGCTTGCGTCAGTTCCATCAGGTGGGCATTGAGTGGCTCGGCGCTCCCGATCCGGCGGCAGACGCCGAGTGCATCATCATGCTCATGGAGTTCTACAAGCGCCTGGGCTTCGACCTTTCCAAGCTCCGCCTGCTCATCAACTCGATGGGCGATGCCCAGTGCCGTCCGGCCTATCGCGAGCAGGTCAAGCAGTTCATCCTCGATCACGCCGACGAGATGTGCGACGAGTGCCGCGAGCGCGCCGAGCTCAACCCGCTGCGTGCCTTCGACTGCAAGAACGACCACTGCCGCGAGATCATGGCCGAGGCTCCGCTGATGGGTGACAACCTGTGCGACGAGTGCCGCGAGCACTACGAGCAGGTCAAGCGCTATCTGGATGCCGCCGGTATCGAGTATGTCGAGGATCCCACCTTGGTGCGCGGCCTGGACTACTACACCCGTACTGTCTTTGAGGTCGAGGCCCCTGGCGCCGGCGTCGGCTCCATCGGTGGCGGCGGCCGCTATGACGGCCTGGTCGAGCTCGAGGGTGGCAAGCCCACGGCGGGCGTCGGCTTTGCCGTTGGTTTTGAGCGCGCCCTGCTGGCCCTGCAGGCCTTTGGCAACGATTTGGGTGCCGATGAGGCCCCGTGCGTCTATGTCGCCAACGCCGGCAAGGAGCTGCGCCAGAACGTCTTTGCCATCACGCAGGAGCTTCGCGCCGCAGGTATCGTGACCGAGGCCGACTATCAGGGCCGTTCGCTCAAGGCCCAGTTTAAGCAGGCCGACAAGGTGGGCGCTAAGCTCATTTTGGTCCTGGGCGGCGACGAGCTTGCCGCTGGCAAGGTCAAGGCGCGCGACATGGAGAGCCATGACGAGGTACTGGTCGATCTGGCCAACGTGGTCGAGGCGGTTCGCGAGCGCCTGTAGCGCATCTTTTTGAGCTGCGGGCCTGCTAACGTGCCCTGCTCATGGAGAGCGATTGTTACGGGGGGTGTTTCGCTTTTATGCGGAATGCCCCCGTTTGTGTATGCCGTCCACCGAGAAATACGACCATTTAGGGCAAAAACCCTTGCAATGCAGAAAATACTTTTGTGTGGTAAAGCGCAATCAGTGTCGAAAGTATTTCTCAAGCGCCTATAATGAATACCGCATGTTACGTGCATAGAAGGAGGAATGGGAGGAAACGTGGCTGAGAACCTAAGCAACCAGTCTGTACCCGAAGCCGCGGCGCGCGTCGCTGCCGTGGTCAACCGCCTCGTTAACCGAATCGGCTCGAATGCCGAGTCCAGGGAGCGTCTCGCCGAGATCGAGATCCCCGAGGAGCTGCGCGACAATCTGGCGCTGTTCCTGCGCCTGGAGCGTCGTGTGCTTAGCGAGTATGATCCTGAGATCGCGGACCTGTTCGACAAGATCCTGTCGGCCGAGATTGTGGCCAATGCCGGTAACCCCGGTACCCGCGCTGCCGACGAGGCCGTCGACGAGCAGGGCGTGCCCACCGCCGACGAGCCCACTGCCGTGGCATTTCGTGAGGTCGTCGATCTGATCGACAGCCTGCCGCTCGATAAGCAGCAGGTCATTGTCCGCGCCTTTACGAGCTTCTTCCATCTGGCAAACCTGTCGGAGGAGAACTACCGTGTGGCGCAGCTGCGCGAGCGCGAGGCCGGTGCGTCGACCGATACCGAGGTCGATCCCGCCAACGAGCTCACCGTCGCCTATCACCAGCTGGTGAATGAGCTGGGCGTCGAGGGCGCCAACGAGCTGCTCGGCAAGCTTGAGTTCCACCCCGTCTTTACCGCGCATCCCACTGAGGCCCGTCGTAAGGCCGTCGAGGGCAAGATTCGCCGTATCTCCAACCTGCTGGAGGAGCGTCCGCGTCTGGGCGGCTCCGACCTGGTGGAGAACGAGCGCCATATGCTGCAGGAGATCGACGCCCTGGTGCGTACGAGCCCCATCGCGCTCAAGAAGCCCACGCCGGTCGAGGAAGCCGATACCATCATCGACATCTTCGATAACACGCTGTTTGACGTCATCCCCGTCATCTATCGTCGCTTTGACGACTGGGTGCTGGGCGACAAGGCCGGTACTGTGCCGCCGCTGTGCCCGGCGTTCTTCCATCCCGGCAGCTGGATCGGTTCCGACCGCGACGGTAACCCCAACGTCACCGCCAAGGTGAGCCGTGAGGTCGCCGCCAAGTACTTTACGCACATGGTGCTCAAGCTCGAGGACAAGTGCCGCCGCATCGGCCGCAACCTCACGCTCGAGGCCACCTACAGCAAGCCTTCTGCCGAGCTCATTAACCTGTGGAACCATCAGGTCGAGATGAGCCCTCGTTACACGGCCCGCGCCGAGCTGATCTCCGAGCACGAGCCGCATCGCGCCGTCATGCTCGTCATGGCCGACCGCCTGAACGCCACCGTGCGTCGTATCACCGACACCATGTACCACAGCGCCGATGAGTTCCTGGAGGACCTGCGCGTCGTCCAGCGCTCGCTGGCCGCCTGCGGAGCCGTCCGTGCTGCTTACGGCCCGGTCCAGACCATCATCTGGCAGGTCGAGTCCTTCGGCTTCCACATGGTCGAGATGGAGTTCCGTCAGCACTCCGTGGTGCACGCCCGCGCCCTCAAGGATATCCACGAGAACGGTATCCATGGCGATCTGCAGCCTATGACGCGCGAGGTCATCGATACCTTCCGCGCTATCGGCTCCATCCAAAAGCGCTACGGCAAGAAGATGGCGCACCGCTATATCATCTCGTTCACCAAGAGCGCCCAGCATGTGGCTGACGTCTTTGAGCTTGCCCACCTGTCCTTTGCACACGAGGAGGATGTCCCCGAGCTCGACGTGATCCCGCTGTTCGAGCAGCTCGAGGACCTCGAGGGCTGCGTCGACGTGCTCGACCAGATGCTCACGCTGCCCGTGGTACAGAAGCGCCTTGCTCAGACCAACCGCCGCATGGAGGTTATGCTGGGCTATTCCGACTCCTCCAAGGACGCCGGTCCTACCACGGCCATGCTCGCGCTGCATTCTGCGCAGGAGCGCATTGCCAAGTGGGCCGAGAAGAACGATATCGACCTGGTGCTCATGCACGGTCGCGGCGGTGCCGTGGGCCGTGGCGGCGGCCCGGCCAACAAGGCCGTGCTGGCGCAGCCCAAGGGTTCGGTCAACTGCTTCTTTAAGCTCACCGAGCAGGGCGAGGTCATCTTTGCCCGTTACGGCAACCGCACGCTGGCTCAGCGCCATGTTGAGTCCGTTGCCGCCGCAACGCTTTTGCAGTCGGCCCCGAGCGTCGAGAAGACCAACACCGAGACCACGCAGAAGTTCTGGGATATGGCCGAGAAGCTCAACGCCGCAAGCCACGAGCGCTATCTGGACCTGCTGAACACCGAGGACTTTACACCGTGGTTCTCGACCGTGACGCCGTTGACCGAGGTCGGTCTGCTGCCGATCGGCTCGCGTCCCGCCAAGCGCGGCTTGGGTGCCAAGTCGCTCGACGACCTGCGTACCATTCCGTGGATCTTCAGCTGGAGCCAGGCGCGCATTAACCTGGCCGCTTGGTACGGCCTGGGCACCGCCTGCGAGCAGTTGGGCGATCTTGACCAGCTTAAGGCTGCCTACCAGGAGTGGCCGTTCTTCCGCACCTTTATCGACAACATCGAGATGTCGATCGCTAAGACCGACCAGCGCATCGCCAAGATGTATCTGCACCTGGGCGATCGCCAGGATCTGTCCAAGAAGGTCTTCACCGAGATGCAGCTCACGCGTAAGTGGGTCCTTGCCATCGTCGGTGATGAGTGGCCGCTGCAGCGTCGTCGCGTGCTCGGTTGCGCCGTCCGCGTGCGCAATCCCTACGTCGACGCCCTGTCTATCGCCCAGGTCCGCGCCCTTCGCGAGGTGCGTATGAACCAGGACGAGATGGCCGAGGAGAAGAAGGCCGAGTACATGAGCCTGATTCTTTCGACTGTGACCGGCGTCTCGGCAGGTTTGCAGAACACGGGGTAATCGATAGCCCTGTGGCTCTCACCGGGACCCGACGGGTTTCCCTCTGAATGCGTCCTCGCACTTGAAGCCCCCTTATCCTGCTCCTTCGGAGCTGCGGATAAGGGGGCTTCGTGCTGCGGAATGCATTCAGAGGGAAACCCGTCGGGTCCCTTCGTCCTCGGTCTTCGGGGATTGGGGCTGAAGGGAATAAAGCGCGCTTCGCGCTTAGTGTGGAGTGCGGCGAGGGCTTCTTGCGTCCTGCGGAGTGCGCCGGAAAGCAAACATACGGCGGCCCCTGCGATGTCCGGTCTTCGGCGGATTACTGGCTGGGGGAATAATGGCGCGCTTCGCGCGTTTTGGATGGGGTTTGTCCTGGCGGCGCGTTTGGCGCTTCTTGACTTACGACTGTAGCGGCCGCGGTTCCGTTTGGGATCGCGGTTGTTTTGTTGTGGGTCAAATATGAACGTTGTGTTAATGAGTCGGTGGACGGTGGTGTTTTTCGGTGAGCGGCGTATCCTTCCAACGGTTTATCTAGTGTGTCAGTTGAAAGGAAGAGGGCGCTCATCATTGTTTGAATGTGAACTGCCGTTTGACCACAAAACGTTGCATCTGGAGCTCGAGGATAAGAACTTCGCGGGTGTGATGGAAGGTCATCAAAACGAGTTTAAGACTACAAAATCTCAGGAAGAGCTGGTAGAGGAGTCACTTGCCAACCCTTATGGCTCGCCTTCGCTCGAGGAGCTTTGTGCTGGCAAGAAGGATATCGTCATCATTAGCTCCGACCATACGCGTCCCGTTCCCTCGCGTGTGACGATGCCTATTCTGCTGCATCACATCCACGCTGCCGCTCCCGAGGCACGTGTGCGCATCCTGGTCGCGACCGGCATGCATCGCCCCTCGACGCACGAGGAACTCGTTAACAAGTACGGCGAGGAGATCGTCGCTAACGAGGAGATCGTCATGCATGTCGCGACCGACGACAGCATGATGAAAAAGATTGGCACCCTGCCTTCTGGTGGCGAGTGCATCATCAACAAGATTGCCGCCGATTGCGATCTGCTGCTTGCCGAGGGCTTTATTGAGCCGCACTTCTTTGCCGGTTTCTCTGGTAGCCGCAAGTCCGTCCTGCCTGGCATCGCCAGCTACAAGACCATCATGTACAACCACAACGGTCAGTTTGTGAACGATTCCCATTCGCGTGCCGGCAACCTGTGCCACAACCACGTGAGCGAGGACATGTTTGCCGCTGCCGAGATGGCTCACCTTGCCTTTGTGCTCAACGTGGTGCTCAACGGCAAGCACGAGGTCATCGGCTCCTTTGCAGGCGACATCCATAAGGCACACGAGGCTGGCTGCGAGTTCGTGAAGAGCCTTGCCGGCGTTGAGCCCGTCGAGTGCGAGATCGCCATCACCACCAACGGCGGCTACCCGCTCGACCAGAACATCTATCAGGCCGTGAAGGGCATGTGCTCTGCCGAGGCCACGCTTCCCGAGGGCGGCGTGATCATCGACATCGCCGGTTGTGCCGACGGCCACGGTGGCGAGGGCTTCTATCACAACATCGCCGACAACGATCCGGCGGAGTTTGAGCGTGCCTGCATCGACCGTCCTAAGGACGAGACCCTGCCCGACCAGTGGACGAGCCAGATCTTTGCCCGCATCCTGGCGCATCACCCTGTGATCATGGTCACCGACCTGTGCGATCACCAGATGATCAAGGATATGCACATGACGCCGGTCAACAGCCTCGATGAGGCGCTCAAGCTCGCCTTTGAGATGAAGGGTGCCGATGCCAAGGTGGCCGTCATTCCCGATGGCCTGGGCGTTGTCGTCGCACAGCACTAGTACGCGGCCTAAACGAATCGTTTATAACCGACAAGAAAGATAAGGTTTTATGCTTACCAAACTCCTCTGCGAATTCGGCGCAACGGCCCTCATGATCATCTTTGGCGTGGGCGTGCACTGCGATACCGTGCTTAAGGGCACCAAGTATCAGGGCTCCGGCCACATGTTTGCCATCACCACCTGGTCTTTTGGCATCTCGGTTTGCCTGTTTGTCTTTGGCGGCGCCGTGTGCATGAACCCCGCCATGGTGCTTGCCCAGTGCATCGTAGGCCTGGTGCCGTGGAGCAGCTGCATCCCCTTCATGATTGCCGATATGCTCGGCGGCTTTGTGGGCGCCGTAATCGCTTGGCTTATGTATGCCGATGAGTTCAAGGCTTCCGATGGTGTCATCGATCCCATTGCTCAGCGCAACATCTTCTCGACCAACCCCACCACCGAGGGCACCAACTATGCCCGCAACTTCTTCTGCGAGGCTATCTGCACCTTCGTGTTCATCAGCGCCATCCTTGCTGCTGCTAACCGTGCTGGCGAGAACGTCCTGATGCTCGCCATCTGCGTCGGTCTGATCGTTTGGGCTGTTGGCATGGGCATGGGCGGTATCACCGGCTTCGCCATGAACCAGGCTCGTGACCTTGGTCCTCGCATGGCCTATCAGGTGCTGCCGATCAAGAACAAGGCCGACAACAACTGGAAGTACGGCCTGCTCGTTCCTGGCATCGCTCCGTTTGTCGGTGCCGCTCTGGCCGCGCTGTTTGTGCACGGTTTCTTGGGCATGTTCTAGTCTGAGGCTACATAGTTGTCCGCTGGCCGCATGGGGTAACTTCCCAGCGCGTCCTCGGACATGCAAAAAGGCTCGCTGCGCACTTCGTGCGGCGAGCCTTTTTGCGTCCTGCGGAATGCGCTGGGAAGTTACCCCATGCGGCCAGCTGCGGGGTCTTTGCTGCGCTCGAGCAAGCGGCCCAACATATAAATCTGAATTTGGATTTGGATGGGAGGGGCTTGTTGCTGTTGAGGGCGGTGAAGCGCGAGTGAAACTTTGGGTTGCGTGGCGCCCTGGGTTGGGGCGATGCTTTGGGATGATGTTCTTGCTTAGTTGAAGAGGGGTTTTATGGCTGATAAGTAGTCTTTGGCTACGTCGGCTTTGTCTGCTTGGAAGTTGTGCCAGGCCCACCATTGGACCATTCCTACGAAGCTTGAGGCTATGTGGTGTAGTAGGAAGCTTCGGTCCATAGTGGCGGCGGGGCCTGCGGGGTCGGCGGGGACGGTTTCGGCTGCGCGCGACATGATGGTCTTGCGGAGACAGTCGGCGAAGACGCGTGAGCCGGCGCCGGCTACGAGGGCTCGAACGCCCTGGCGGCGCTCCCAGAGGTTGTTGAGGATATGCTCGACCTGCACGAGTGGGTCGTCGAGCGGTGTGCCATCGTCGTCGAGGGCGTGGGTGCAGATGTCGCTCACGAGCTCGGACAGTAGGTCGTCCTTGCTCTTAAAGAGACCGTAGAATGTCGCACGGCCTACGTGAGCGCGCGCGATGATGTCGCCGACGGTAATCTTGCCGTAGTCCTCTTCGCGTAGCAGCTCGGAGAACGCCGCAACGATGGCGGCGCGGCTTTTTTCTTTGCGGGCATCCATGGCTATGCATCCACGTGAACGAGCAGACAGCGGAGCGTGCCGGAGCAACCCTCGTAGGGGCGCTTGCCGGCGCCGTAGCCGACGGCTTCGATGTGGTAGCGTGAGGGCAGTTGGTCGGACGTACGCAGCGCGGTGACGATGGCGGCGCCCGTGGGCGTCACGAGCTCGCCAGCGACTGGTGCAGGCATGAGGGCGATATTGCCCGCCTGGCACAGGTTGACGACAGCGGGGACGGGAATGGGCATAAGGCCGTGGGCACAGTGGATGGTTCCGTGGCCCTCGGAGAGCGACTCGACGACAATATCCTCGATGCCCAGGTCATCGAGGCAGATGGCGACCGAGCAGATGTCAACGATGGAGTCGACGGCGCCCACCTCGTGGAACATGACGGTCTCGGGCGTTTTGCCGTGGGCCTTTGCCTCGGCGGCGGCGAGCGCGGTAAAGATGGCGAGCGCACGACGCTTGGCGCCATCGCTTAGCTGCGAGCCGTCGATGATAGCAGTGACGTCCGCCAAAGAACGGTGGTGATGGTGGTGGGCGTGATGATGGCCCTCGTGGTCATGGCCGTGGGCCTCATGATCATGTTCGTGGCAGTGACTGTGCTCGTCGTGCTCATGATGGTGGTGCTCGTGCTCGTGCGTGTGCTCGGCAGCTGCTTCGTTGCCGTAGAGCCAGGCCATATCGTGGTCGTGGTTCTCGAGCTCCTCTGCAAGCTGGACGTCAAAATCACAGGCGTCGATGCCATGCTTGTTTGCACGCGTGACGGCGATCGTAAAGCCGTCGACCGGCAGCGTAGCGAGCTGTTCGCGCAGGTGCTCCTCGCTGGCGCCCAGGTCGAGCAGGGCCGCGACAGTCATGTCGCCGCTGATGCCCGAGGTGCCGTCGATGATAAGCGTGTGCTGATGATTGGACATGGAATGCTCCTTAGCGGGCGCGGGGTGTGCCGGCGCTCAGATGATTGATAAGACTTGCCTGGTAGGCGGCACCAAAGCCGTTGTCGATATTGACGACCGATACGCCGCTGGCACAGGAGTTGAGCATGGCGAGCAGTGCGGCTACGCCACCAAAACTTGCGCCGTAGCCCACGCTGGTGGGAACGGCGATGACCGGACAGCTCACCAGGCCGCCGACAACGCTCGCCAACGCGCCCTCCATGCCGGCGATGGCGATGACCACCTGCGCCTGTGCAAGTTCCTCGGCATGCGCGAGCAGGCGGTGCAGGCCGGCAACACCCACGTCGTAGAGGCGGTCGACCTCGTTGCCATAGAATTCGGCCGTCAACGCGGCTTCCTCGGCGACGGGCAAGTCGCTCGTGCCGGCGCAGGCGACGACGATGCGTCCGTTGCCAGTAGGGGAGGGCTTGCCGCCCACGAGGGCGAGCTGTGCGTTCGGGATATATCCCAGGTCGATGCCGTTGCCGAGGAGCTCCGAGGTACGGGCTGCTTTTTCGCTGTCCAGGCGCGTGACCAGGACGCGCTCCTGGCCGGCATCGCGCAGCGCTTCGATAATGGCGGTAATCTGCTCGGCGGTTTTACCGGCACCGTAGACAACCTCGCCGGCTCCCTGGCGCACCCCGCGCGAAAGATCGAGCTGTGCAAAGCCCAGGTCGGCGGTCGGCGCCGTCTGGATGTGCGTGAGGGCATCGGCCGGCATAATGCTTCCGTCTGCCACGTCACTTAGCAATTGCTCAAGATCTCGTTTGTCCATATAAGTTCCCTTCGACGCAGAAAAGTTTAGCACGCGAAGGGTTGTTTCCGAACATTAGAGCATAATTGTTCGGAAATCTGACATGTCAGATTAGATGAAGTTGTGAGGCAAACTGACTAGTCGCGCAGGATGATGTCCATGGCGAGCATCAGGTTGCGCTCGTCGATGGCAAATGGGGCGGCCTCGCGCGTCTTGGGCTTGGCGCAAAATGCGATGCCCGTGCCTGCGGCCTGAATCATGGGGATGTCGTTGGCGCCGTCACCGATCGCGACGGTATGGGCCATATCGACACCGCACTCGACTGCCCAATCCAGCAGCTGGATGAGCTTGGACTCCTTGGTCACAATGTCTGCCGCCAACTTACCGGTGAGCTTGCCGTCCACGACCTCCAGGCGGTTAGCCAGGCAGAAGTCGATGCCCGCGGCGGCCACGATCTTGTCGGCGGCCTCGTGGAAGCCGCCGCTCACCACGCCGACCTTCCAGCCCTTGCTGTGTGCCGAGCGCACAAGCTCCAACGCGCCGGGGGTAAACGTCACGCGCTCAAAGGTGCGCTCGAACACGCTCTCGTCCAGGCCGGCGAGCAGCCCCACGCGCTTCTCGAGCGCTTGCCTAAAGTCCAGCTCGCCGCGCATAGCGCGATCGGTGATTTGCGCAACTTGCTCGCCTACGCCGGCCTCCTCGCCCAACAGGTCGATGACCTCCTGGTTGATGAGCGTGGAGTCGATATCCATAACGATGAGGCGTGCAGTCATGGCGGGCCTTTCCGAGTGCTGTTTTATTGGGGCATATTGTCGCACGTGACGAGCGCGGGCGGGTGCCGCGGTGCGTCAATTGTTTCGTCTCCGTCAAGTCTTTGGGCAGGAGCTACTTTTCCGCGGCACATCGACACAGGTGCGATAAGATAGAACGCCATGTCTGGCTGCGCGGTTTACGCAGGCTGGGCAAATCTGTACGACGCCGCCCGGAACGACACGGGGCGGCACAGATCCATAAAGGAGGATCACTGGTATGAGCCAGACCCGTCCCATCGATGAGCATTCCATGCACACCCGTACCTGCGGCGAGCTTCGCTTCGAGAACGTGGGCGAAGAGGTCACCCTCACCGGTTGGGTGAGCCGTCGCCGCGACCACGGCGGCCTTATCTTCTGCGACCTTCGCGACCGCGAGGGCATCACGCAGCTCACCTTCGACCCCGAGCACTCCGACGGCGATGCCTTTAAGATCGCCGAGACCATGCGTCCCGAGTGGCCCATCAAGATTCACGGCGTCGTGCGCGCCCGTGGCGAGGAGACCACCAACACCAAGCTCGCGACCGGCGAGATCGAGGTCCTGACCGACCACGCCGAGGTGCTCAACACGTCCGTCACCCCGCCGTTCCAAATCGAGGACGGCATCGAGACCAGCGAGGACACCCGCCTGCGCTATCGCTATCTGGACCTTCGTCGTCCCGAGATGATGGCCAACCTCAAGCTGCGCTCCGACTTTACCTTTGCCATTCGCGAGGCGCTGCACAACCGTGAGTTCATGGAGGTCGAGACGCCCTCCCTGTTCAAGTCTACGCCCGAGGGCGCCCGCGACTTCATCGTCCCCAGCCGCATCCAGCCGGGCAACTTCTATGCCCTGCCGCAGTCCCCGCAGCTCCTGAAGCAGCTGCTTATGGTCGGTGGCGTCGAGCGCTACTACCAGGTTGCCAAGTGCTTCCGCGACGAGGACTTGCGTGCCGACCGTCAGCCCGAGTTCACCCAGGTCGATATTGAGATGTCCTTCGTGGACCAGAATGACGTCATGAGCGCGCTCGAAGAGGTCCTGGCCGATGCCTTCGGCCGCATGGGTGTCGAGATGCCCACGCCGCTGCGTCGCATGAACTACTGGGAGGCCATGGACACCTATGGCTCCGACAAGCCCGATACCCGCTATGGCATGCACTTGGTCGACCTGACCGACATCTTCGCCAACTCCAAGTTCAAGGTCTTTGCGACTGCCGCAAACGAGGAGGGCTCTGTCGTCAAGGCTATCAACGCCAAGGGCGCCGGTGCCTGGGCACGTGCCAAGATCGATAAGCTCGCCGGCGTGGCCTCCACGTTTGGCGCCAAGGGCTTGGCCTGGATCGCCTTCCGCGAGGACGGCTCCATCAACAGCCCCATCGTCAAGTTCTTCTCGGACGAGGAGATGGCCGCTCTGCGCGAGCGCATGGACGTCGAGCCCGGCGACCTTGTGATGTTCGCCGCCGGCCCGCGCCTGCTCTCCGACGAGATCCTGGGCGGCATGCGTTCCCACATGGCCAACGCGCTCGAGATCAAGCGCGAGGGCCACGACTTCCTGTGGGTCGTCAACTTCCCGCTGTTCCACTGGGATGAGGACCGCAAGGCCTACGCTGCCGAGCACCAGCCCTTCACCCTGCCGACCGAGACCGACATCGCCAAGATCGAGGCCGACCCGCTGGCAGCCGGTTCGTGCACCTACGACTTTGTCATGGACGGCTTTGAGGCCGGCGGCGGCGGTATGCGTATCCACAACGCCGAGATGCAGATGTCCATGCTCAAGCTCCTGGGCTTTACCGAGGAGCGCGCCGAGTCGCAGTTCGGCTTCCTCATGGAGGCGCTCAAGTTTGGTGCGCCCCCGATGGGCGGTTTTGCTCTGGGCCTGGACCGCGTGTGCATGCTGCTCACCGGTTCCGACTCCATCCGCGACGTCATGGCGTTCCCCAAGACGGCCAGCGGCTCCGACCTCATGTCGGGCGCCCCGAGTGCCGTTAGCGGCGCCCAGCTCAAGGACGTCAGCCTGCGCTTGATGTAGGCAAGCGGCTACATATTGCCCGTAACGAGGGAAGGACACGTGCCTTCCCTCGTTTTTTGTGGGACGGGGGTGCGCCGGTAACGTACAATAACTACCACGTGGCTGGGTTTGCCGGCCGAATGTGCGACGTCGTGGGAGGGGACATGGTCGAGTTTACAAAGACGATTAAAGATCCGTTGGGATTGCATGCCCGCCCGGTTGCGCTGCTCTATGACATTATTGCCAAGCATCGTAGCAACGTATCGGTCAGCATTGGCGATCGCCATACCGACGGCCGCGATGTGATGGGGCTCATGGCTCTCTACGGCGAATGTGGCGAAGACATCGTGTTCCGCGTTTCGGGCGTGGATGAGGCCTCCTGCGTCACATCGATCAGAAACCTCTCGCTCTAAGCATGACAGGGCGCGGCAAAGGACAGCTCTTTGCCGCGCCTTTTTGTTTCGTATAGGAAACTTTTTCGAAATCTAAATGGGGACCCTTTCCAAAAAGTTAACCACGTGCTAGTTTACTATAGCGAACATAGACGTGGTTAACTTTTGCTGCGTCGATGTTGAGGACGAACTGACGTTAGGAGCTCACTCATGTCTTGCGGACCGCAGATGCCGGCCATGCCGCTTTCGATGGTAAAGGCGGGCGAAACCGTGCGCGTGTCTCGTGTAAAGGGCAATGAGGACATGAAGCACCACCTCAAGGACCTCGGCTTTGTCGAGGGCAGCGAGATCCACGTGGTGAGCTCGAGTGGCGCCAACATCATCGTCACGGTGCTGGGCGCTCGCTTTGGCATCGATTCCAAGGTCGCCATGCACATCATGACCGTCGGTTAGTTCGCAACATTCCGCAAAAACTGAAAGGGGGACAAGTACATGAAGACGTTGGGTGACGTTAAGGTGGGCGAGAGCTCCACCATCGTCAAGCTTCACGGTGAGGGCGCACTTCGCCGCCACCTTATGGACCTGGGGCTCATCAAGGGCACGTCGTTTAAGGTCGTAAAGGTTGCACCGCTCGGCGATCCGGTCGAGATCAACGTGCGCGGCTACGAGCTTTCCATCCGCAAGGAGGAGGCTGCCGTCGTCGAGGTCCAGTAAGGGCCAGCGGCATGTATTCTTGCAGGTAAAGTTAGGTTTTTCTAACTTAGCAATGCAACGTTGAAGCACAATATCCAGCCCGCTCGGAGATGACAGCGCGGGCACACAAGGAAGAAGGATTGAATGGCGGATTCTCAGATCCATGTCGCGCTGGCGGGTAACCCCAACTGCGGCAAGACCACGCTTTTCAACCTGATCACCGGCGCCAACGGCTACGTTGGCAACTGGCCCGGTGTCACGGTTGAGAAAAAGGAAGCCAAGCTCCTAAGCGACAAGAACGTTACCATCACGGACCTCCCCGGCATCTACTCGCTTTCCCCCTACAGCCCCGAGGAGCAGTGCTCGCGCGACTACCTCATGAGCGGCGAGCCCGATGTCGTTGTCCAGGTGGTCGATGCCACCAACCTCGAGCGCAACCTGTACCTGGCGCTTCAGGTTATCGAGACCGGCCTGCCCGTGGTCGTGGCCCTCAACATGGCCGACCTCGTGGAGAAGAACGGCGACAAGATCGACACGGACAAGCTTTCCAAGAAGCTTGGCTGCCCGGTCATGATGATCTCGGCCCTTAAAAACAAGGGTATCAAGGAGCTGTTCGAGCAGGTCAAGAAGTCTGCTGCTTCCAAGGGCCAGGTGCCGGAGCACAAGTTCGATTCCTCCATCGAGGACGTTCTGGACCACATCGAGAACAACCTGCCGGCGAGCGTTCCCGCCAACAAGCGTCGCTACTACGCTGTCAAGCTGTTTGAGCGCGACGCGGACGCCTGCAAGCTCATCAACCTCACCAAGGAGAAGGCCGCTCGCGTCGAGCAGCTGGTCGCCCAGTGCGAGCAGGATTGCGACGACGACGCCGAGTCCATCATCACCGGCGAGCGCTATGGCGTGATTGCCCACATTATCGACGAGTGCATGACCAAAGCTCCGGCCAAGATGAGCGCCTCCGAGAAGATCGACCGCGTGGTTACCAACCGTATCCTGGGCCTGCCGATCTTTGTGGTCATCATGTTCTGCGTGTACTACATCGCCGTTTCCACCCTGGGCGGCACGGTGACCGACTTCACCAACGACCAGCTCTTCGGCACCGACGGCTGGTACGTGCTCGGTCAGGGTCGCGACGCCTATGACGCAGCTGTTGAGGCTGCGGGCGACAACGCCGACTCGGTCGACCCGGCACAGTACGGCCCCTATGTCCCGGGTATCACCACCGCGGTGCATGACGCTCTCGTGGCGGGCGGTACCGAGGACGGTGGCCTCGTCGATTCGCTGGTCTGCGACGGCATCGTGGCTGGCATCGGCGCCATCATGGGCTTCGTCCCGCAGATGTTCCTGCTCTTTGTGATGCTGTCTTTCTTGGAGGACTGCGGTTACATGGCCCGCGTCGCCTTCATCATGGACCGCGTGTTCCGCCGCTTTGGCCTGTCCGGTAAGTCCTTTATCCCCATGCTCGTGTCCTCGGGCTGCGGCGTCCCCGGCGTCATGGCTACCAAGACCATCGAGAACGAGAAGGACCGCCGCATGACGGTCATGACCACCACGTTCATCCCTTGCGGCGCCAAGCTGCCGATCATCGCCCTGCTTATGGGTTCCATCATTGGCGACTCTTCTACCACCGCTGCGTGGATCAGCCCGCTCTTCTACTTCCTGGGCGTCTTTGCCGTCATTGCCTCGGGCCTCATGCTCAAGAAGACCAAGCTCTTCGCCGGCCGCCCGACGCCGTTTGTTATGGAGCTTCCTGCCTACCACTTCCCGGCGATCCGCTCTTGGGCGCTGCACGTGTGGGGGCGCTGCTTCGCCTTTATCAAGAAGGCCGGCACGGTCATCTTTGCGTCCACCGTCGTCGTTTGGTTCCTCTCCAACTTTGGTAGCTACAACGGTTCCTTCGGCTTCCTGCCTGCGATGGACGGCATCCCCGAGGAGTTCATGGACTACTCCGTGCTTGCCATGCTCGGCAACCTGGTTGCCTGGATCTTTGCCCCGCTCGGCTTTAGCACCTGGCAGGCAACCGCGCTGACTGTCTCTGGCCTTGTCGCCAAGGAGAACGTCGTCGCCACCGCCGGCTCGCTGCTGTCCGTGGCCGACGCCGCCGAGACCGACCCGAGCCTGTGGACCGCGTTTGCCGGCATGTTCCCGACCATGGGCGCTTGCGTTGCCTTTGGTGCCTTTAACCTGCTGTGCGCTCCGTGCTTTGCCGCCATGGGCACTATCCGCAATCAGATGGACTCCGGCAAGTGGACCGCGATTGCCATCGGCTACGAGTGCGCCTTCGCTTGGGTGATCGGCCTGTTCATCAACCAGTTCTACAACCTGTTTGTCCTTGGCCAGTTTGGTATTTGGACGGTTGTAGCCATCGTTCTGCTGGTTGCGATGCTCTTCCAGATCTTCCGTCCCATGCCTAAGCACGCCTGGACCGACGAGGACGAGACCAACACCGCTTCCGCCGCAGTTTCCGCTTAAGTCCGAATAAGGATTAGCCCCTTTCCACGAGCCCGGGTGTCCCAGCGACACTCGGGCTTTTTGGTGAGGGAGATGTGGCGTTTCCGCAGATAAAACCGACCAAAATATACCTGTCCCTTTTTGGCAGGTGGAGAATGGGGTAAAGTAAGTGGTGGTTAACTAGAGGAGGCTTGCTATGGCACCTATCGATATTGTTGTACTGGCTGTTATCGGCATCGCGTTTGTCGCCGTGTGCGTGCGCATTTATCGCAAGGGCACCTGCGCCGACTGCGCTCAAGGTGGCGTTTGCACGGGACATTGTTCCAATAAAAAAACCTGCGCCGCGCTTAAGGGCGTGGACAAAATTGCCGAAGACCTGAGCCGCGGTATCAAATAAGGTCCAGGCATCCAGGCGCCCCGCGAGCATCCGTTCGCGGGGCGCTTTGCACATTTGGCGGCGAGCGCGGCGAGTTGAAGAGTGATTTTGGGGTATCGTTACCTGTACTGTTAATTGGCAACTTATCTATAACGGAGTAACCCCATGAGCGCTCGCGTAACCATGAAGGACATTGCCGCCGAGCTTGGCGTTTCCATCAATACCGTGCACAAGGCCCTGACGGGTAAGGCTGGCGTGAGCGAATCCGTGCGCTCCAAGGTGAATGCCAAGGCCGAGGCCATGGGCTACCATCGCAACACAAGTGCCTCGAGCCTGCGCCGCAAGGATATCAACCTGGTGTTTTGCCTGCCCCGCGCATCGCGCGAGGGGGCGTACTTTTTCCGTTACCTTTGGGAAGGCTGCAACCGCTTTGAGCAGGAGGTCATCGACCGGGGCATTACGGTTGAGCGCGTTGAATTCGGCGTGGGTGGCTACGCCGATGCGCTCGAGCAGATCGATGAGCGTCTGCAGGTAGGCGAGAAGATCGATGGTCTGCTTGCCTATGTTCCGGGCGATGACCGCGCAACCGAACTCTTGAGGCAGATTGCCGAGGCGGGTGTGGCGATCGAGCTCGTCGACGGCGACCGACCGCACCTCGATCGCCTGGGTGCCAGTCTGGCGGACTATTCCGCGGCGGGCAGTCTTATGGCAGAGCAGGCGGCTAACCTGGTCCACGCTTCTGGGGCTGACGCCCGCGTGCTCCTGTTGGCGGGCGACCCTTATACCGACTCGCACTATCTGACCGCCCGCGCCTTTCATAATTACCTGCGCGAGCACGATATTCCATGGCGGGTTGAGGACCTTGCCGGTGCCCATGCGCAAGTCAAACAGCTCGAGCGCGAGCTTGAGCAGCGCTTGAGTGCGCCGGATGCTCCCGAGCTCATCTGTAGCGTTTTTGCCGTTGGTTCCGAGGTGGTCGCCGATGCGCTTGTTTCGAGCGGCAAGGCCGGCAAGGTCATGGTGATCGGCAACGACCTGTTCCCCGAGAGCGCCCTGGCCTTACGCCGTGGCATTTTTACCAATATCGTCTATAAGGACCCGGTGAGCTTGGCCTACCGTGGTGCCAAGACCTTGGGCGAGTATTTGCTGTGGGGTAAAACTCCGGCGGAGCCCGTGCAGAAGGGTGCTGTGGAGATGGTGTTTGCCAGCAACGTCGACCGCTACTGCGAGCTTGCGGGAATTTAGCCGTTTGGTCAGGTACCCCCTCTTGCGGCGTGCATTTTTTGGAGTATTCAGCAATGGCGTGTTCCGAAAGAGGCTCAGAACGACTGTTTTAAGTGCCTCCGATGGCGTAAATCGCCATCGGAGGCACTTTTTTATGCCGATCGGGCGCGATATGCGCATCAAATAGGGCGTCGAGGACGGTGCGCAGTACGCCCCGATGCTGAATATTCCCAAAAATGTACGCCGAGACATGACCCACCTGAGCAAAAACGCCCAGGTTCGGTGTTCGGGGACGTTAGTCCATCCGCAATGCATGCGTGTCACGGCTCCAACAACCGTTGAACGGACAAAATCGACCGTTCACCCCATGGTGGTTAGGTGAACGTTCACCTTTTAAGTCGCAATGAATTAGTATAGTGAACGTTCACCTAGAGGATAACGAGCGCATCGTGTGCCCGCTCCGCCAACAAAGGGGTTGTTTGATGAAAAACTTCATGGACGATCAGGATTTCCTGCTGAGCACCAAAACCGGCGAGGAACTGTTCCACAACTTTGCCGAGGGTATGCCCATCGTTGACTACCACTGCCACATTTCTCCCAAGGAGATCTGGGACGACAAGCGTTTTGAGAACATTACCGAGGTTTGGCTGGGCGGCGACCACTACAAGTGGCGCCTAATGCGTGCCAACGGCGTCGACGAGCGCTTCATTACCGGCGATGCCCCTGCTCGCGAGAAGTTCCAGAAGTGGGCCGAGACCCTGGGCCGCTGCGTGGGCAACCCCGTCTTTGAGTGGAGCCACCTGGAGCTTAAGCGTTACTTTGGCTACGAGGGCGTCCTGAACGGCAAAACCGCTCAGGAGGTCTGGGACCTTGCCAACGCCAAGCTCGCCGAGGCCAGCTTTACCTGCCGCAACCTCATCAAGCAGTCCAACGTCCGCATGATCTGCACTACCGACGACCCCGCCGACAGCTTTGAGTGGCACAAGAAGATTGCCGCCGACGACAGTTTTGACGTTCAGGTCGTTCCCGCCATGCGCCCCGATGCCGCCCTGCGCATCGAGCGTGGCCAGGAGTTCGCCGACTACTGCAAGCATCTCTCCGAGGTTGCTGGCGTTGAGATCAGCGACTTCGAGGGCATGAAGGCTGCCATCTCCAAGCGCTACGACGTTGCCCACGAGCTGGGCTGCCGCGCTTCCGACCACGCGCTCGACTACGTTATGTACGTTCCGGCTACCGCCGACGAAATCGAGACTATCTTTGCCAAGGGCCTTGCCGCCGAGCCGCTTACCGAGGACGAGGTCCTCAAGTACAAGACGGCCTTTATGCAGTTCGTCGCCGGCGAGTATGTCCGCCTTGGCTGGGCCATGCAGCTGCACTTTGGCTGCAAGCGTGACAACAACCGCGCTATGTTCGCCAAGCTCGGTCCCGACACCGGCTACGACTGTATCTCCAACTACACGCCGTCCGACCAGCTGGCCGATTTCCTCAACTCCATCCAGGAGTCCACGGGTCTGCCCAAGACCATCCTGTACAGCCTGAACCCCATCGACAACACCATGATCGATACCGTGATAGGCTGCTTCCAGGAGGCTCCGACCGCCGGCAAGATCCAGAACGGCTCTGCCTGGTGGTTCAACGACAACGAGGTCGGTATGCGCGAGCAGCTCACGGCTCTGGCTAACGAGGGCGTGCTGGGCAACTTTGTGGGCATGCTTACCGATTCCCGCTCCTTCCTGTCCTACCCGCGTCATGAGTACTTCCGTCGCGTGCTGTGCGGCGTGATCGGCGAGTGGGTCGAGCAGGGCAAGTATCCGGCCGACATGGAGCTGCTGGGAGCCATCGTGCGCGACATTAGCTACAACAACGCGGTCCGCTACTTTGGCTTTGACCTGGATACCGTCGAGGCCTAAACCCGCATCGAATCACACCGAACTCGGGAGCGCCGTTGCCACACGCGGCGCCCCCGTTTTGCCTGCACGCTAACAGCAATCTAAGGAGAGACATCGATGGAGAACATCAGCTACGAGACGCTCGAGAAGATCGGCTACAAGGGCTACCTGCTGCCCAAGGACGCGCCCGAGAAGGTTCTGCAGTTTGGCGAGGGCAATTTCCTGCGCGCCTTCGTCGACCGCTTCTTTGACATGGGCAACGAGGCAACCGGCTGGAACGGCAAGGTTGTCATGGTCCAGCCCATCAGCGGTGCCTTTGGCTTTGCCGACGGCATTAACGCTCAGGATGACCTGTACACCGTGCTGGTGCGCGGCAAGGAGAGCGGCAACACGGTCGACGAGTCCCGTGTGATCAGCGCCTGCAGCCGCTGCCTCAATCCGTATCGCGAGGACGACTACCGCGCCATGATGGAGGTCGCCGTCTCCGACGATTTGGAGATTATCGTCTCCAACACCACCGAGGCCGGTATCGCCTACGATCCGTCCTGCAAGGCCGACGACATGCCGCCCGCGAGCTTCCCCGCCAAGCTTGCCCAGGTGCTCCACACCCGCTGGGCCGCCGGCAAGCCGGGCGTCATCGTGCTCGCCTGTGAGCTCATCGATCACAACGGCGAGGAGCTGCTGCGCATCATGAACCAGTACGTGAGCGACTGGGGCTGGGAGGACGAGTTTGCGCAGTGGATGGCCAACGACTGCACCGTCTGCACCACGCTCGTCGACACTATCGTCCCCGGCCGTATCCGCGACCCCAAGGAGGCCGCTGCCGTGGCCGAGCGCCTAGGCTACGAGGATCCCTTCCTGGCCGTGCGCGAGCCCTTCCAGATGTGGGGTATCCAGGGCGATGAGTCGCTCAAGGAGCGTCTGCCCTTCGTGAAGGCCGGCCTGCCGGGCGTCTTTGTGACCCCCGATGTCACCCCGTACAAGAAGCGCAAGGTCCGCATCCTCAACGGCGCCCACACTGCCTTTGTTCCGGGTTCCTGGGTTGCCGGCTTTGACATCGTGCGCGATTGCATGCATGACGAGACCGTTCGCGGCTTCATGAACACCATGCTCTACGACGAGGTCATCCCGACGCTTGCCGCCGATCTTGATGTCGAGGACTGCAAGGCCTTTGCCGCCGCCGTCGAGAACCGCTTCGACAACCCGTTTATCGACCACGCGCTGCTCTCCATTTGCCTCAACTCAACCGCCAAATGGCGTGCTCGCGACCTGCCCACGCTCAAGGACTATGTTGCCGAGACCGGCAACCTGCCCAAGTGCCTGGCGACGAGCCTCGCTACGCTCATTGCCTTCTATACGCAGGAGCTCGTTGCTCGCGAGGGCGATGGCCTGCACCTGCGCCGCGCCGACGGCACCGAGTACACCGCTCAGGACGATGCCTTCGTGCTCGATTTCTACGCCGCCCACGCCGGTGCAGACGATGCCGAGCTGGTGCACGACGTGCTCAGCAACGAGCAGATGTGGGGCGAGGACCTTACGCAGATCGCCGGCCTTGAGGAGTTTGTCGTCAACGCGCTTGCCGTTGTGCGCGCCGAGGGCGCCAAGCAGGCATTTGCCAACGCCCAGGCCTAAATCCTTCTGTGCGCCCGCCGGGCAACTGGCGGGCGTCCGCTGACTTCTGCTCAACCTGTAGGGTTAGGACCATTTGTAATGAACACTATCCAGATCAATCCGGCCGATAACGTGATCGTCGCGCTGTCGCCGCTTGCCAAGGGCACCGCCGTCGCGGTTCCCGGGGTGGGCGAGGTCGTTGCCGCGGAGGATATTCCGCAGGGCCACAAGATGGCCGTGCGTGCCATTGCGGCGGGGGAGGACGTCGTCAAGTACGGTCTTCCTATCGGCCACGTGACGGGCGACATCCAGCCCGGTCAGTGGCTTCATACGCATAACGTCAAGACCAACCTTTCGGGCGAGGTCGAGTACGCTTACAACCCGACGCATCCGGTCGTTGAGCCGGTTGAGCCCGAGACCTTTATGGGCTTCCGCCGCGCTGACGGCCGCGCCGCCACGCGCAACGAGCTGTGGATCATCCCCACGGTCGGCTGCGTCAACGAGGTCGCACGTGCCATGTGCGAGCAGGCTCAGGATCTGGTCGAGGGCTCGCTGGAGGGCGTTTACTACTTCCCGCATCCCTTTGGCTGCTCACAGACCGGTGCCGACCATGCCCAGACGCGCCGCTTGTTGGTGGCGCTCTCGCGTCACGCAAATGCTGCGGGTGTGCTGTTCCTGTCCCTCGGTTGCGAAAACTGCACGCACCAGCAGGTACTCGACGAGCTCGGTGACTTCGATCGCGAGCGCGTTCGATTCCTCGCCTGCCAGGATGTAGCCGACGAGCAGGTCGAGGGTCACAAGATCCTGTCCGAGCTTGCCGACCTGGCCAAGCAGGCCAAGCGTGAGCCCATTCCTGCCTCCGAGCTGGTCATTGGCCTTAAGTGCGGCGGCTCTGACGGTCTTTCGGGCATTACCGCCAACCCCACGATCGGTCGCGTGAGCGATATGGTCGTCGCCCGCGGCGGCACGTCGGTGCTCACCGAGGTTCCCGAGATGTTTGGCGCGGAGAGCATTCTGCTCGATCGCTGTGAGAGCCAGGACGTCTTTAACGCAGCTGCCGACATGCTCAACGGCTTTAAGGACTACTTTATCAGCCACGGGGAGGTCGTCTATGAGAACCCGAGCCCCGGCAACAAGGACGGCGGCATTACCACGCTCGAGGACAAGAGCTGCGGCTGCGTGCAAAAGGGCGGATCTGCCCCCATCGTCGACGTGCTGCCGTATGCCGGTCAGGCTACCAAGCATGGCCTGAACATGCTGTGCGGCCCGGGTAACGACATGGTATCCACCACGGCCCTGACGGCTGCCGGCTGCCACGTAATCCTGTTCTCGACCGGCCGCGGCACGCCGTTTGGCGCACCGGCGCCTACACTCAAGGTGTTCACCAACCAGCGTCTGTGCGACCACAAGGCCAACTGGATGGACTTTAACGCCGGCGTGGTCGCCACGGGCGAGCGTACGCTCGACGAGGCTGCCCACGACCTGTACCAGCTGGTGCTAGAGACGGCGAGCGGCAAGCTTACGAGTGCCGAGCGCCGCGGCTGTCACGAGATCAGCATCTGGAAGGACGGCGTCTGCCTGTAGCGGTAAATGGGTTCGCATAGGGCGCTATTGACCATGGCCCCGTCGGGAGTGTTCCCGGCGGGGCCATGTTTGTTCTGTCTGTTCGGGCGTGTCTTTCTGAGGGTACGGGAGCGGCGAAAACAATAAACGTTCACCTAATCGACCTCAAATTTAAACCCACTCAATACCCATGTAATCGTGATTTTTTTCAAGTCAGATGTCCGTTTAACGGCAAAAAACGACCGTTCAAGGATAATATAGAAGTGAACGTTCACCTATCATACGCAATCGCGCATAATCTAGCTAAACGTTCACCCTACGAGTGGGCGATATGCAGACAGACATCGGTATGGACTCCAATGTCTTGTTACAAGACAATCGAGAAAAGAGAGGGAGCTCGATGACTAACAAGATCGGTAAAAAGCGCAAGATCACATTCTGGACGCGCTTGGGCTTTGGTATGGGCGGCATGCTCAACTCCGGTGCCCTGAGCTTTACGCACAGCTACATGGTGCTGTTCCTGTCCACGGAGTGCGGTCTGTCCGCAGGCGAGGCTGCGCTGATCAGCTCGTTCGCCATCTATCTCAACGCCATTCTGTGCCCGCTCATGGGCTTTGTGGCCGATAACTTCTACGCTACTAAGATCGGCCGCATCTTTGGCCGCCGCCGTTTCTGGATCTTGCTGGCTATCCCGATGATGGTCGCCGAGCCGCTCATCTTTGTGGCTACGCCGTTTGGTTTCCCGTACTACTTTGTGTTGTACCTGATCTACAACGTCGCGTACACGTTCTGCACCGCCAACCTGTCGCCGCTTACCATCGAGATGACCGATGACTTCAAGGAGCGTACGTACCTCACCGGCTACAAGCACCTCTTTGGTAACGCCGCCGGCTTCCTGATGGCAGCACTCGTCGGCTTTGGCTTTGGCACCTTCGGCGAGACCAACCCGTTCAGCTACTTCATTATTGCTACGATTAACGCTTCGGTCATGGCAATCTCGCTGCTGTGCGTGTACCTGTCCACGTGGGAGCACACCCCCGAGGAGGTCGCTCAGGAGAAGATCGAGAGCGTCGGCGAGGGTATCAAGAAGTTCTTCATCGACGTTGTCTCCACCTTCCGCAACAAGTCCTTCCGCAAGGTCCTGTATGCACAGGTCTCCACGAAGCTCGCTGCTGCCTGCTGGTCTGCCTGCCTGTCCTTCTTCATCGTCTACTGCCTGCAGATTCCTAAGTCCTACGAGTCCGTGATGGAGATGCCCGGCAAGGTCGTCGCTATCGTCTGCACCGCTATCTGGGTCGCCCTCATGGCCAAGAAGGGCTTCCACAAGTCTTGGTACCTGGCCAACGTCGGTTGCGCTGCGTGCATCATCGCCTACAACTACTTCGCCTTTGGTCAGATCAACAGCACCTCCACGGTCGCCATCGCCATGATCGCCTACCCCATCATCTTCGCCATCTGGAAGTTCTTCTACGTTGGCTTCCAGTATCTGCCCGATGTTCTGCTCAACTACATCCCCGATGTCGATGAGCTCATCACCCTGCGTCGTCGCGAGGGCATCTACAGCTCCGCACAGCAGCTCTGCCAGCAGATTGCCCAGGCTGTTGCCGTCAACGTATGGGCTATCGTCCTTGCTGCCTCCGGCTTCATTCAGACCGCCGGCAACAGCGACGCCGTGACCCAGCCCGCCACCGTGCCTCTGTACATCTGCGGCTACATGCTCATCGGCTGCGCCGGCTTCTTCCTGCTCGCGGCCGTCCTTGCCCGCGGCATCAAGATTGACAAGGAGCAGTGCGACATCCTTTGCGACGAGATCCACCGTGTCAAGGAGGGTGGCAAGATGGCCGACGTCAAGCCCGAGGTCAAGGCGCTTTGCGAGGAGCTCTCCGGCTTTAAGTACGAGGACTGCTTCGCCCACAACAATGTTGGCTTCCAGGACGGCAGCGTAATTCCCGCCGAGTAGGGCAGGCGCATCGTCCAAACCACAGGGCCGTGCCACCGGAGATCCACCGGCGGGTACGGCCCTTTTTTAAAAACGAGTAGTATGAACTTCTGATTACATTTGAGGGAGAGACCCATGGAGACGAACGTTATCTGGCGCAATGCCCGCGCGGCCGTTATCGAGCTCGACGATGGCGGCTACTTTACCTGTGCCGATACGTGGGAGATCTTTGTCAACGATGAGCCCGCCGGTACCACGAATACGGTCGAGACCTATGTCGATGGCCTGACCCCCGGCAAGCGCAACCTGATCCGCTTTGTCTGCGGCGAGCGCGAGTTGAGCGTAGGCGTCACCACGCCGGCGGAGCCCTTTACCATCAACGTTCGCGACTGCGGAGCCAAGGGCGATGCCGAGCACGATGACACCACCAACATTCAGGCTGCTATCATGGCCTGCCCCAAGGGCGGGCGCGTGCTGATCCCCGCCGGCAACTACCGCATCAAGTCCCTCTTCCTTAAGAGCAATATCAACATCGAGCTTGCCGAGGGCGCGGTGCTGCTGGCCCGTCACGAGCGCGCGGCGCTTGCCTACATTCCGGGCACGGTCACGGGCGACGAGGGCGCCGGGTATGCCGGCACCGACATGCTGCCCCTGGGCCGCTGGGAAGGCGAGAGCTTTTCGACCTACTGTTCGACCTTTACGGGCCTGAGCGTGCACGACGTGTGCATCTATGGCCGCGGCGCCATCGACGGCCAGACCGATTTTGCCGAGGACAACTGGTGGAACAAGGACTTTAAGAACATCTTCCGTCCCGAGGAGGGCCGCGAGGTCGCCCGCCCGCGCATGATCTTCCTGTCCGAGTGCGAAAACGTGAGTCTTGCCGGCTTTACCGTGCGCAACAGCCCGGCGTGGAATATCCATCCCATTCTGTGCGAGCACGTCGATGCCCTGTGCCTGTCCATCGAGGGTCCCAAGAACTCCCACAACACCGACGGTTTCGATCCCGAGAGCTGCAGTTTTGTCCGCATCCTTGGCTGTCAGTTCTCGGTGGGGGACGACTGCATCGCCATCAAGAGCGGCAAACTGGGCATTGAACCCGAGCTCCGTCCCGCCACGCACGACGTGCTGATCTCGCACTGCTACATGCACGACGGCCACGGCGCCGTGGTGCTGGGATCCGAGGCCGCCGGCGGCATCAAGGACCTCACCGTGAGCAAGTGCCTCTTTGAGCGCACCGACCGCGGCCTGCGCGTCAAGACACGCCGCGGACGCGGCAAGGACGCCGTCAACGAGGGCATCACCTTCGAGCACATTCGCATGGATAAGGTGCTCACGCCCTTCGTGGTTAACTCGTTCTACTTCTGCGACAAGGACGGCAAGACCGACTACGTGCAGTCTCGCGAGGCGCTGCCCGTCGACGACCGTACGCCCGGCTTTGGCGCCACGACGTTTTGCGATATCGAGGCCACCAACTGCCATGCGGCCGCGGCCTATATCACGGGCCTTCCCGAGAGCAAGGTGACGCGCCTGACGTTCCAGGATGTCCATGTGACCTTTGCCGCCGATGCCGAGCCCTTTGTGCCGGCCATGGCCTGCGGCGTGGAGCCCATGGTGCGCCAGGGCATCATCGCGCAGAACGTGAAAGTCCTCGACCTGCAGAACGTGCGCATCGAGGGTCAGAATGGCGACGAGCTGCAGCTGCAAAACGTCGACAAGGTTATCCGCGCGTAGGGTAGTGCTCCTGCACAAGTGAATACGGCATGTTGAGGCGTGCGACGGTCGGGTCTGCCCGGCTGTCGCACGCAATCTATAGGTGCCGGTATTGCATGGTGGGTGTTCTGTGACAGAAAGCGTAATGACAGATGAGTGGTAAAGAACAGCTCTTTGAGGTATCGCTCGAACGCGAAGGCGCGTATCGCAGCATTTCGGCGGCGCTCGAGGCGGCGGAGCGGTGTGTGCCCGATGCGACCGTGCCGGTGCGCGTGCTGGTGGCGCCGGGTGAGTACCGCGAACGGGTCGAAATTCGTCGTCCGCATGTGACGCTCGAGGGCGAGACGGCCGACAGCGTGCGTATCGTGGGAGGCCTGGGTGCCAAGATGCCTTCGGAAGATGGTAGCGGCCAGGATGGAAGACTCGGCACCTTCCGTACGTACACGGTGCTGGTCGATGCCGACGACGTGACGCTTGCGGGTCTAACAATCGAAAACAACGCCGGTGATGGGCGCGAGGTCGGCCAGGCGATTGCCCTGTATGCCGATGGTGACCGCCTGGTTGTCGATGCCTGCTGCATTAAGGGACACCAGGACACGCTCTTTTTGGGGCCGCTGCCGCCGCGCGAGGCCAAGCCGGGCGGCTTTATAGGCCCCAAGCAGTTCGCCCCGCGCCGCGTGGGGCGGCAGTATTTTCGACGTTGCCGGATCGAGGGCGATGTCGACTTTATCTTTGGCGGCGCGCGTGCCTACTTTGAGGGGTGTGAGATTCGCTCGCTCAACCGCGATATGGATGTCAACGGGTATGTAACGGCAGCCTCCACGCCCCAGGGCGAGCCGTACGGATTTGTGTTTCATGGCTGTTCGTTTACAGCCGATGAGGGCATTGCCCCCGGATCGGTCTATCTGGGTCGTCCATGGCGCGAGTGGGCCCAGACCGTTTTGCTCGAATGCTGGCTGGGCCCCCATATTTCACTCGAGGGTTGGTGGGATTGGAATAAGCCAGCGGCACATGACGGCACCCTGTATGCCGGCGGTGCCCTGTTTGGCCCGGCGGGTGATACTGCCGCTTGGGTGCCGTGGGCGCATTGCCTGACCGGTCAGGATTCCGAACGCTATGCGCGTGACCGAGTGCTTGCCGGCACGGATGGTTGGGATCCCGAGGGCGGCGACGGTGATGCGGTAGAGACGGCCGGGCTATCTGCCAATGGCCGCACCGTGCACATCGAGACGTACTACGAGGACGAACCTGCGCTGCGCGCCCGACTGAAGCGCGAGGGGCGCTCGGCCGCATTTACGGGCAAGACTCCCACAGACTTTGAGGCATGGAAGGCTGCGACCAGGACTCGTCTGTACGATATTTTGGGTCTTTCGCTTATGGACCGCGCCCCGATTGAGATTCGTGAGCTCAATCGCGTGCGGGTTGCCGGCAGCATCGTGCGTACTCATGCGGTGTTGCAGGTTGAGCACGATGTGTGGATGCCGTTTTACCTGTTGGAGCCGTCCCGCCCCAAGCTTGACGAGCGGGGACTCAAGCGCTGCTATATCTGCCCGCATGGTCACCAGGGGGCGGGTGCTGCAAGCATAGCCGGCGTTGCGGGCGTGCCGGCGGTCGACGATGCCGTGCGTAAGTTCAATTACGACTACGGTCTGCGTTTGGCGCGCATGGGTTACGTGACCGTCTGCCCCGATGCGCGTGGTTGGGGATACCGTCGTGACTGGAAGGGTCAGGGCGACGACGAGAACAGCTACCTGCGCGGTACGTGTCTGAATCAAGCACGTATGGCCGAGCCGCTGGGTCTTACGGTCGCGGGCCTCAACGCCTGGGACAACATGCGCTTGATTGATTACTTGGAGACACGCGGTGACATTGCCATGGACGACCTGGGCTGCTTTGGTTTTTCGGGCGGCGGTTACATGACGTTGTACCTGTCCGCGCTCGACCCGCGCGTGCGCAAGGCGTTTGTCTCGGGCTATCTGTACGGCGTTGATGATTCGCTACTGCACCTCAACGGCAATTGCAGCTGCAATTACACGCCTGGACTCTGGCGTCTGCTCGACATGGGCGACATTGCATCGCTTGTCGCGCCACGGCCGCTCTTGGTTCAGAGCTGCGAGAAAGACCATCTCAACGGCGCCCGCGGGCTTGCGAACGTAGACGAGCAGCTCGATATCGTTCGCGACGCCTACGCGCTGCTGGGCAAGGACGAAAACCTTCTGCACGAGGTCTGCCCGGGTGGACACCACCTGGGCGTGGCGCATCTTGCCGAGGATATCGAATGGCTCGATTCGCAAGTTGCGGAATGCGCCCACGCATAGCCCCTCGGATGTTGCGAATGAACGGTATGTACCTGTAAGACCGCCGATGTGCGGGCGAGGAGAAGAATATGGAAACGAAAAACTTGAGCGAATCGACCATTTGCTGCTTTGGCGACTCGACGACCTGGGGCGATAACGGATGCGGCGGGGGAGGCAACGACATCTCTTGGACCTCGCACCTGGGTGCGCTGCTGGGCGGCGCTACGATCGAGAACTTTGGTATTAAGGGTTCGCGTATTGCCGTCAAGGCCGACCGTAGCGATTCGTTTGTCGAGCGCTTGGACGGCATCGATCACACGGCAGATATCTGCATCGTCTTTGGCGGCGTTAACGACTTTAGCCGTAACGTGCCGCTGGGAGAGCTGGGCAGCACGGACGTGCACGAGTTCTACGGTGCGCTCGACTACCTGATCCGCACCATCACGGTGCGCTCGCCTCAGGCAAAGCTGGTGTTTATGACGCCGTGCAAGACGAGCGGCAAACACGAGAAGGATATTCCGGCAAGCAACGAGGCCAACCATCTGGGCCTGACGCAAGACGCCTATGTGCGCGCGATGCTGGAGGTCTGCGATCGCTACTCGGTGCCGGTGATCGACCTGTATGCGCAAAGCGGCATCAGCCCGTTTTTGCCGGAGCACCGCGAGCTCTACATGCCGGACGGTCTGCATTACAGCCCTGCCGGCTATGAGCGCCTGGCGCATCGCATCGCTGCGGGCCTCACCGCCGTTTGCCGTTAAAAGTTTGCCGTTCACGGGGATTATAGGGTTAACGTTCACCCTATAATCCCCGTTCGCGTTACACTAGGGGAAACGTTCACCCATCAATAACGTCAGAGGGGACAGCAATGGGTTGCAATCAGATTCTGGACCGTTATATCGAGCAGTTGATCGAGACCTCTACGCCTCAGGCGCCGGCCTGGAACATCGAAAAGCTTCGAGCCGGCAAGGAGAACACCTGGAATTACATTGACGGCTGCATGATCAAGGCACTCATCGAGCTGTACGAGATCACCGGCGAGCAGCGCTACCTGACCTTCGCCGATGACTACATCGATTTCTTTGTCCAGGATGACGGCACCATCAAGCATTACGATCCCCAGGAATACAACCTCGACAACGTCAATGCGGGCAAAACCCTCTACAAACTCTATGACTTGGTGGGCAAGCCCAAGTACCGTGCCGCCATGGACACGATCTATCGCCAGCTCGAAACCCAGCCGCGTACCAAAGAGGGTGTGTTTTGGCACAAGGCCGTCTATCCCAACCAGATCTGGCTCGACGGCATGTACATGGCGCAGCCGTTCTACATGCAGTACGAGCTGAGCTTCCACAACCGCCGTGCCTGCTCGGATAGCTTCCATATGTTCCAGGTGGTGCACGATTTGATGCGCAACCCCCTCAACGGCCTGTACTATCACGCTTACGACGCGAGCCGCAAGCAGTTCTGGTGCGATCCCGTCACCGGCCTTTCGGCCAACTTCTGGCTGCGCGCCGAGGGCTGGTTTGCCATGGCGCTCATCGATACCTGGGAGCTCATGCCGCCCTCGATGTCGGCCGAGAAGGACGAGATCCGCAAGATGTTCCACGACCTGATCGACGCCATGCTGCCGTATCAGGACGAGAAGACCGGCATGTGGCACCAGGTCATCAACCTGCCCAACATCGCCCCCAACTATCTGGAGGAGTCGGGCAGCGCCATCTTTGCCAACGCCATCATGAAGGGCGTGCGCCTGGGCGTGCTGGGCGAGCGCTACTACCAGTACGGCCGTCGCGCTTTTGACGGCATCTGCGACACGTGCCTGTCCGAGCGCGACGGGCAGTTGGCGCTCGACAACATCTGCCTGGTGGCGGGTCTTGGCAACACCGCGCACCGCGAGGGCACGTTTGGCTACTACATGAGCGAGCCCGTCGTCAAAAACGACGCGAAGGGCGTGGCGCCGCTGGTGCTCGCCTATATCGAGACCATGCATCATGACAAGTTGGCCGGTAAGCGCGATCCGCTCGCCCCCTCGGGCGTCTGCTCCATCGACGACCCGTTTGGCGGCTACACGCCGGGCATCAATGCGTGCAAGGAGGTCTAGGCATGGCGCAGTCGAAAGGCGCGCTGAGCGTCGGTGTGCGCCTGCACGACCTGCCCGAGGGTACGGTCGAGGAGCGCATTCGCATGGCAGGCAAACTGGGTTTCTCGTGCATCCAGCTGCCGAGCAAGGTGCTCTACGCATCAATGGGAATCGATCGATGCGGTCTGACCCGCGAGCTCGCCGACCATTTGCGTGTGGTGCTCGATGAGGCGGGCGTTTCGGTCGCCGTGCTCGGCTGTTATAAGAATCTGGCGACGCCCGATCGACAACAGCTCACGGATAACTTTGCCGAGTACGAGGCGTGCTTGAACTTTGCTCAGATGCTCGGCGGCTGTCCGGTTGGCACCGAGACCGGTCGTCCCAATGCGCAGAACCGCGTTGCTGACGACCGTATGACCGACGAGGCACTCGATGCGTTTATGGATGGACTCGCGCGCGTCTGCGAGTGCGCCGAGGCCGTGGGTGGGCAAATACTGATCGAGCCCGGCTGGAACGAGACGGTCAACACACCGGATCGCTGCCGTGAGGTGTTGGAGCGCGTCTCGAGCCCAGCGCTCGGCGTGATTTACGACCCGGTGTCGCTGCTGCACCCCAGTGTTGTTGGCGAGGCGTCCGAAATCACAGCGCGTATGCTCTACTTATGCGGCAGCAAGATCCGCGTGCTGCACGCCAAGGATTTTGAGGTCGTCGACAACGAGGACGAGGCTGGTTGGTGCGACGGTACGGGCTCGCGCTTGGTGTGCCACGGTGTGGGCGAGACGGGACGATATGACTTTGAGCCCGTGGTGGCCTGGACGGCTGCCGCCTGCCCTGGGATTCCCTGCGTGGTCGAGAACAGCGTGCCGGCGACGGCGGCTGGCTGTCTGGCAACACTCGAGCGCATGTCCGCTCGCTGCGGGGCTTCGCATCGCGAGATATAGCATTGGCTTTTGCCGTGGCAGCCGATTGAGTTTGCCTGACGGGGGCGGCGGTGAAGGGTCTTTATCGTCTCCCCATTGGATTACAACAAAAAGGGGGTTGCGTGGCTATCCACATTGTCGAAGAAGCGAATCGTTGCCTAGGTTGCAAAAGGGCGTTCTGCCAGCTTAAGGGCTGCCCGGTGCAGACGCCTATTCCGCAGGTCATTGACTTGTTCAAGCAGCGTCGTCTGGAAGAGGCAGGTGAGCTGCTGTTCCAGAACAACCCCATGAGCGCGGTCTGCTCCATGATCTGCAACCATTCGGGTCAGTGCGAGGGCGCGTGCATCCAAGGCCGCAAGGGTGCGCCGGTGCACTTCTCGAGCATCGAGAACTATATCTCGACTGCGTATTTGGATCGTAAGGAGTGGAAGCCTGCGCCGTCGTGCGGCAAGCAGGTTGCCGTGGTCGGTTCCGGTCCTGCCGGCATTACCGTGGCCATTAAGATGGCCCAGCTGGGCTGTGCCGTCACGGTGTTTGAACAGCGCCCCGAGATCGGCGGCGTGCTGGAGTACGGCATCCCCGAGTTTCGCCTGCCCCGTGCTCTCGTGCAAAAGTACCGTCACGTGATGTGCTCGCTTGGCGTGCGCGTCCGTCCCTCGACCACCATCGGTGGTGCGCTGCATATCGACGACCTGCTGCGCGACGGCTACGATGCGGTCTTTGTCGGTACCGGTACCTGGCGCGCCCGCAAGCTGGGTATTCCCGGCGAGTCGCGTGGTAACGTACTGTTTGGTATCGATTACCTAGTCGATCCCACGAGCGTGGCGATCGGTCAGAACGTGGCGGTTATCGGCGCCGGCAACGTGGCCATGGATGTTGCCCGCACGGCTCTGCGCTCGGGCGCTCGCAAGGTTACCGTGTATGCCCGATCGCGCCATATCTCGGCCATCGATGACGAGGTGGAGCTGACCGAGCTTGACGGTGCCGAGATCGTGCGCGGCAAGGCGATCTGCGCCATCGACGATAACGGTCCGGTGTTCGAGACGGCTATCTTTGACGAGGACGACAACGTGGTGGGCTACGAGGAGGAACTTGACCATGTGCCCGCCGACACGGTTGTGATTGCGGCCTCGCAGGTGCCCAAGGACAAACTGGTGCTTACGACGGGCGGTCTGGAGACCGACCATCGCGGTCTGCTTTCGGTCGATGAACGCGGCATGACCACCGTGCCGGGCGTCTTTGCCGCCGGCGACGTGGTCAACGGCCCGCTCACCGTGGTCCATGCCGTGGCCGGTGCCAAGCTCGCCGTCGAAGGCATGACCAACTACCTGGGCCTCTAACCCATCCCACCCATCAGTTGCGGTGAAATACGGACTGTTTGGCTGTCAAAGGCCTTATCTACTCCGTATTCCACCGCAACTTTTTTGTGGGGTGGGCTAGAGACGCTGCATGCGGTACCCGACACCCATGTGCGTCTGAATCATCTTGGGGTGAGAGGGGTCTGCCTCGATCTTCTTGCGCAGGGTGCGCATGAACACGCGCAGGCTCGCCAGATCGCTGTCCCAACTCGTGCCCCATATCTCGCGGGTGATGAAGGTGTGTGTGAGCACCTTGTCGACGTTTTTCGCCAGAAGGACGAGCAATTTGTACTCGGTTGGGGTGAGCGAGAGCTCGCGTCCGTCTTTCGTCGCGTATCCCGCGGCGTAGTCGATATGCAGCGGACCGTTGTCGAACGTGCTCGCTTCTGTCGACTCGCTCGACGCCATCGAGGAGCGCCTCAAATTCGCACGGACGCGCGCGAGCAGCTCATCCACAGAAAAGGGCTTGGTGAGGTAGTCGTCTGCCCCTGCGTCAAGTGCTGCAATCTTGTCGGAATCTTCGGTGCGCGCCGAAATGACGATAATGGGGACTGCCGACCAGCTTCGGATCTTCGTGATGACCTCGATACCGTCAATGTCGGGAAGGCCGAGGTCGAGCATGATGAGGCTGGGACCGTGCGACACCGCATCCATGATGGCGGCCTGGCCGTTGCAAACCTTGCTCACGACGTAGCCGTGGAGGTCAAGCGCGGTCGAAACGAGGTTTTGAACGGTCAGGTCATCTTCGACCAGGAGGATGCGTGGCTTAGCGGCATTATTCATGAATCTCGATCTCCTCGGCGGGCAGGGTAAAACGGAAGACGGCCCCATGGGGGTGGTTGTCGCGAACTTCGATGGCGCCGCCATGCGCCTCCACGATGGAGCGGCAGAGCGACAGCCCAA
This sequence comes from uncultured Collinsella sp., assembly GCA_902482035.1. Lineage (GTDB taxonomy): Bacteria > Actinomycetota > Coriobacteriia > Coriobacteriales > Coriobacteriaceae > Collinsella. The sequence continues at coordinate 24,721 of CABSYW010000001.1, read as the reverse complement.
GGCCGATGCTTCGACGCGAATCCACGGGCCGCGTATTGCTTGAGGTGAAGAAGCGCTCAAAGATATGAGGCTTGTCGCAGTCTGCCACACCCGGCCCATCGTCTGCGACGTCCACCACGACGAACGCACCCTCGCGACGTGCGCTGATGGTGACAGTCGAGTCCTCGGGCGTGTATTTGAAGGCGTTCATGATGAGATTCGTAAGCACCTGCATGATGAGATGGACGTCGATGCGTACCAGCAGGATGTCGTCAGCGTGCTCGATGGTGACGGCGCGTCCATGCGATACTTGGGCGACATGGCTGAGGGCGGCCTCGATGACCTCGTCGATGAGCTCGGATGTTAAGTTGAGGCGAATGGTGCCGTCCTCGACGCGTGTGATGGCGAGGAGGTTCTCCACGGTATCAATAAGCCAGAGGGAGTCGTCGTAGATGGCATCGGCAAGATCGCAGCGTTGTTCGAGGCTGAGCTTCTCGTCGCCCTTCCGAAGGATTGCCGCAGATCCGGATATAGCCGTGAGGGGTGTCCTCAAATCGTGGCCGATGGAGCGCAAAAGGTTGGCGCGCAGCTGCTCGTTTTTCGCCAAGACCGCAGCCTCTTCGCGCTCTTGCGCCGCCCGGTCGCTTTCGAGCGCCAAGGCGCATTCGCCTACGATAGATAGGACGATCGAATGCTCGAAGGCTTCGATCTCGCGCCCCTCCAGGTCGATGCCGATGACACCGAATACCTTGTCGCCGGTGCGAACCGCGAGGTAGAGGCAGCGCGCCTCGGGCAGGGTCCGCGTGCTTGCGCCCGCGCGCTTGTTGTTGGTGTAGGTCCAGGTTGCAACAGCGCGCTCGTAGTCGGTGAACAGCGACACGGATCGGTTTTCGGTGCCAGCGGACTCATAGAGCGTCTTGCCGAGCGTGCCGTGTTCGGCGGTGTAGAAGACCACGTCGAGTTTTAGCAGTTTGATGAGTTGGTTCATGGCGACGCGGGCGCACTCCTCCGCGCTATGGGCTTGCTGCAAGAGCTGGTTCGTTTCGAGGAGTACGCGCGTTTTGAATGCGTTCTCGGCGGAGGTACGGGCGTTGTCGGCGATGCGCGCAGTTAACTCGCCGGCGACCATAGCGGTAGCGAACATGATGCCGAACGTGACCAGATAGCTTCGGTCGTAGCTGGCGAGCGAAAACAGAGGCGTGACGAAGCAGAAGTTGTAAAGCACTACAGAGAGCACGCTCGATACGATCGTGCAGATACGCCCCGTCGTGGTGACGGCGGTCAGCAGGGCCGTGAGGATATAGAGGGATATGATGCTGGAATCGGCAAATCCCAGATGGCGGAAAGCCGTGCCGATCGCCGTGGCGACAAGAGAGAGGGTCAGCGTGCGAAGCACGTCTCGGCTGCTGGGCGGCTGCAGGGCGAGCGCACGGCGGCGTCCTTTGGGCCGGGAGGGCGGAGTCGACTGGTCTGGAATGATGTAAATGTCGAGGTTCGGGGCGAATGTTATGAGCTGCTCTACGAGAGATTTGCGGCCGAAGAGGGCCTGACGGACGCTGCTGCGCTCGCCCGTGCGCCCCATGACGATCTTCGAAATACCCGACAGGCGCGCGAACTCGGAGATCTGAAACGCGACGTCGTCGCCATAGACGGTTTCCATATGTGCTCCGAGCTGCTCGGCTAGGGCGATATTGGCTGCAAGCTTGGCGCGCTCATCATCGCTCATGGCTTGCGTGCGCGGGCTCTCTACGAACAGGGCGACGAGCTCGCTGCGAAACGCTTTCGCCATGCGTGCGGCGGCACGGACGATGCGGGGATTGGTCGGCGCCGGGGAGACACAGACTAAGATACGCTCCCTGGTGTAGTAGTCACGGTTTCCCAGCACGCGTGCGGCGTCTGTGAGGTGGCCGGTGCGATCGGCGCAGCGGCGCAGCGCGATTTCTCGGAGTGCGGTGAGGTTCTCGACGGTAAAAAAATGCTGTTGCGCTCGCTCGGCTTGTGCGGGACGGTAGACGAGGCCGGCGCGAAGGCGCTCAAGTAGGTCTTCGGGCTCTATGTCAACGAGCTCGACCTGGTCGGCATCATCGAAGATGCGGTCGGGGATTCGTTCGCTAACGACAACGCCGGTGATGGATGCAACCATGTCGTTTAGGCTCTCGATATGCTGAACGTTCACGGTCGTATAGACGTCGATGCCTGCATGTAGAAGTTCCTCGACGTCTTGATAGCGTTTGTCGTGGCGAGACCCCGGCGCATTCGTATGGGCGAGCTCGTCGACAAGGATGAGCTGAGGGGCGCGTTCGATAGCCGCATCTAGATCGAACTCGCTGAGCGTAATGCCGTTGTGCTCGATGAGTTTACAGGGCACGTTCTCAAGCCCTTGTGCAAGATGGGCAGTTGCCGGACGTTCGTGCGGCTCGATGTATCCCGCGACGACGTCGACACCTCGCCGCTTGGCGGCGTGGGCGGCTTGAAGCATCGCATAGGTTTTGCCTGCACCAGCAGCGTAGCCAAAGAAAATCTTGAGGTGTCCCCGGCTGGTTCGAGCGTCATCGGCGACCTCGTCTTTCTCAATTGCCTTGAGGATGAGGTCTGGATTGACGCGAGTGTCCGATGCGTCGCGCTGCATAGCGTAGCCTTTCTGAAACGTTGTCCATGTGTGCATACGCGGTGAGAACGCCACTGTATGCTCGCGAGGTCGAGTATAGGCGCACTGCAGCCGCAATAGTGCTTTCTACCTGCATCTTTACGGCATCTTAAGGTCGTGAGCCCCGGCCCTCACGCCTCTTTAATCTCTAGAAGCGTTTACTGTCCCCAGGCGCTTGCGAGAGCAGGCGTCCGAGACATCGGACCGCGCGTGAAAGGGGCGGTAATGGACATCCTCATTCCCATTATCGGAGTCGTCTGCATTGGACTCCTTATCTATTACATCTACATTCTGATGAGGAGTGATTCGTAAACTATGGACGCTGCGATTCAGTACATCTTGTACTTTGCCGTGCTCGTCGTCCTGGCCGTTCCGCTCGGTCGGTTCATGGCCCATATCATGGATGGCGAGCATACGTTCCTGTCGCCTGTGATTGCTCCTGTGGAGCGTGGCGTCTATCGTCTGCTTCGCATCGACGCGGCAGAGCAGATGGGGTGTAGGCGCTATCTGGCGAGCGTGCTGGTCTTTTCGGGGATCGGCCTCGTGGCCCTTGTGGCACTCCAGGCGCTTCAGTCCTTCTTGCCAGGCAATCCTCAGCACCTGCCGGGTGTGTCATGGGACCTGTCGTTCAATACGGCCGCTTCCTTCATAACCAACACAAACTGGCAGTCCTACTCCGGTGAGACCACCCTGTCCTACCTTGTACAGTTCATGGGTCTCACCGTGCAGAACTTCGTTTCCGCTGGCACCGGTATCGCGGTCATGTTCGCGCTGATCCGCGGTTTCCGTCAGGTCAAGGAGCAGGGTCTGGGTTCCTTCTGGGTCGACCTCACCCGCACCGTCCTGTATGTGCTCATCCCGCTGAACCTCGTGTTCGGCATCTGCCTGGCTGCCGGTGGCGTCATCTCCAACTTCCAGCCGGCTCAAAAGGCTGAGCTCGTAGAGCCCGTCGCTGTCCAGCCTAATGCAGACGGCGGCTGGAGCGTCATCGACGGCGCCCAGATCGAGGGCGACACGGTCAAGGTCGACGGCAAGGTTGTCGAGGGCGCGCGCGTGGTCACCGAGCAGTTCCTGCCCCAGGGTCCCGCGGCTCCTCAGGTCGCCATCAAGCAGTCCGGCACCAACGGCGGCGGCTTCTTCGGCGTGAACTCCGCCCATCCGTATGAGAACCCCAGTGCCTTCACCAACATCATCGAGATGACCAGCTTGCTGCTGATCCCGGCTGCCTGCTGCTTCACCTTCGGTATCGGCGTCAAGAACACCAAGCAGGGCAAGGCCATCTTTGCCGCCATGTTCATCCTGCTGGTGATCTTCACCGGCATCATCGCCGTCAACGAGCATGCGGGCACCCCGCAGCTGGCCGATGGCGGAGCGGTCAATATCGAGATGACCGACGGCCAGGCCGGCGGCAACATGGAGGGCAAGGAGAGCCGCTTTGGCATCGCCTCCTCTTCCACCTGGTCCGCTTTCACGACGGCTGCTTCCAACGGCTCGGTCAACTCCATGCACGACTCCTACACCCCGCTCGGCGGGTTTGTCCAGATGCTCCAGATAGCGCTGGGCGAGGTGGTGTTCGGCGGCGTGGGCTGCGGCCTGTACGGCATGATCGGCTTCGCCATCCTCACAGTGTTCATCGCCGGCCTTATGGTCGGCCGCACGCCTGAGTTCCTGGGCAAGAAGATCGAGCCGGGCGAGATGCGCTGGGCAGTTGTCCTGTGCCTGGCAACTCCGTTTGCCATTCTGGTGTGCTCGGCCATCGCCTGCATGGTGCCCGGTCTTGCCGACCAGCTCAACAATGGTGGCGCGCACGGCTTCTCCGAGGTGCTGTATGCCTTCACCTCATGCGGCGGCAACAACGGCTCGGCGTTTGCAGGTATGAACTGCAACATTCCCTGGATCAACGTCATGCTCGGCCTCGAGATGCTGTTCGCCCGCTTCATGCCCATCATCGGTACGCTGGCTATCGCCGGCTCGCTGGCCAAGAAGGGTAAGGTCGCCGAGAGCGCCGGTACCCTGTCCACCACCAACGGCATGTTCGTATTCCTGCTCGTGTTCATCGTTCTACTGATCGGTGCCCTGAGCTTCTTCCCGGCCCTGGCGCTTGGCCCCGTTGCCGAGTTCTTCCAGATGATTGCGTAAAGGAGGGCGCAGATTTATGACTATGCAAAAAGACATGATGGGCCGCGCGGTCCGCGACTCGTTTGCCAAGCTGGATCCTCGCGTCCAGATTCAAAACCCGGTCATGTTCCTGGTGTGGCTTTCCGCCGTCATGACCTCCGTCCTGGCCGTCGCTTCCATCTTCGGTGTGCAGGACGCGGGTGTGCCCACTTACTATGTGGTCGCCATCGCGGTCATCCTGTGGCTCACCGACCTGTTCTCGAACTTCGCCGAGGCGCTTGCCGAGGGCCGCGGTAAGGCCCAGGCCGATTCCCTGCGTGCGGCCAAGAAGGATGTCGAGGCCCATCGCATCGAGTCCGTTGAGGACAAGGAGCACTTCACCGTCGTTCCCGGCACCGAGCTCACGCGCGGCGACCTGGTGATCGTACGCGCCGGCGAGCAGATTCCCGGCGACGGCGACGTCATCGAGGGCGCTGCCTCCGTTGACGAGTCCGCCATCACCGGCGAGTCCGCCCCCGTGGTCCGCGAGGCCGGCGGCGACCGCTCTGCCGTTACCGGCGGTACCACGGTGCTGTCCGACTGGATCATCGTCAAGATCTCCAGCGAGCCCGGCCAGAGCTTCCTGGACAAGATGATCGCGATGGTCGAGGGTGCCGCGCGTAAGAAGACCCCTAACGAGATTGCTCTGGAGATCTTCCTGGTGGCCCTCTCCATCGTCTTTATCCTGGTCACGTTGGCCCTGTATTGTTACTCCTGCTTCTCGTCCGGTCTTAACGACATGGTCAACCCCACGGCCGTGACCACGCTCGTGGCGCTGCTCGTGTGCCTGGCTCCCACTACCATCGGCGCCCTTCTGTCCGCCATCGGCATCGCCGGCATGAGCCGTCTGAACGAGGCCAACGTGCTGGCCATGTCCGGCCGCGCCATCGAGGCCGCCGGCGACGTCGACATCCTCATGCTCGACAAGACCGGCACCATCACCCTGGGTAACCGCCAAGCCGCCGAGTTCATTCCGGTCGACGGCGTCGATCCCGCGGAGCTGGCCGATGCCGCCCAGCTTTCCTCGCTGGCCGACGAGACCCCCGAGGGCCGTTCCATCGTCGTGCTCGCCAAGGAGCAGTTCGGTCTGCGCGGCCGCACGCTCGAGGATAAGGGTATGGAGTTCATCCCGTTCACCGCGGCAACGCGTATGTCCGGCGTGAACTACGAGGGCAATGAGATCCGCAAGGGCGCTGCCGATTCCGTGCGCACCTATGTGGAGGCAGCCGGCGGCGTGTTCTCCCAGGAGTGCGACGAGGCCGTCGAACGCATCGCCAAGGCCGGCGGCACCCCGCTGGTCGTGACCAAGAACTGCCGCGTGCTGGGCGTTGTGTACCTCAAGGACATCATCAAGTCCGGCGTTAAGGAGAAGTTCGCCGACCTGCGCAAGATGGGCATCAAGACCATCATGGTGACGGGCGACAACCCGCTCACGGCGGCCGCCATCGCCGCCGAGGCGGGCGTGGACGACTTCCTGGCCGAGGCCACCCCTGAAGGCAAGCTCGAGAAGATCCGCGCGTTCCAGCGCGAGGGCCACCTGGTCGCCATGACCGGCGATGGCACCAACGACGCACCGGCGCTCGCCCAGGCGGACGTCGCCGTGGCCATGAACACCGGCACTCAGGCTGCCAAGGAGGCCGGCAACATGGTCGACCTCGACTCCAGCCCCACCAAGCTCATCGAGGTCGTGCGTATTGGCAAGCAGCTGCTCATGACCCGCGGTTCGCTCACGACCTTCTCGGTGGCCAACGACGTGGCGAAGTACTTCGCTATCATCCCGGCCCTGTTCTCGCCGATCTACCCGGGCCTTGGCGCGCTTAACATCCTCGGTCTGGCAAGCTCGCTGTCCGCGGTTCTTTCGGCCATCATCTATAACGCGCTCGTTATCGTCGCGCTGATTCCGGCCGCGCTGAAGGGCGTTAAGTACCGCGAGGTCCCGTCCGGACAGCTGCTGACCCACAACCTGCTCGTGTGGGGTCTGGGCGGCATCGTTGCCCCGTTCGTATTCATCAAGCTCATCGACATGCTGCTCGCGTTCTGCGGCATTATGTAAGTGGAGGTTTGTATGTTCAAAGGTGTTGCATCGCGCGCACTGGGCGTGTTCGCGCTGTTTACCGTTGTCTGCGGCCTGGGATACACGCTCGTGGTGACCGGCATCGCCCAGGTTGCGTTCCCGTATCAGGCGAACGGTTCGCTCATTACGGTCGACGGCAAGGTTGTGGGTTCCGAGCTCATCGGCCAGAACTTCGATGACGAAGCCCACATGTGGGGTCGTATCCAGAACGTGTCAATTGTCGAAGGCGAAGACGGCGAGCTCATGGCCTACGGTGCCCCGTCCAATTTGTCCCCGGCGAGTGAGGAGTACCGGCAGCTTGTGGATGCGCGCGTGAAGAAGATCCGCGCCGCCAACTCCGATGCCGATATGGACACTGTGCCCGTCGACCTGGTGACGTGTTCGGGGTCCGGCCTCGACCCGGAGATCTCTCCGGATGCCGCCGAGTACCAGGTCCCGCGCCTTGCCAAGGCCACGGGCAAAAGTGAGGACGAGGTGCGCGACATCATCGCCGCGTGCACCAAGGGCCGTTTCCTCGGCGTGTTCGGCGAGCCCACGGTCAACGTGCTCAAGGTGAACCTTATGCTGGACGGCGCGCTGTAGGTGAGGGAGTGGCGGATGAGGGCATGGCTGACTATCTGAGCCCTCAATTCCACCCCACCCATCAGTTGCGGTGAAATACGGACTGTTTTGGCTGTCAAAGGCCTTATCAACTCCGTATTCCACCGCAACTTTTTTGTGGGTCGAGCAAAAGCTGGGGGAGCGCGTGCGGTCGGTTGCTACGCGGTTGCTGATACGATAGGTACGTTAGCAACTGCCGCCAAGCGGCTCAAACGAAAGGAACCCTGTATGGAGTCCTCCGCCTACCCGATGCTCTTTAGTCCGATCAAGGTTGGTACGACCGAGGTCAAGAACCGCGTCTTTATGCCGCCGGTATCTACCAACCTGGCCGATCACGGCTATGTGACCGACGACTTGGTCGATCATTACCGTGCCCGCGCCAAGGGCGGCGTGGGCCTGATCATCACCGAGGTCGTGACGGTCGAGCCCACCTATACCTATCTGCCGGGTGACATGTGCTGCTACGACGACACGTTCATCCCCGGTTGGGAAAAGCTCGCCGCCGCCGTCCACGAGTACGGCTGCAAGATCATGCCGCAGCTCTTCCACCCCGCCTACATGGCCTTTAACATTCCGGGCACGCCGCGCCTGATCGCTCCGTCCTTTGTGGGCCCGTCCTATGCCCGCGAGGCGCCGCGCCCCATCACGGTCGATGAGATCCATGAGCTCACGCATCAGTTTGGCGACGCTGCCGTGCGTATGCAGAAGGCCGGTGTCGATGGCGTCGAGGTCCACGCGGCGCACGCCCACGGTATGCTCGGCGGCTTTTTGACTCCGCTCTACAACAAGCGTACCGACGAGTATGGTGGCTCGCTCGATGCCCGCATGCGCTTCTTGCTCGAGGTCATCGCCGAGATTCGCGAGCGCTGCGGCGAGGACTTCATCATCGACGTCCGCATCTCGGGCGACGAGTACACCGATGGCGGTCTGACCCTCAACGACATGATCTACGTCTCGCGTCGCCTGGAGAAGGCTGGCGTCGACATGATTCACGTGTCGGGCGGCACTACCATCAAGCGCGGCTCCGCCATTCCCGCCGCCGGCACCCAGCAGGCCTCGCACGCCGCCTGCTCGCGCGAGATCAAGAAGCATGTGAACATTCCCGTTGCCACGGTCGGCCGCATCAACGAGGCATGGATTGCCGAGGAACTGATCGAGGACGGCGCCGCCGACATCTGCATGATGGGCCGCGCCAACCTGTGCGATGCCGAGTTCTGCAACAAGGCGGCTGCCGGCAACGCCGACGAGATCCGTCCCTGCATCGGTTGCCTGCGCTGTTTGAACGGCATCATGTTTGGCAAGCGCATCTCCTGCACCGTCAATCCGGACGTGGAGCGCGACGAGGCCGGCTACGAGCCTGCCGCCGAGGCAAAGAACGTGCTCGTTGTGGGTGCCGGTCCCGCGGGCATGGAGGCAGCCTACATTGCCGCCAAGCGCGGCCATAACGTGGTGCTCGTGGACAAGCAGGACGAGCCGGGCGGCGAGATGCGCATCGCAGCCGTTCCGCCGGCAAAGCAGGAACTCACCCGCGTGATCAAGTATCAGTTCCGTCGTCTGGCCGAGGCCGGCGTTACGTGCGTCTTTGGCACCGAGCTTTCGGCCGAGGACATTCAGCGCGACTATGCGGGCTACGAGGTTGTCCTGGCTTATGGCGCCGAGCCCATCGCGCCGGCATTCATGCAGGGCTTTAAGCAGGTTATGACGGCTGACGACCTGCTGGGTGGCAAGGCTTTCCCGGGTAAGAAGATCGTCATTGTGGGCGGCGGCACCGTTGGCTGCGAGACGGCCGATTACCTGGCCCCGTTGGTCAACGACCTTTCGCCGGCCAATCGCGATGTCACCGTTATCGAGATGACCAAGACGCTTGCCGCCAACGAGGGCGGTGCCGGTCGCGCGGTGCTCATCACGCGCATGCTCTCCAAGGGCGTTCACGTGCTGACCGAGGCCAAGGTGACCGAGATTACCGAGGACGCCATCAGCTACGAGAAGGACGGCGAAGTCCACACCATCGCCGACGCCGATACGCTGGTGCTTGCCATGGGCTACCGCCCCAACACCAAGCTGGCCGATGACCTTGCCGCTGCCGGCGTTGTCACCCACGTGCTGGGCGATGCCCAGAAGTGCGGCAACATCCGCGACGCCATCGGTGACGGCTACAAGGTCGCCTGCGAGCTGTAGGCTCTTGGCAAATAGGGGAGCGATCGCCTTGCAGTGGCTCAAGCGATAGCCAATCAAAAAAGGCGCCGCGACACATGGATTGTCGCGGCGCCTTTTGCTTGGCGGTTTGTTGGGGGTCGGTGCGCCCCGTGGGCCTTATTACAGGCCCAAGATCTCCTTGACCTTGGCGATGATGGCCTCGTCGGTGGCGTTGGCAAAGAAGTACTCCTGGAAGTGCTCGCCGGCAAGTGCGCCCTTCACCAGATCCTGATCGATCTCGCCCAGGACGTCGACGAGCGGACGCATGGTCACAGCGCGCACGCCGTCGAGGATCTTCTTGTTGCGCTGCTCGGGCTCAACGCGCTCGGCGGGGTAGCCGTTGCCCGAACCAAAGCCAAAGAGCTTCTCGAAGGTGTACTCGAGGTTGAGCTCCTGGCCCCAGCCGTTCTTGAGCGCGAAGGGCATGGCGACGGCGTTGCCATCGTTGACCTGGGCAAAGGTATAGGCATCCAGCGGGTCGGCAACATGGCCGCACAGCACGCCGGGGAAGGAGTTGCAGGCGAGCATGGCGCCCTCGCCGGTGCCGCAGCCGGTCACGACATAGTCGGCAGCGCCGGAGTTGAGCAGCACGGCGGCAAGGATGCCGTTCTGCACGTAAGTGAGGGGCTTGGAGTCGGCGTCGGCATACATGCCATAGTTAAAGACAGTGTGGCCCATGGGCTCGACAACCTTCTTAAGGGCAGCCTCGATCATAGGGTTCTTGGAGTTCTGAGAGTTCTCATTAATAAGTGCGATTTTCATTCGAGTTAACCTATCTACTAAGTGTTTTCATTTCTTGTTTCTGTATGCGGGCGCGGCTAATCCAACCCGAAGTTGGTTGTGCGGGCGGTCGGCAGTTAAGTCTGTCGCGAGTTCCGCACGCAAAGGAAAGCACTTAATGTGCTTTCCGTCTTGCGCAGGACTGTCCGAGCAGCAGACTTAACTGCCGACCGCCTCGCCCAGTTTCCTTATTGCGGCTGTTTGCCGATGTATGCCAGAATGCCGCCGTCCACGTACAGAATGTGCCCGTTGACGAAGTTCGATGCGTCGGAAGCCAGGAACACGGCGGGGCCCTTCAGGTCCTCGGGCGTGCCCCAACGGGCGGCCGGCGTCTTGGCAATGATGAACTGGTCGAACGGGTGACGGCTGCCATCGGGCTGCGTCTCACGCAGCGGTGCGGTCTGCGGCGTGGCGATGTAGCCGGGCCCAATGCCGTTGCACTGGATATTGGCCTCGCCAAACTCGGAGCAGATGTTCTTGGTGAGCATCTTGAGTCCGCCCTTGGCGGCGGCATAGCCGGCGATGGTCTCGCGGCCGAGCTCGCTCATCATGGAGCAGATATTGATGATCTTGCCGTGGCCCTTGGCGATCATGCCCGGCAGGCAGGCCTTGGACACGATAAACGGCGCATTGAGGTCGATGTCGACGACGCGACGGAAGTCCTCGGCGCTCATGTCGAGCATCGGCGTGCGCTGGATGACGCCGGCATTGTTGACGAGGATGTCGGGCGTGGTGCCAAAATCGGCCTCGATCTTGGCGATGAGCTCGGCGACGGCGGCCTCATCGGTGACGTCGGCAACATAGCCGTGAGCATCAAAGCCCAGCTCGCGGTAGTGCTTCTCGGCTTCGGCAACCTTGTCGGCGTGACGGGCGTTAAAGGCAATCTTGGCGCCTGCCTCTCCGAGCGCCTCGGCAATGGCCATACCGATGCCATAGGTGGCGCCGGTCACGAGCGCGACCTTGCCGTCCAGGCGGAAGCTGTCCATAAGATCAGACATAGCAATCCTTCCAAAAGAAACGTTCATCTATATAAGTCTTGCTTCTAATACAAGCTCAGTATAGGAGAAGCAGAGGAATTAAACCCTAGCGTTTCCTAGAATCAGGTGAACGTTCACTTTTAAAAGGTGAACGGTTATAGCTGATTGTTGTGATGACCGCTATTTGCTTTTTGCCTGCGCGCCCTCCGCAATCATGTTGCGGTTGTAGACCAGGTGCAAATACATCGCATCGTGCGCTGCGGTGGGGTTGCGCGCAGCGATGGCGTCTGCCACACCGCGGTGGGTGCGGATGGTCTCCTCGACCAGCTTTTTGCCGGTCACGTCAATAAACAGGGGAACAGATGCCTTGAGCACGCCCATCAGGCGGGGGACGACGAGGTTGCCGCAGCTTTCGGCAATTGCGATGTGAAACGCGGTGTCGGCGGCGGAATAGTCCTCGCCCAGCGCGGCCAAGCGCTCGGACTCGTCACAAAGCTCTTTGATGCAGATGATCTGATCGTCGGTCGCGTGCTCAGCGGCCATGCTGGCCATCTGCGGCTCGATCATAAAACGCACTTCGAGCAGGTCGCGTGCCAGGCGTCGCTTGTCATCGATAAAGGTAAAGCCCAATGGATCGTCGGCAACGCCGGGGTTCGACGCCACGTAGGTGCCCGAGCCCTGCTTAATGCGCACGATGTTGCGCGACTGCAGCAGCTTCATAGCCTCGCGCACCGTGCTCCTGCCGGCGCCCAAGCGCTCGACGAGCACGGCCTCCTTGGGCAGGCGATCGCCTTGCTCAAGATGCTCATCCAGAATCAATTGAATGATTTTATCTGCTATCTGCTCGGGGAGTCCCAAATCGGTTCGTGCCACGCTTCACCTCATATCGACATGATTCATCAGAGCTATTCTAGCCCATTCAACAGAAGTTGAGCTGGTTTACTCTGACAATGAGAAGGCATAAACAGCCGTTTACCGCCAAAAACAGACCGTTTACGAAATACATCAGATGTATTTCGAAAAAAGTTTCCCTTTGAAACATCAGACCTATTGAAAACGCGCTATAGTCTACGTCGAATTCAAAAGGTCTGATGAATTGGAGGAAAGATGTCAGACCCAACGTTTATGGCTGATCCCACCAGACTGGTCATCGCCGCCATCGTGGGCATTGCGCTGCTGCTTGCGCTCATCATCAAGTTCAAGCTGCACCCCGTGCTTTCGATGATGGTCTCGGCGCTCGCGATCGGCATTGGCGCAGGCATGCCGCTCGATTTGGTGGCAGACACCGTCACCAAGGGCGTGGGCACCACGCTGCAAAACATCGCCCTGCTCATTGGCCTGGGTTCGATGTTTGGCCAGATTCTGGAGGAGAGCGGCGGCGCCAAGAAGATTGCTCAGACCTTTATTGACACCTTTGGTCAGGGTCACTCCAGCTGGGCACTGGGCATTACCGGTCTGGTTATCGGCACCACGGTGTTCTTTGAGGCCGGCGTGGTCGTTTTGATTCCGCTTGCGTTTAGCGTGGCATCGCAGACCAAGAAGTCGACGCTCTACTACGGCATCGCACTGCTCGCGGGACTCGCCGCCGGCTATGCGTTTGTGCCGCCTTCGGCCGGCTCGGTTCTGGTCGCCGGCACGCTCGGTGTCGACCTGGGCACCATGATTCTCGTCGGTATCCCCACCGCCTTCATCGCCATGGCCGTCGCTGGCGTCATCTGGGGCCGTAACGTGGGCGGTCGCATCTTTACCGATGTTCCGGAGCACTTCACCTCCGCCGAGGGCGCGAGCGACGAAAAGGAGCTTCCCTCCTTTGGCATGGTGCTCGTCATCGTTCTCACGCCGCTTTGTCTGATTTTGCTGGGCACGCTGTCCTCTTATATCCCCATGCCCGCCGAGCTCGCCTCGATGCTCGCCTTCTTGGGTAAGCCGTTCGTCGCTTTGACCTTCGCCACACTTATTGCGATGTATCTGCTGGGAGCTCGCCGCGGCTACTCCGGCGCCGAGCTCAAGGCCCTGCTCGACCGCTCTCTTAAGCCCGTCGGCATGATCTTGCTGGTTATTGCCTGCGGCGGCGTCATTCGCTGGATGCTGCAGGACTGCGGCTTGGGCCAGGTTATTGGCCCTGTGCTCGAGGCTTCTCCGCTGCCTTTGGTGGTCGTCGCCTTTTTGATTGCCGTCATGGTTCGTGCCTCTGTCGGCAGCTCCATCGTCGCTATGACCATGGCATCGGGCATTATGGCCGCCATGCCTGCGGTCGCCGGTGCCTCGGTGCTCATGCGCGCCGCCATCTGTCTTGCCATCTGCGGCGGTGCCACGGCTCTCTCGCACGTCAACGATGCCGGTTTTTGGATGTGCTCCTCGTTCCTCGAGATTGACGAGAAGACCACCCTCAAGTCCTGGACCGTTATGGAGACGATCATCGGCCTTACGGGTCTTGCCTGCGCCCTGGTGATTTCGTTTATCGCCTAATTGCAAGCCGGCACTTCACATCAATCGATATCAAAACAAGTAAGCCTTAAACCAAAGGAGCACATCATGGACGAGAAGACCAAGGCACAGATTCAGCAGGAGGCAGCCGACCTGGTTGCCAAGCTGCAGCCGCGTTCCGGCAAGTTCCGCACCATCAGCCCCGAGATGGACCCGCTGCGTCTGGGCTCTGGCTGGACTATTGAGGATCTGGACAAGCCGCAGGTGATTATCGAGTCGACGTTTGGCGACTCGCACCCGGGTTCTGCCGGCCTGTTCGAGCTGGTCGAGGAGGTCCGCGCCGGTGTTGCCGAGGCTGGTGGTCACGGCGCCCGCTATTTCTGCACCGATATCTGCGACGGCGAGGCACAGGGTCACGACGGCATCAACTACTCGCTGCCCAGCCGCGACATGATCGCCAACATGATTGAGATTCACGCCAAGGCCACCCCGTTCGATGCCGGTGTCTTTGTCGCCAGCTGCGATAAGGGCCTGCCCGCCAACCTCATGGCCATGGGCCGCGTTAACATCCCCTCCATCGTCGTTACCGGTGGCGTCATGGATGCCGGTCCCGACCTGCTGACCCTGGAGCAGCTCGGCGCGATCTCTGCTCGCTACGAGCGCGGTGAGATTTCCCGCGAGGAGCTCGAGTTTGCCAAGCACAACGCCTGTCCCAGCTGCGGCGCTTGCTCCTTTATGGGTACCGCTTCGACCATGCAGGTTACCGCCGAGGCCCTGGGCCTTATGCTTCCCGGCACCGCTCTGCTGCCCGCCACTAGCTCCGACCTGCGCGAGTTCGCCCGTGAGGCCGGCCGTCAGTCCGTGTGGCTCTCCGAGCACAACCTGTGCCCGCGCGACATCGTGACCAAGGAGTCCTTCGAGAACCTCATCATGGTTCACGGCGCCATTTCCGGCTCCACCAACTCGCTGCTGCATATCCCCGCGATCGCGCGTGAGTTTGGCATCGAGATGTCCGCCGACGACTTCGATCGCCTGCACCGTGGCGCCCACTACCTGCTCAACGTTCGTCCCGCAGGCGAGTGGCCGGCGCAGTTCTTCTACTATGCGGGTGGCGTGCCGCGCATCATGGAGGAGATCAAGTCGATGCTCCATCTCGATGTCATGACCGTCACCGGCAAGACTCTCGGCGAAAACCTCGAGGATCTCAAGAACAACGGCTACTACGAGAAGTGCGGCCGCTACCTGGAGAAGTGGAACCTTAAGCGCGAGGACATCATCCGCCCGTTTGACCAGGCCTTTGGTACCGACGGCTCCATCGCCATCCTCCACGGCAACCTTGCCCCCGAGGGCGCCGTCGTCAAGCACACCGTTGTTCCGCGCGAGATGTTCCAGGCTACGCTCAAGGCTCGCCCGTTCGATTGCGAGGAGGACGCCATCCATGCCGTCCTGACGCACGAGGTCAAGCCCGGCGACGCCGTCATCATTCGCTACGAGGGCCCCAAGGGCTCCGGCATGCCCGAGATGTTCTACACCACCGAGGCTATCGCTAGCGACCCCGAGCTCGGCGCGAGCATTGCGCTGATTACCGATGGCCGCTTCTCTGGCGCCTCCAAGGGCCCGGCTATCGGTCACGTTTCGCCCGAGGCTGCTGTGGGCGGCCCGATTGCCCTGATCGAGGAGGGCGACCTTATCCAGATCAACATCCCCGAGCGCTCGCTGTCCATTGTGGGTATCGCCGGCAAGGAGATGGAGCCGGCCGAGGTTGACGCCGTCCTGGCCGAGCGCCGAGGTGCTTGGAAGCCCAAGGCCAATCGCTATACCTCCGGCACGCTCAAGTTCTTTACCGAGCATGCAGTTTCCGCCATTCAGGGTGGCTACATGGAGTAGCGCCCGGACGCATCACATTTCTCCTCTCATAGATGCGTGGCACAAAAGCCCCGAGCTCACACGAGCTCGGGGCTTATTTGTATTCAAGTTGATTGGAAGTTGCGGTGAAATAGGGATTGTTTGGGGGTCCTGGAGACGCGAGCGGTCCTTATTTCACCGCAACTGAGGGTATGGGGGATGCGATAGTATTACGTGATGAGATTCGAAAAACCGTGAGCTTCATCCGAGGGCTTTATGGAACAGCACCAGCATTATCAGAGCCTGCAAGATCAGGCATACAACGCATTGCGCTCCAAGATCATCTATGCCGAGCTCAAGCCTGGCACGCGTCTTTCGGCGATTGGTCTGGAAAAGGAGACGGGAATCGGGCGCACGCCCATTCGCGAGTCTTTTGTGCGCCTGCGTGAGCAGGAGCTGGTGGAAACTCGTCCCAAAAGCGGCACCTATGTCTCAAAAATCAGCATGGAGCGCGCCGAGAACGCCTGTTTCTTGCGCGAGAAACTCGAGAGAAGCGTGCTCATTAAATGCTGTTCGGCCGCCACGCCCGAGCAAAAGGATCGGCTTGAGCAGATTCTGGCCGAGTCCGAGTCGCTCGACCATCGAGAAACGCGCCGCTTTTTCGACCTGGACAACCTGTTCCACGAGACGTGCTTTGAGATTGCCGGCCGCCACATGTTGTGGGATTGGATGAAGAGCGTCAACACGCATTTTGAGCGATACAACTGGTTACGTATGGTGTCGCAGGATTTGGATTGGGAGCCGATCCGTCGTCAGCATCGCCGGATTCTCGAGGCCATTAAGAAGGGTGATACCGACACGGCGAGCTATCTGGCAGAGACGCACTTGCATCTGATGCCCGAGGAGCAGGGCCCGGTTATCGCCTTATATCCCGACTATTTTGAGCTGCCCCCTGACTCGGCCATCTAACTCGTCCCCTTATCTCACCGCGCGCGGGGGCGCAATCGGCAAAAAACTGCGGTGCCGCTTGGAGGAAAAGACAGGAAGCAAGGGCCCATTCCTCCAGACGGCGCCGCAGCTATTTTTGGCGGCTTGGCTTTTGTTAAAGCAGCTTAGCTGAGCACGGCTGCCAGTCGAGTGGGAAAAGCGGCTCGGGTGCGTGTCGCTTCCGTCACGTTCTATCAGCATACAAGACGGTTTCGGTTCTTGTTCGTGACGGAAACGGCGCGCTTCCGAGCCGTTTTAAAAGGGGCACGGCCTCGGTCGCGCCCCCGCGATAGAGAGCGAGTCAAGCGGGGTAGTCGAGCAGAAAACCTACCATTTCTACCCCGTCCTCAGGTGGTGGAGTTAGCCGCGGACCTTCTTGACGACGTCCATGGCCTCGCGGGCGATCTGCTCGACCTTGGAGAAGTCGCCATCGGCGAACAGGGCCGGCTTGACCATCCAGGTGCCACCGCAGGCGATGATGGCGCTGGAGCTCAGGTACTCCTCGACGTTGGCGGTGCTCACGCCGCCGGTGGGCATAAAGCGGTGGCCGACAAACGGGGCGGCGAGGGCCTTGATGGTGTTGAGTCCGCCATACTGGGCCGCGGGGAAGAACTTGGTGACCTTGAGGCCAAGGTTCTCGGCGGCGGTGACCTCGGAGGGGGTCACGGTGCCGGGAAGGACGGGCAGGTCGATGTCGATGCAGTGCTTCACGACGTCCTCGTTATAGCCCGGGGAGACGATGAACTTGGCGCCGGCGGCGCGGGCCTGCTCAACCTGCTCGACGGTCAGGACGGTGCCGGCGCCAACACACATCTCGGGCTCGGCCTCGGCCATAGCGGCGATGCACTCGGCGGCGCAGGCGGTGCGGAAGGTGACCTCGGCGGACTTCATGCCAGCTGCCA
Organism: uncultured Collinsella sp.; assembly: GCA_902482035.1. Classification (GTDB taxonomy): domain Bacteria; phylum Actinomycetota; class Coriobacteriia; order Coriobacteriales; family Coriobacteriaceae; genus Collinsella. Next base: position 7,150 of record CABSYW010000001.1, on the reverse strand, counting down.
TAAGGGCGTGAGCGAGCGGGGCGGCGTCCTCGACCTTGTCGAGCACGACGACGGGTACAATGCCCAGGGACTCAAGCGTGGTGTAGAACTGATCGAACATGATGTTCCTTTCGATGTGTGGCGCGCACAGGCGCATGATTGCCAAAGGTGCTGGTCAAGAGCCGGTTTTGGATTGGTTATCGGAGGCACTGCTTGGGGTCACAAGCAATTCCAAAACCGGCTACGCGACCAGTCGTGTAGGAAATGCCAGGCAAAACCGGAATGGGACTGGTGGTTTTGTCCGACTGGAGGAATCGGGGAGCGGGCCGCAGGGGTATGGAGAACTGCGGCCCGCGGAATGGAGACGGCTTAGCGGGCGACGCGGGTGCCACCGTCAGTGGCGTTGGCGACGGCTGCGATCTCGTCTGCGGTCACCAAGTTGGAATCGCCCTTGATGGTGAGCTTGAGGATCGAGGCCGCAATCGCGTAGTTGACGGCGTCCTGCGGGTCAAAGTCGTTGATGAGGGCATGGACGAGGCCGGCGTTGAAAGCGTCGCCGGCGGCAACGCCCTCGAGCACGTGCACGTCGTGGGCAGGGGAGAACCAGTGCTCACCGCTCTCGGCGTCAAAGAGCATGCCCATCCAGATGGAGCGCTCGACGCAGGAAATGTTGCGGACGACCGAGGCGACCTTCTTGCAACCGTACTCGGCGCAGATCTGACGGGCCATCTCGACGTAGGTGTCACGCTCCTCGATGCCATGTGCAAGGGAGCCGGAGACGCAGGTCATGCCGAGGCCGGCAGGTGCGTCCTCGTCGTTGGCGATGCAGATGTCGACGAGGGGAAGGAGTTCCTTCATGGTGGCCTGCGACTTCTCGGGCGACCACATCTTGCCGCGATAGTTCACATCGCAGACGGTGGTAATGCCCTTGGCGCGGCAAGCGGTGAGGGCATCCTTGCAGGCGGCGGCCATCTCATCGGACACGGCGGGGGTCACGCCAGAGAAGTAGAAGACGTCGATGCCCTTAAGGATCTCGTCCCAATCAAAGATGTCGCGCTTGGCCATGTTGATGGCCGAGTACTTGCGGTCGTAGACGCAGCCGTTGCCGCGCTGCGAGGCGCCAACCTCAAACACATAGGAACCAAGACGGTCGCCCTGGCGCACGACGCGCGTGGTGTCGACGTCATAGACCTTCAGCGAACGCAGGGCGCACTCGCCCAGACGATTGGCCGGGACAACGGAGACGTAAGCGGCCTTGTCGCCCTGGTAGGCCAGGGAAAGCGCGGTGTTGGCCTCGGCGCCGCCGTAGCGGACGTCAAACTCGGTCGCCTGCTCAATGCGCAGATGATCTTTGGGCGAGAGCCTCATCATGATCTCGCCGAAGGTAAGAACCGTTTTACCCATGGTCGCGCAGCTCCTTCTTGCTCGTGCGTACACCTTTGATATGGCGTTGGCACGGAGGTGCCAAGACGGTAGGGTGCATCTTTGCACCTCCGTGCCAACGCTCGCCGAAATCGGTTTACGAAATCGGTTTCGTTTCGAGTTGTAGTATACTCACCTACAGCGTTTTGCAAGCGAGATTTTTAAAAAAATGCCTAAAATGGCAAAGGCTGCCGAAATTGGGAAACGGGGTGCGCTATGGCGCAGATGAGAATCAAAGACATTGCCGCCGAGGCGGGCGTGAGCCCGGCCACGGTCTCGCGCTATCTCAACAACCGCCCCGGACAGATGACCGAGGAAACCCGTGCTCGCATCGCTGAGGTCATTGAGCGCACCGGCTATCGTCCGCGTGCCGCCGCGCGCAATCTGCGCAGCTCGCGCACCAACCTTATCGGCGTGATCCTGGCCGACATCGCCAATCCGTTCTCCAGCGCCATGCTCGAGGGCCTTTCCGCCAGCGCCGCCGCGCGCGGCTGCTCGCTCATGACGGCCATTAGCGGCAACGACCCTGCCAAGGAAGCGGAGTCGCTCACCAGGCTTATCGATGCCGGCGTGGACGGTCTGGTCGTCAATACCTGCGGCGGCAACGACGAGGCGATCGCCGCAGCCGCGGGGCGCCTGCCCGTCGTGCTGCTCGACCGCGACGTTGCCGACGGTGGCATCGATCTGGTGACCTCCAACAACCGTGAGCTGGTCGCTGGCCTGGTAGACGCCTTGGCCGCTGCGGGCAGCGAACGTCTGTGCCTGCTCACCGAGGCAAGCGACGACAGCCCCGTGCGTCGCGAGCGCGCCGAGGCCTTTGCCGACGAGCTCTCGCGTCGCGGCCTGGCCGGCGAGGTCGTCACCCTGGCCGACGGCGGTGCCACGGGCGTTGGTCGCTTAGACGAGACTATCCGCGACAACGCAGGTAAAAAGCTCGGCCTTATCGCCGTCAACGGCTTGGTCTTCCTACGTCTGACCGAGGCGCTGGCACAGCTGGGACCTTCGTTGCCGGCTGGGCTCAAGATCGCGACATTTGACGATTACCCTTGGAACCATGTGCTCTTTGGCGGCGTGACCACGGCCGCGCAGGACACCCTCGCCATCGCCGAGCGCGTGGTCGAGCGTCTGTCCGAGCGCATCGATGTGGTCACCACCACGGTGGGCGAGGCCGCAAGGCTGGCTCCCAAGCGCATAGAGATCCCCGGTCGCATCGAGCACCGCGCTTCGACTTCGCGCTAGCCGCTCGTTCGCAACGGCCTCCGCGCCCACGTTTTTTGAGCGCTTGATACGCTTTAACCCTGCGGAAACATTTTTCTGCGATAGTATCTGCGATATAGACCAGTCGAAACCCGCCCGAAAGAAAGGGGAGCGACATGAACCAGCAGAACATCGATTACGTACTCCGCTCCGTAGAACAGCGTGACATCCGCTTTGTGCGTCTGTGGTTTGTCGACATTCTCGGCCGCCTCAAGAACTTTGCCATCAGCCCCGAGGACCTCGAGGTCGCTTTTGAGGAGGGTATCGGCTTTGACGGCTCGGCCATCGAGGGCTTTGCCACGCCCGAGGAAGCCGACATGCTGGCGTTTCCCGACGCCTCGACCTTCCAGATCCTGCCGTGGCGCCCTAGCCACAACGGCGTCGCCCGCGTGTTCTGCGACGTGTGCACCCCCGACTGCAAGCCGTTTGCCGGCGACCCGCGCGATGCGCTGCGCCGCATGTTTCACAAGGCCGAGAAGGCCGGCTATCTGCTCAACGTTGGTGCCGAGCTGGAGTATTACTACTTCCCCGACGAGCATACGCCCGAGCCGCTCGACAACGTGGGCTATTTCGATCTTTCGGTGAGCGACGCCGCCCGCGACCTGCGCCGCAACACGGTCCTCACGCTCGAGAAGATGTCCGTGCCCGTGGAGTACACCTTCCACGCCGCCGGCCGCTCGCAGCACGGCATGAGCCTGCGCCACGCCGAGGCCCTGAGCATGTCCGACGCCATCACCACGGCCAAGCTCATCATTAAGCAGCAGGCCTATGAGAGCGGCTGCCACGCTTCCTTTATGCCCAAGCCGCTGGCGGGCGAGGACGGCAGCGCCATGTTTTTGCATCAGTCGCTGTTCGACCACGACGGCAATAACGTCTTTTGGGGCGAGGACGACGAGAAGTACCATCTCTCCGATGTTGCCAAGCACTATATGGCCGGCATCCTGGCGCACGCCCGCGAGATCAGCGCCATCACCAATCCCACGGTCAACTCGTACAAGCGCATCACTACGGGCGGCGATTCCGTGCCGCAGTACGCCACGTGGGGTCTGCGCAACCGCGCGAGCATGGTTCGCATCCCGGTCTACAAGCCCGGCAAGCAGCTGTCCACGCGCATCGAGCTTCGTAGCCCCGATCCTATGGCCAACCCGTACCTGGTCAACGCCGTCACGCTGGCGGCTGGTCTGGACGGTATTGAGCGCAAGCTGGAACTTCCGCCCGAGGCAACGGCCGAGACGCTCAAGCTTACCGACCGTCAGATGCTCGAGGCCGGCTACACGCCGCTGCCGCGCTCGCTCAAAGAGGCGCTCGACGTGTTTGAGGACTCGCAGTTTATGAAGGATGCCCTCGGCGAGCACATCCACGGCTTCTTCCTCAAAAAGAAGCGCGACGAGTGGCATAAGTTTGAGTCTACGATCACCGAGTGGGAGATCAAGCACTACCTGGCGAACTCCTAATCGCGCTGGCTTGTTCCAGTACGATTAAGCTCATTTCTTTGGAGGCCGATATGTCCGATAAGAGTGCCCTGTTCATGGCGCGCACGACGCGCTTCCACGAGTTTGCCCGCAGCTTGACGACCACCCTGGGTGTCGAGGTGAGCCTGGCAACCCCCGATTCGCCGACTGCGGCGCACGACTTTGACCTGCTGATCCTCGATTCCGATGGCATCCGCAGCGACCGCATCGATCAGATCGCCAAGTGGCTTGACGATCGCGGCGGCGTTCCCATGTTGGTGATCGTCGACGACGAGGCGCTCGGCACCCTGCGCCTGCCGAATCATGCGCATGCCGACTTTGTATGCCCCACGGCGACGCCCAACGAACTCAAGGCTCGCGCACAGCGCCTGATGGGCGAGGAGGAGACCGTCGCCGCCGACGATGTGCTCAACATCGATAACCTCGAGATCAACCTGGCCACCTACCAGGTGACGCTCGATGACGAGCCTATCGACCTGACGCTGATGGAGTACTCGCTGCTGAGCTTTTTGGCGACGCATCCCAACCGCGCCTACAGCCGCGAAGTGCTGCTGCACCGCGTGTGGGGCTTTGAGTACTGCGGCGGCACGCGTACCGTCGACGTGCACATCCGACGCATCCGCTCCAAGGTGGGCCCGCAGATCGCGGCGCACATCACCACCGTCCGCGGCGTGGGCTATCTGTTTAAGGACTAGATTTCCACCACAAAGGGGACAGGCACCTTTGTGGTGGTTTTGACGCAGGTGCGGGTTCCTTTCGAGTTTGCAGCAGAACTTAAGCCTTCCTAAAAGATTGCGTTCTCATACACTTGCGCTCGCATATTGGGGTACAACTCAACATGAACAATGATGGCCCGCCACATGTTTGGCGGGCCTTTGGTTATTTGACGAAAGGATCGCAGCTATGAGCGAGTACGATTCCCAGCGTCCCCAGGATGCGGGCAACGCCGGCGAGACTCAGCAGCAGCCGCGCGTGCAGGTGGAGTCGACGCCTGCCGACGGCAACAACATTCCCTACGTGCAGGCCTACGACACGCAGACCGGCAAGCCGCTGAGCGGCCAACAGGTCGTGAACAAGCACACGGTGGTCAAGACCAAGACCAAAAAGCTGCCGATCTTTATTACGGCGCTTGCCGGCTGCGCCTGCGGCGCCCTGCTGGTCATCGCGCTCATTATGAGTGGCACGCTCAACATTGGCGGCGGAAAGAATGCCGTGACGGCGGGTGCTTCGGGTTCGTCGACGCAAAAGATCACCATCGACTCCGAGGACACCACGCTGGCCGAGGCCGTTTCTGCCAAGGCATTGCCCTCCGTGGTTTCCATCACCGCCACTTCGAGCGGTAGTCAGAATGGCTCGCTTTCGCAGTCTGCCGACGAGTCGGATAGTTCGGGCAGCGTCGGTTCGGGCGTGGTGCTCGATACCGAGGGCCACATCCTCACCAACAACCACGTGGTCGATGGCTATGACCAGTACGTGGTTACCATGGACGACGGCACCACCTACGAGGCCGAGTTCGTGGGCAACGATGCCTCGAGCGACCTGGCCGTCATCAAGCTCAAGGATGCCGACGCCTCCAAGCTCACGCCGATCGAAATTGGCGACTCCTCCAAGCTCAACGTTGGCGAGTGGGTTATGGCGATCGGCTCGCCGTTCGGCAACGAGCAGTCTGTCTCCACCGGTATCGTCTCGGCGCTCTACCGCTCCACGGCCATGAGCTCTACCAGCGGCAACACCATCTATGCCAACATGATCCAGACCGATGCCGCCATCAACCCGGGCAACTCCGGCGGCGCGCTCGTCAACGACAATGGCGAGCTGGTGGGTATCAACTCGCTCATCGAGAGCTATTCGGGCTCCAGCTCGGGCGTGGGCTTTGCTATTCCCGTTAACTACGCCAAGAACATTGCCGACCAGATCATCGACGGCAAGACGCCGGTTCATCCGTACCTGGGCGCCACGCTTTCGAGCGTCAATGCGCTCAACGCCCGCACCAACAAGCTCAGCACCGATAGCGGCGCCTACGTGGCAAGCGTCGTCGAGGACGGTCCCGCCGCCAAGGCCGGCATCCAAGAGGGCGATGTCATTACCAAGCTGGGCGACGACGAGATTACGAGCGCCGATGGCCTGATCATCGCGCTGCGCAGCCATGAGGTGGGCGAGAAGGTCGAGATCTCGCTTATGCGCGGCAAGGAAGAGAAGAAGGTCACCGTCGTGCTGGGCTCTGACGAGGAACTGCAGAACCAGCAGCAGGACGACAGTTCGACCGACACCGGCAACGGCGGTATTACCGACGAGCAGCTGCGCCAGTATCTGGAGGAGCTGCTGGGCCAGCAAGGCCAGGGTCAAGGCTACGGTCAGGGTTACTAACGAGCCGTTTTGCACATGCCGATGCCAGAGGGGGCTGTCCCGCCAAGTGTGGGACAGCCCCTCTTTTCTTATTGATCCGTTGGGTGTTCCTATAGTTTTGTCAACCGTCGGGGCTACTCCCGGTAGGGCACCCGGTCGCGCATCACGGCGTATATCGCCCTGAGCCGCTTCCTCGCGACGGCCTTGAGCGCCCGCCCGTGCCCCATGCCCCGTGCCCTGCAGGCCCGGTAGTACTCGCCGTAGCGCCCCGAGGACCTCACCAGGCTGTTGCACGAGAAGATCAGCAGGGACTTGAGCCTCGCGTCGCCGCGCCTGGACGCCCTGACCGACCTCACCGACGTGCCGGAGCTCCTCACCCTCGGGGCTATGCCGCAGTACGAGGCCAGGTGGTCGTGGTCCGGGAACCTCCCGATGTCGACCGACACCGCGAGCTGCGCCGCGGTCCTCGGGCCGATGCCGGGCACGGTGAGCAGGCACGCGTAGGTCTCGTCGCCCTCGAGCAGCGCCGCCGTCTCGGCCTCGAGGGCCCCGGCCTCGTCGAGGGCCTCCGATATCCGGGCGGCCAGGAACCTGACCTGCCTGTTCTCGGCCTCGACGATGTTAGCGTCAATATAATTTTCACCATTTCCACCAACGCATTTTCGCCAATCGCG